>CAYOJF010000131.1:0-12184 GCA_964404215.1 uncultured Aureispira sp. | reverse complement strand
TAGTAGAAAAAGGGATTTCATATTATGAATTAAGATAAATTTAAACATGCTCTAACTTCTTAGATAAAAAAAAGGATAGTAAAGCGAATTACTATCCTTCTGCAAATTGCAATATTATTATAAATCTATAGATTTCCGTCAGGTGTTTCTTCTTCCATTTCAACAGGTGCCTGAAACATATTTTGACCAGCAAACTCATAACCAATCATCAGTTCAGTAGAACCTGTACTGTATTGTTGGAAATTATTCAAGGCAACATCAAACCCAATTAAGACAGGGATCTTTTTGTCAAATAAGAATTTGGCTTGAAAAGACAAGAAAGCAGGTGAACGATAATAAAGTCCAAAAGCTAAAGCTTCATCTAAAACATGTAGTGTAATTCCACCATCAATTTGAGGTAAACTACCTTGTACATATTTTACCATGATAGAAGGCTCTAAAATCATCTTTTTCTCTGGAAATCTAAATTTGTATCCTGCATTCAAAAAGTAATGACGATATCCTTGAGCGATTGGATCTCTACCATTTGGATTATTTCCAAAGTCAATCTTAGTTTGAATTAAATTCGGAGCCGCTAAACCAATAGATAAATTTTTACTATAAAAGTAAAAACCTAACTCAGCATCTCCACTACCTACACCACCATCTGCATTAGCAACAGCTTGATCGTTTTGATCAATAAATTGTATATCTCCTGTTCGAATTACATTATAGGCAAATCTACCAGCTAGACCAATAGAGAGACGCATTTTTCTATCTGCTAGTGGAATATGGAAGGCATAAGATACTTTTCCTCCATAACGGGAAGAGGGGCCAGTAACATCACCAAATAATAAGGCTCCTACACCATGCAAGTCTTTAATGAGACCTTGGTAGTTAAGACCAAAAGTTTGGGGTGAGCCTGGAAATGAAACCCATTGCCAACGATGGAACAAATTGAGAGAATGATTGCCTTTTGATCCTGCTATAGCTGGATTAATTAGAAAAGCATTGCTATTGTATTGAGCAAACAAAGGATCTTGTTGTGCGTTGGCTTGATGTGTAGCCAATAAGCTACCAATGCAAGTCAATATGAAAATTAATTTTTTCATGTCTTTGATTATATTTAGAATAAGAATAGGGCAGTAGTAGTAGTGATTAACTACTGCTACTACCACTATTTTTATCATTTTATCGAATAATAGTTACGGTACCTTTTAGTACAGCAGGCTCAGCTAGATTAGGATAATCTACTTCAATAATGTAGTAGTAGGTTGCATCCGGGACATCTTGTCCTAAGTTTTTACCATCCCAAGTTCCATCATAATTTTGAGCTTCAAATACTTTTTGTCCCCATCTGTTATATACTTCTACACGGTTATCAAATAGCATCAAACATGGAATTTCCCACAAATCGTTGACGCCATCACCATTTGGTGTGAATCCAGCAGCATAAGGTACACAAGCTCCAACAGGAGCAAATATGGTAGTACTATCGGTACAGCCAAATGTATCGGCTACAGTAAGGGTATAGGTTATTTCATTTAATGGCTGTATAGTCGTCAAGGCAGCCGTAGGGTCAGTTACATAAGTAGTAGGAGACCAAGTATAGGTTGATATGTTACCAGTAGAGTTGGTCGCATCTAAGTCAGCAAATTGACCAATCAATAGGTTGTAACTAGCAGTAGTAGTAGCTACAGCATTGACAGATGTAAAGGTACCATTCAAAGTAGCTGAGTCACATTTGATCGCATCATAAACTAATACAGACCAAACATCTCCATCAGATAAATTAATGGCTAAATCGCCAACAGTACCATTTGAGTTGACTAAGTAATTTGCGATGCTTCCGTTAATGGTTACTTCTGCAATATAATCGTCCGTACCTCCAGTTATTTGAGGTAAACCACCCGTCAATTGCAAGTTTAAGATAGCGTTGCCAAAAGTATCACAATTGTAAGTGTATTGCCCTGTATTACCATTGATAGCAACACCAATGTAACTTGGGTCATTGCAAATACCACTACAAGTAGTAGCTGTCCATAAGAAATTACCACTAATACTATCTAGACAGTTGCCATCTGAGACAACAACTAACCAGTTGTCACCATCATTGACATTAAACGTATAATCAGTAGTGTCACCAATAGTACCTGTTACTGGTATTTGGAAGCCACTTCCACCAGAAGTAGAACCAATAATAGTAACTAAGTAATCAGATCCATCAAAGGCAGGTTGTCCACCACTCATACGAATGGTAATATCTGCTGTTTTGTTGGTATAGCAAGTATAACTAGTAGTATCAATATCTAAATTAACTAGAGCACATAAGTTAGGGCAATTGTTAATATCAAAGGTATAAGTAGCCGATAGGTCATCTGTACATCCTTGAGCATCGCTTACATTAATACTCCATGTATCACCATTGTCAACATCAAAAGTATAAGTAACCGTGTCATTTACGATACCTGCGAGTGTAGCACCAGATACATTACCACCATTACTAGAGCCAGTCACATCAATTGTATAATTAGAACCATTGAAAGAAGGTTCTCCTCCTGAAATAGAAACACTAACACTAGCGGTACCGTCGCCATTACAAGTATAAGCAAAAGGACCTACGTTAAGTGGTTGTTGTTGACAGAAATCTGGACAGTTAGTCAAGTTATAATCAAATATACCACTAGACGTGTCGGCACAACCATTGTTGTCAAAAGCAGTTACTTGCCAAGCATCGGTATCGTTTACAGTGAACTGGAAAATACCTGTTCCTCTTGTTGTTGTTCCATTTTGTCCAGCAAAAGTAGATCCGCTTACCGTAACATTAAAGTTAGTTCCATTGACAAATGGATCTCCACCAGTTAGGAATAAAGTAACTAAAGCGGAACCATCAGGGAAACAAGTATAAACAGTGCTATCAGCAGGGTCTGGAAGAATCTCTACTGGTATCATCATACAGATTGGACAATTAGAAGTATCAAACGTATAATTATCTGATAATGTATCAGCACAGCCATTAATATCAAAGGCGTTAAAAGTCCAACTGTCTCCATCATCTACTACGAACGAGAAATTAGAACTACCACCAACAGTACCCGCTAATTGAGCATTTTGGTAGTTTTGTCCAAAGACAGATGAACCATTAATATTTACAGTATAGTTAGATCCGTCAATACTAGGTTGACCACCATTGAGTGTTACCTCTACTAAAGCAGTTCCGTTAACATTACAATTGTAGTTGTAAGTAGCTGTGATTGGATTGATTTGACAGAAATCAGGACAGTTGACTAAATTATAATCAAAAGTACCACCAATAGTATCTGGACATCCATTGACATCTAATACAACAACTTGCCAAGTGTCACCATCTCTTACAGTAAAGTTGAAAGGAGTACTTGTTCCTGTACTTACTGTATTGAATGTTCCATTGGCACCAGGAGCTGTAGATCCACTAACACTAGAAGTATATGGGCTACCAGCAGTCAAGGTAGGTTCTCCACCAGTCATCTGGATAGTTACCATAGCAGAATCTCCACCAGGATAACAAGTATACACCGTGCTGTCTACTGGATCTGGTAGTAAAACAACAGGATTATTGATACAAGGATCCAAACAAGGGCTAGCATTAATAGTAGCAGTATTGCCACAGCCAATACTATCCATGACCATAATGGTATAAGTATCTGCTACAGGAATAGAAAATTGCTCTAATGCTCCATTGGCAGTAGTACCTGTAGCGACAGTATCACCAAGCGTATTAGTGATGATATAACTAAAGTCTGTCCCGTTGAAAGCAGGTAAACCTCCTGAAGGAGTAAAGTTAATGATACAGTTATTTTGATTGTAACTAGTCGCTAACAAAATTTCTGTCAAGAAAATGAAAGGGACGCCATTTTCCGCACTAGCACTTGGACAAACTAACTGTCCCCATGTTGCCATTTCGTCTGCTAACGGAGAAACGTAGTGTAGAGCATTTTGATTGAATACATTCGTCCCATCATTGACCCAGTACAAAGGCTGATTATAAACCGTATCCAAGAAAGTAAAGTTACCATTGACAATTGAATCAGGAATATTTAAGCTATCATGTACCATGAATCCTAGCCCAATACAACTTGGGAAGACAGAGGTAGTATTACCTAAAGCATCTACTGCTACGGTAGGGAAGAGCGTATCTCCAAAACAGACATAACTCGTATCAGGAATTGTATAGTCAAAAGTATCATTGTTATTGGTGTAGTATTCTGCGTCTCCTGCATACACTTCTATCTCGTTGATGTACTCAATGATATACTGACCTTGGTCGCCTGGAGCTCCACCATCAATCTGAATGGCATAAACTCTACCTGGTACCAAACAACATAAACCAACTTGATCACCATTGAAATCAGTAGTGCCACTCACTACAGGTGTAATTTGCGGTGTTCCTTGTGTTCCATCAGTAGTATAAGTAGCTGGTTGTAGGCCTCCATAACAGTCAGTACCATTCAACAACTCATATACAGACCAGTTGAGTGTATTCATCCCGATATACGCTCTAATACTCATTTCTACTACTCCAGAAGGAGGTGCAATGAAATAGTGCCAAACTGTTTGATCAGCACGATTAGCAGGATTGCTATTAGAGACAGGCTCACCCGCTAAGCGTTCAATACAAGCACTAGAGTTGTCTCCAGCTACAGCTTGGAAAGATATGGCTTGATTTGCTGGTTTGACAGGAACTCTAAACAAACTGTCAGCTAAAGACAAGCATAAAATATCATTTCCAGGAGGATTAAGAATAGGGTCATCTACACTTGGGTCATATACCCAAACTTCGGCATCATTGGCAGTAGAAGCACTTTGAGGATCCACCATACCATAGTAGGTATAACCTGGCTCTAAACATTGCTGTCTAATGATAGCTGTTTTAGTAGCCCCAGCAATACCAGTCCCACCTTCTTGCTCATCTATTTGTATAATATTAGAACAGAACAAATCAGCAGGTGTACCTGGTCCAAATTGTGGATCTGGAGCATATAGTACTGCATTTTCTGTTTCGTTAAATACCGCATTGTCTAGATCAGCTTCAAAATAAATACGACCACTATTAGGGGCTGCAAATTGAATCCACATACTACCATTCAGATTGTTAGAATTGGTAGGAACATAATCATAGGCTGCAAAGTCCTGTGCATTAGTACTGGCATTAGGAGCATCTATTTCTTCATCTGAGACTCTATTAGTTTGTAGTTGAACCGATTCTGGTTGACCATTAGCTTCTGTTACCACTACGGTTCCAGCAGCAGCCGTAGTCACATTAGCTCCTTGACAAGGAATATCAATGCCTCTATAAGCATTTCCACCAGTATCATCAATAGAGATGCCAATGAATCCTCGTTGTGTGTTTTGGTCAGTTGTTACTTGGATATAATAAGTTTCCCCTGCTATCAAAGCATGCCCATCATCCAATGGATTAATTCCTGTACCTTCAAAACGGGCCGTAGCTTTTGCATTTGGATTGACCAAAACTACATCATCATCAGAGTCTCCTTGATAAGAAAGGTATTGGAATTTTGATTTCAAAGGATTTGTACCTATAAAACCAACCCAGTTGTTATTTCCATGAGTACATCCAGCACCATCAGCAGCATGATAGATAATCAACTCAGTACCAAAGTCAGTTTGACCATGATCTGTTTCGATTTCTACATTACCACTAGCAGGAGCGACAAAATAAAACCATCCAGATCCATGATTAGACATATTACCCAATACGGGTTCGTTTGGTTCTAAGGTTAGATTACCACACCAAGCAAAACGCTGTACGGTGTTATTCACAGGAATCTGAATTGCATTACAAATCGCGTCAGGAACATCCGTTACGACAATATCAATGCGTTCTACACGTACAGTGATTCTATAGGTTTGGTTACATCCACCACCTGATCCAGTAGCCGTAAAAGTCTGTAGCCCACTAAATCCAGTAGCCGCAGGTACGGTCAAAACGCTGTTTTGAATACCAGTTTCTCCATCTTTAGATAGTACCGTAATACCAGAACCAAAAATTGGTTCATCAGCTTCATAGGCAGCCCAGTCAAGATTGATTTGAGTGGGAACGTCTGATGGACAAACATATTCATGGTCGAAAAATTCTCCATCTGTAGGATCAAATACACCACCATTTGGTGTATTTTGGGTATAAGGTCCATTGTCACCGCCTACCAAAGCAAAGTTGGTAGGAGATCCAAAGGTACCAAAGGCACCTCCAGTAATAAAATTACCATTATTATTAGTTTTACCTAGTGTATTGTCTGTGGCAATATATTCCCACATAAAATCAGAGTTCCCAAAGAGAAAACCATCACAGTCTTCATTTTGAGTCGTTTGGATAGACATTACACGCACTTTTATTCGTGCTTGAGCTTGTAGTAGATTATTACCTACAAAAGTCAGCAACAAAAAAGCGAACAACAGCCGCAGTTTTGAGTGTGTAGTTTTTATCATCATGTAAATTTTTTATAAAAAAAGTTGACCAAACAATATTATTGCTTGATTGGTTTATAGTAGAGCCAAAATAATACTTTTTTAAGACTTTAGTAGACTTGTTTGTAATTTTGTCTAATTGGGATGGTATAAAAATAAAGGTTGGAATCCATTTTGGATTCCAACCTTTATTTTGTAGAGAGATGGATTGAGGAGGTGTTATTATGGTGAAATTGGGTAGAGACTATTCTTTTAATTTGAAATCCTCTCTTAATATTTCGAGAATTTCACCTTTACCTACTGTTCGAGCACCTTCTCTGATTTCAATTTTTTTTCCTACAAAGAATTTCCCAAGATGAGCTGCTGTACTTGCAGTCTCTAAATAGACTTAGACGCTTTCTCCTGGATAGCAGATCTCTTTATTAATAAATTTTTTCTACTTTAGGTGCTAAGTACTTTCAAAGTGCTTAGCACCTAAAGTAGGTTCCCTCTTTGAATTGCTGAGTCACAGAAGCTGCTAGATCATATGGATTTTTATAACAGTCGTAACTGCTTAGCTAAAGCTTTATTACACAATGTTCCTTTTCTTAGACCAGCATAATCTAAGGCTGAAGAATACACCCAATCGGTAGATTTGGAAACTAACTGGGCTTTTACTGGATTTTGATGGATGTAGTTGAAGCACATTTGAAGATAATCATTGATACTACTTTGTGTTCGAAATGCTTCAACAAAGCAATTTTTAGACTTAGTTCTTTTTCTGAATAGAGAACCTGTTCTCTGCTCTTGTTTGTTTATAGCTTTGGTATAGCTAGATAGCATTATTCCAATTTGGTGGCTGATAATCTGGTTACAATTATTAAATTTTGACTTGTCTTTTGTTAATACTTTTTGACAGCTCTCTGGCTTTATTCTAGCTAGAATATGAAAATGATTAGGCATTAAACAATAAGCAAGAATATCTGTATGAGGAAGTAAATATTTACGAATCTTGCGAATGAAAAAGATATAATTTTCATCAGAATAAAATATCTTTTGCTTGTTATTACCTTGATTGTAGAGGTGGTATATATTTTCAGGCTCGTAATTCATCCATCTTTTATATTTAGGTATGAAACCAGTATTTCATTATTGACAGTTTTGATTAGCTAGAGGTGGCAGCCATTTTCAAAATGACAGCCACCTAGATTCAGACTATTGAATAATATTTTGACTAAACATTATTTGATAGCATTTCTCTTTTTATGGAAAGAGCAGAGAACATGGTAGGTGGCTGCCACTTTGCAGTGGCTGCTACCTCGCGAGATTGCTATCAAATTTAGAGTGGTGTAATAATCTACTTCTTTATTTTGCTCAGTTCTGCTTCTAACTCAAGGATTATTTTTAGAAGCAATTCCAAGTCATAATCTTCACCATAAAATTTCATTATTTTACCATCCAATGCTCTCAAGAAAGCCTTTCGGGGAAATCCTTTTGCTCCTTTGATAAAGTTCATATCAAAAAAAGTATATCCATTATATTCTTTTATCCATTTATCTAATCTTTCATCAAAATGTTCAAGATGATTTCTTAATCTTCTAAATTGTCTTAGGTCAGTTAGAGGAATATTGTCTCCAAAAATATTTTCTCTAAATCGATTATGTCTAACATCAAGTATTTTATCAATATTAGAAACATGAATTAAAAAATGGTGAATATTCATAAAAGTTCTTTGAACATCATTTCTGGAATATGATTCCTCAAAATTTTGATAACTCATTTTGGTAAACATAATTTGAGTATTTAACTCCCCAATATATACATCTATTTTGTCCATTTAATTTATATTCTTTCTACATAAATTGATAAATATACTTTATTAGAATACCCTTTGTAAGATTCAAAGGACATTTCATTTTCCCTCTACTCCTCCAACAGCTTCTTCAATTCATCCAACTTCAGCATACACTCAATAGGAGTGAGGCGATTAAGATCTGTATCTTCTAGTTGTTCCTTGATGGCGGTCAGTTTAGGATCAGCCGCACCATCAAAAAAGCTCAATTGCATAGCAGGTTGAGAGAGTTGAGCAACTTTTTCGCCTATATCCTGATTCTCGATGTTTTTCTGTTCCAATTGGACTAAAATATCATTGGCACGTTCTACGACATAGCGTGGCATGCCCGCCATTTTAGCAACATGAATACCAAAACTATGGTGAGAACCTCCTTCTTGCAATTTGCGTAAGAAAATCACTTTGTTATTCAACTCACGAGTAGCAACATGGAAGTTTTTGATGCGAGGAAATCGCTCTGCCAACTGATTGAGTTCGTGGTAGTGCGTCGCAAATAAGGTCTTTGGATTGGCTAAGGTATTGTTGTGCAGATATTCTGCAATAGACCAAGCGATAGAAATACCATCATAGGTACTTGTTCCTCGTCCAATTTCATCCAGTAGAATCAAACTACGTTCAGAGATATTATTTAGGATACTGGCAGTCTCGTTCATTTCTACCATGAAAGTTGATTCTCCTGAAGAGATGTTATCTGAAGCCCCAACACGAGTAAAGACTTTGTCAATCATTCCTAACCTAGCTTCACGTGCAGGAACAAATGCTCCCATTTGAGCCATCAGAGAAATTAGAGCCGTTTGGCGAAGTAGAGCAGATTTACCAGACATATTCGGGCCTGTAATCATGATGATTTGTTGCTCTTCATTGTCCAAATAAATATTATTGGGGACATATTCTTCTCCTAATTTCATGTGCTGCTCTATCACAGGATGACGAGCATCTTTGATGTCTATCGCCAATCCATCACTCATCTGTGGACGACAGTAGTTATGTAGTGTAGCTACTTTTGCAAAAGACAGCAAACAATCAATTTGGGCAATCAATGCTGCATTGAGCTGGATAGGGCGGATATAGTCTGTTAGAGCAAAGACTAAATCTTGGAAAAGCTCTACTTCTATAGCAATAATCTTTTCTTCTGCCCCTAATATTTTGACCTCTAGCTTTTTGAGATCATCAGTGATATAGCGTTCAGAACCTGTTAGGGTTTGTTTGCGAACCCAGTTTTCGGGTATTAAACCTTTATTTTTATACTTATTAGTAACTTCTAGGTAATAACCAAAAACATTATTGAAGCCAATTTTTAGATTGTCAATACCAGTAGCAGCAGCTTCTCTTTGTTGCAATGCCAGCAAGTGGGCTTTACTATTTTTGATGATACTACGCAACTCGTCCAGTTCTTCAGAGGTACCATCTGCCATGACATTACCTTTGTCTAATTTGACAGGAGGTTCAGCAATCAGTTCAACAGCGATTCGATCACGAATTATTTTACATAATTGTAAGCGTTCTCCAATAGAATTGAGTTGTTTGTTCTCTACTGCTAGCAGAGCTGTTTGAATAGGTTCGAGTGCCAAGAGTGCTCTTTCGAGCTGCTTTACTTCTCTAGGATTAATTTTACCTAAAGGAACTTTGGAAATCAAGCGTTCCAAATCACCAATCTGACGAATATGTTGTTCAATATCATCGGCTAGTGAGCTATTATCCATGAAGAAACGAACGACTTCGTGCCGAGCTACTACTGCATTTTGCTCTTTGAGGGGGAGTAGAATCCACTTTTTGAGCAGTCGTGTCCCCATTGGCGAAACGGTCTGATCTAGAATCTGACACAGTGGTACTCCAGAAGGGTGAGGCGAATGTACCAACTCTAAGTTACGGACAGTAAACTTATCTAACCAGACATATTTGTCGGCTTGAATACGAGCGATATTAGTAATGTGCTTTAGGTTCGTATTTTCGGTAGTGGCGACATAATGTAAGATTGCTCCTGCGGCTACTTGTGCCAATGCCAAGTCTTGTATGCCAAAACCTTTGAGCGAAGCGACTTCAAATTGTCCTAATAGTTTTTCTTGGGTATAATCTTCCGTCAATACCCAATCTTCAATACCATATTGATAGAGTTTATCGCCAAAGTACTTGAGTATGTCATTTTGTTTACCTCTAGCAAAAATCAGCTCAGAAGGGTTGAAACTCTGTAAGAGTTTATCAATATAATTGGCATTCCCTTCACTGACTAGAAACTCTCCCGTAGAAATATCCAAAAAGGATAACCCCACTTGCCCTTTTTTGCCAAAATGTACCGCCGCCAAATAGTTATTGGATTTGTGATCCAATATTTTGTCATTGGTCGTAACTCCTGGAGTCACGACTTCTGTCACGCCTCTTTTGACAATTTTTTTGAGTTTGCTTGGCTTTTCTAGCTGGTCACAGACGGCTACACGGTAGCCTGCCTGTACTAATTTGGGCAAATAAGTATCTAAAGAATGATGCGGGAAACCTGCTAACTCAATCTTAGAAGAACCATTATTTCTGGCGGTTAAGACAATGCCTAATACATTGGCAGTAGTAATAGCATCTTGCCCAAAGGTTTCATAAAAATCTCCTACTCTAAATAGCATAATTGCATCAGCATATTTTGCTTTGAGGTCATTATACTGAACCATCAGTGGGGTAGGCTTTTTTACTTTTGGGGTCTTCGTTTTCTTCTTAGCCAAGGCAATGTTTGTTTTGGATTATCGTAATAATACAAAAATAAGAATAGGGAATAGAAAAGCGAAGTTTTGAGCGATTGTTTCTAGTTGGAAACCTGCCAGCCAGCTTGGATTTTTTGCATAGCTTTAGAAAATTCTTTAGTAGTAATTGGTTTCAAGTTTAGTTCTTCCTCATGATTACCATTTAGAGTAATAAGCTTTTGAGCATAGTTTATACGGCCATTTTGCTCATTAGCTGCTAGGAGATAAAACTCTTCTCCCACAGGGAGTTTGACATTAAAAGTATGTTGATGAGCGTTCTCTATGTTGATAGTGGAGAAGCTAACTGCCTGATTTTTACTAACTAGATAGAGGATTTTGGAGGCTTTATTGGTACTAACTTTAATAGTTTGTGGTTCTAATTTACGATTTGGGTAGGCTCGATCTAGATTACACCAACCAAGTAGTCCCAATTTATATAAACTACTAAGTTTATTAAATTTGAAAGGAAGTTTTGTACCATCAATGGGCTTCATAAAATCATTGTAATCAATTTCTGGGAAATCAAAGTCAGGAGGAAACGTAGTTTTATTTTCAGCAATAAACATTTCTAATAATTTAATTGCTTTTTGTTTTCTATTTCCATCATTAGGATATTTTTTTACATATTCCAATATAAGTTTATCAGCTTCTACTAGAGGCTTATCTGTATTATCAAGATAAATAGAGATAAGGTCGTTTGCAGCATAAGTTGTACCACATATAATTTGATTATAACGGCTAAAAAAGTCTTGTGAAAAAATGTAAGATTGGGGTATTTTGTTTCGCTGTGCTACATCAGTTATCTTTCGGATATGAATTTGAAGTAGAACAAAACATTCGTCAAATCGGGATTGTGTAGGATAAAAATCAAAAGGTTTATAAGTCAGGTAATTGGTAGGAGGAGTAGGGGTTTCCCAAATATCTTCCTCTAGAGTATATAGTTGATCTTTGGTGCTAGTTTTATTAGTTGTCTGAAAGTAAATGGATTTATTTTTATTGAGTTCTAGCTCTTGACCTGCTTCATTTTTAGCGGTCAAAGAAAACATACCAGAGGTAATCAATAAACCTTCCTCACTAATGGTTTGCAGATTATTGAGCAACATATCTTCTAGCTCATAAGCTGCTATTAGCACAAGATTAATTTTACGTGTTGCAGCCTCTCCTTTTTTATTGATAAAGCTAT
>CAYOJF010000130.1:0-12226 GCA_964404215.1 uncultured Aureispira sp. | reverse complement strand
CTAGGACGCCAGGTTTTCATCCTGGTAAGAGGGGTTCGATTCCCCTATGGGCTACTTTTTTTACATCTAGGTGTAAATAATATAAAGTAGTTTAACTAGAGTAAAATGTTTTAGAACTTTTATCATTTAGCGGCCCATTCGTCTATCGGCTAGGACGCCAGGTTTTCATCCTGGTAAGAGGGGTTCGATTCCCCTATGGGCTACCAAGTGTTTGTTAGAAATATATTCTAGCAAACACTTTTTTTTATGCCCATACATGAAGTTATGTTAGACCTGCTCTTGTTTAATTACTACCAAAAACATTGATTGATGAAAATATATACTATTCTTATTCTAATCTGGATGATTTGTTTAATCATAGGATGTGAAGGAGTCTCAAAAAAGAAGGTAAATACTACTACACCCTTTAGTCAGATTTTCTTTGAAGGGACTGTTAGAGAAACTAGAGTATTAGTATATGAAATAGACTTAGATACTGTACAAATCAAATTGATCAACGGGCAGAAAAAAGAAACGTTGTTCAGTGTAGCAGATAGCGATAGAGAAGGTTATTTAATGCTGACAAATGGAGGTATGTTTCATAGAAGTGGACAGGCAGTAGGGCTTTTTGTCAATGAAAAAGGACAAGGGGTTTCTCTAAATACAGATACTGCTAGCCGAGGTAACTTTTTCATGAGTCCGAATGGCGTTTTTTGTGTAGATGAATCCAACCAGCCTCATATTTTGTCTACCCAAGCTTTCCAAGCATCTTCTTTATCCAATCCTCAAGCCTTGCAACTAGCAACACAGTCTGGTCCTTTATTATTGATAGATGGAGCTTACCATCCTGATTTTAATGCCAATTCTACCAGTCGGTACATTAGAAGTGGGGTAGGAGTGACTACCACACAAAAAGTTTTGTTTGTACTATCAGAAGAACCAATCAACTTTCATACGTTTGCTTCTATTTTCAAAGAGAAAGGGTGTACTAATGCTCTATACCTTGATGGGGCAATTTCTAAGATGTACATCAAAAATTCCTCTATACCAGTAGAGCATTTTGAAGAACAATTCTATGGGCCTATTATAGGTGTTTTACGTAAATAGTTATTTTTAACAAGATTAATTCTAAATAATTTGATTTAACGCTAAATAAGTATACATTTGCACTCATTATTTAATTAGACTTAATCTTAATAAAAATAAAATGAACACATTGAAAACATTTGGAGGGGTAATATTAGGAGCTTCTCTACTATGGACAGCTTGTACTAAACCAACAACAGACCCCAATGCTGATTTGAAAACTAATGTAGTCAGTAATTATTGTGATATAGTAGCAGCTTCTTATACAGATGCTCATGCTAAGGCTGTAGAACTTCAAACGGCTATCAATACATTGGTAGCTACACCAACACAAGCAAACTTTGATGCTGCCAAATCAGCATGGAAAGCTAGTAGAGAGCCTTATGGTCAAACGGAATCTTATCGTTTTTATGATGGACCAATTGATGATTCAGACGGACCAGAAGGAGCATTGAATGCTTGGCCATTGGATGAAAACTATGTGGATTATACTAGAGATGCTGCTGGAACAGGAATCGTTCAGTCAGGTATTATTAATGATGTAACAGGCTTCCCTACTATAAGTGCTACAGTATTGGCGAATGCTAATGAGCAAGGTGGAGAGAAAAATATCAGTATTGGATACCATGCCATTGAGTTTTTATTGTGGGGGCAAGATTATTTGGATGTAAATATTAATCCAGGTCAAGGTGGAAATCGTGCGTATACAGATTACACGAGTTCTGCTAATAATCATACACGTAGAGGAGAGTATATCAAGGCTTGTGCGGAATTATTAGTAATGGATTTGGCAATGTTGAAATCTGAGTGGATGACAGGTGGTAGTTACCGTACGTATTTTGAAGGTTTGACTACAGATGAGGCAATCGCGAAAATATTGACTGGAGCAGGTGTGTTGAGCCGTTCAGAGTTGTCAGGAGAGCGTATGTTTGTCGCATTGGAAGCTAATCCTACTGATAATCCTCAGGAAGATGAACATTCTTGTTTTGCAGATAATACTAACCGCGATATTATTACGAATGCACAAGGTATTACCAATGTATTGGTAGGAACGTATACTAAAACAGATGGTACAAAAGTAGGTAATACAGCCTATTCTATCTTAACATTGGTAGCAGCAGTAGATAATACGGTAGCAACAGAATTGACTACATTGAATGCTACTGCTATGGCAAAAGTAAATGCTATTCCTGCACCATTTGATAAAACAGTAACAGAAGAAAATAAAAATGATAATGGACCAGTTTTGCAGGCGGTACAAGCATTGCAAGACCAAGGAGATAAGATTGCAGAAGCAGCTACTGCTCTTGGTTTGAGTATCAGTACAGATTTACCAGATTAATATCTAAAGATGTGAATAATGTGACTGAATAATTTCAGGGTTAAATGAATAAATAGTCACGCTCAATACACCTTCACGGTGTATTGAGCTTTTTTAGTTAAGCATATATTTATAGTCTAAGCTGAATAGAAATATGATATCAGCTATAATCGTATTCATTAGTATGAAAATTTTTATTAAGTGTATGATTCCTACTTTGATTTTGTTGAGTGCCTGTCAACCTGATAGGTTTTCTTTACAATCAGAGCAAGGGGAAGAGTTGGCAGGAGGAGGAACTACTGTCAGTAATTTTTCGAGAAATGCTTTTAGTTTTGTTGCACCGAACTTGAAGGGGATAGAAGCATTAGAATTTACGACAGGAAACTCCTTTTTTAATCAGAGTTGGGTCGCGGCAGTTGCTTCTACTACAGGGAGAGATGGCTTAGGACCATTGTTTAATGAGACCTCTTGTGCCAGTTGCCATTTCAAGGACGGGCGTGGACGTACCCCTATGGCTGGAGAACGTCAAGGGCATGGTATGCTATTTCGATTAAGTTTGGTGGGGGCTGGTCCAAACGGAAGTTCATTGATTGAGCCTACTTATGGTGGGCAATTTAACCCTGTTGGTGTTCATGGTGTACAAGGCGAAGGGGATATGGAAATCACTTATCAAGAAATCGAAGGGCAGTATGCAGATGGTACATCTTACTGGTTGCGTAAGCCGACTTATGCTTTACGGAATCTTAATTATGGTACGGTGGATCCCAATACAATCATTTCTCCTAGGGTAGCGAATCATATGATAGGATTAGGTCTGCTAGAAGCGATAGATGTAGCTACTATAGAACAGTGGATAGACGAACAAGATGCAGATGCAAATGGTATTTCGGGTAAAGCAAACTATGTAGATAATATAGAAACGGGACAAAAAAGCTTGGGGAGATTTGGCTGGAAAGCAGGACAACCCACCGTAAGGCAGCAAGTAGCGGCTGCATTTGTAGGCGATATTGGTATTACTTCTTCTTTATTTCCTAATGAAAATCATACTACTAATCAACCTAGTGCTTTAGCTGCTCCCCATGGTAATAATAGTAATGGATACGAATTGGATGATTTGGTGTTGGATAGAGTAGAACTTTATTCTAGTAGTTTGGGCGTTCCTCTACGGAGAGATTGGGAAAGTGAAGCGGTACTGTTAGGAAAAGAACTGTTTTTCGAAATCGGATGTCAGGATTGTCACCGACAAAAATACACGACAGGTATACATCGTAAATTCACCAATTTATCTAATCAAACTATTTATCCTTATACGGATTTGTTGGTACATGATATGGGCGAAGGGTTGGCTGATCAGAGTGTCGAAGACTTGGCTGGTGCTGGTGAATGGCGAACTCCTCCACTTTGGGGAATTGGGTTGATAGAGGTAGTTAATGGTCATACTGAGTTGCTACATGATGGACGAGCAAGGAATATAGAAGAAGCCATTCTTTGGCATAGTGGAGAAGGCAAGAATAGCCAAGAAAAATTCAAATCCCTCACGAAGGAAGAAAGAACTAACTTAATTACTTTTATTAAATCACTCTAATACAGATGAAAAACACTTTCAAATTTATAGGTTTATTATTGTTGGTCACCTGTATTGGAATACAGTGCCAAAAACAGCAAGATTTTGATAAATCAGCTATGTTGGCAACAATAGTAAATACTTATGTACTCCCAACACTTACCACACTAGATAGCGAGATAAAAGAACTAGAAAAAAGTACTTTAGATTTTATTGCTACGCCTAACGCTAATACACTTATGTTAGCTCAAGAGGACTGGAAAACTACTATGGCAACTTGGTCAAGAATTGAAATGTTAGATTTTGGTCCTGCTAATGATGCTTTTATTTATTTGGAGTTAGATAATACACCGATTAATGTTTCATCTATAGAGCAGTTGATTCGGGATACTATCCTAATAGATTCCTTATCTATTTATAATAGAAGTTCTTATACCAAAGGTTTAGCTACTATAGAATATCTGTTGTTTTCGAGTACAACGGCAGATTTAGTCCATTTGTATGATACGGATGTCAATGCTATGAACAGAGGTGCTTATTTGATTAATAGTATTAAGAACGCAAAAGGCCTTATCGAAAAACTGAATTTCCAATGGAAAGAAAATGGAGCTAATTATGGAAACACATTAATTAATGATACTGGTAACAAAACTAGTGGAGGGATCGGTCGGTTCTCAAATGCAATTACACATATTGCACAGACGATGAGTCGCAAAAAAATAGGAAAACCGTTAGGAAAGGAAGCATTTGGAGGGGTGAGTAATCTTACACTAGTAGAGAGTAAATACGCTGATTTTTCTTGGCAAATTATTTTGAATAATTTGAAAGGCGTAGAAGAAATATTTGGTGTCAATACAGATTTTCGTTTAGGTAGGTATCTTTCTGCCGTACTAGGTACAGATGACTTGACAAAAGAGATAGAAATGAAAATTCAACGTATTGAAATCGCTATAGCTGCTCGACAACAGAGTCTCAAGAATGATATTCAACAAGATAAAGCAGCTGTTGAATTGATTTATACTGACCTAAAAGAATTGTATGAATTGTTGGGGCGAGATATGGCAATTGGGTTGTCTGTTACTATTTTACCAAATCCTGATGATGGCGATTAGGGGCTATTGTAACGAATATAGACTTTATCAATACGTCTGTTGACTCAACAAAGACGAATATAGTTTAAATGAAGTAATTGAATAGAAATAATTATATATTTGTATAAAAATTATTTACAGAACTTCATTGTTATTCACTCATCTTTCGATATGTATTAGAAAATATACTTTGGTAAGACAACCTATTAAAACCACTCATTTTTTAAATCATTAAAACAAAGTACATTATGAAAAACAGATTTCAATCACTGCTAGCAGTAGCAATCACTATTGGACTATTTTCGTTTACGATGCATTCTACATTACCAGATGGTTGGCTCCGTGCAGGAAGTAACCCTAGCGATTATGAAATGGAAATAGATAAGAAAGTCTATAAAGTAGGCAAACAGTCCGCATGTATCAAGTCTAATAAAAAAAATATTGATGGATTTGGGACATTAATGCAAATGGCAAAAGCAGATAATTACCTAGGTAAAAAAATCAAAATGACGGCTTTTGTTAAATCAGAAAATGTTGCAGATTGGGCTGGACTCTGGTTGAGAGTGGATGGTGAAAAAAGAAGTGAAACCCTATCGTTTGATAATATGCAAGACCGTCCAATCAAAGGAACTTCTAATTGGGCTCGTTATAGTATCACACTAGATGTGCCTAAAGAGGCTACTACGATCAACTATGGAGCCTTGGTATCAGGTACAGGTACTTTGTGGTTTGATGGGCTTAAAATTGAAATAGTAGGAGATGCTGATGGTAAAGACAATAAATACAAATCTAAAGTCCATAGCGAGCCAATGAATTTAGATTTTGAAGAGTAAACAACTTCTATATAGATTATACGCTATAACACTACTAATATAGCACTATTACACAGCAGGCATATACTATCATCTAGTAAATGTCTGCTGTTTTTTATTAGTAATGATGTCTAATGTTGTTGCTTCATTTTTCGATGGGTGGTTATTATTAGATAACATAAACTGATGAATCCCCCAATGGTTGCTCCCCATATTGAGCCACCCACCCAAGCATAACCGATACGAGGAAACAAATCTTGAGGAACTTTAATGATAGCATTGTCATAGATTTCCCAGAATACAAGAGATAAGGTTACTGCTAATGTTCCAAGTATAGCATAGCAACCATAAATTATTTTAATTATGGGGAACAATGCATCAGAGAACAAAAGAAATTTGCCTTTCAATCCTGTTCGGACAATAAAGAAAAATGTATAGATAACACCTATCAGAATACCATATCCTACTCCTTCTAATAATCCTTGGAAGATAGCTCTAGCCCAAGTTTCACTAGCTGATAAATTCCACCTTAGAATAGTATTGAAATAGCGAGGGCTAAGCAGTCCATTAATCATATTGGTAGACATGCCCATGAATATACCCAATATAATACAACCTAAAAATACCTGTACAGGAGCTTTTAAATTGATACGAGGAGATAGGTACGGGCTTAGTTTTGATTGTTCATCTAATATTTCCATAGGATAATTAAATTTAGTATTGCCTACTTAAGTACAGGACAAAAGATTTTTGATTTTAAAATAAAGGTAGGTTTTTAAGAGACTTTCAAACGGTTAAAAAGGCTAGAGGTTAGTGTAAAGTGTGGGGCATGTTGGAGGCTGGGTAATACTATCCATTGAAAAAACATAAAATTTTAAGGGGCAAGCAATATTGAGCGTAAAAACTAATGTCAAAGGGCTATAGGTGTATCTTCAAACAATAGTTTCCCTCAAAAATTCCCTTAAAATCTGTTTTGAGATGTGATAGTATCCAGACGGAAACTCTGCCCTAGATTTTGGTTCTTTCATCAATGGAAAGAACAGAAAAAGATGAAGTGAAAACCTACCTTTTAAGTATAACAAAATTCAAACATTATCTTTTGTCCTGTACCTAAATCGCCTACTTAAAGATGCTCTAAACAAAAAAGCTATTTCTAGAATAGAAATAGCTTTTTTGATAGGCGTTAAGTTTCTTTTATTTACTGACGTTGCCTGACTTTTTATTGAAACCAATTGATTTTTTATTGAAAATATCATCATCATTGCTCAGTTTGAGTGTAGCAACATCTTCATAAGTAATCACATTGACCATATTCGGGTCTCTTTGTTCAGATGGGATAGAGGCTAAGCGTAAGCTTTGATTTTTGACAATCTCGTTGATGATATTACGAACATCACGAGCATTACCAAAGTACTTGTCTCTATACTCATAAACAAAGTCTAAGTAATTGTTTAGGTGTAGTTTGGCCTCTTCATTGGCCTCTACTCCTTCTTCCTCTAGCATTTGGAGAGCGATCTGATAAAGCTCTGGGGTATTATAATCCTCAAATTTTAGGATTTTGTCAAACCTAGAGCGTAGCCCAGGGTTTGCTTTTAGGAAGGTTTCCATATTGTCAGGATAACCCGCTGCAAATACGAAAAACTCTCCTCTATGGTCCTCCATACGCTTTAGGATAGTTTGTATTGCTTCGTTCCCAAAGTCTCCACCACCAGCTAAACTACCACTGCCACCAGAGGTCAATGCATAGGCTTCGTCAATAAATAAAACACCACCGAGGGCTTTGTCTATTTGTTCAGCTGTTTTAATGGCTGTTTGACCTACATAGCCAGCGACTAATCCTTGACGATCTGTTTCGACCATGTGCCCACGTTCTAGTATACCAAGTGCTTTGTATATTTTGGTTAGGATACGAGCTACTGTTGTTTTTCCAGTTCCTGGGTTACCTACAAATACGGTATGCAAGTAAAATTTATTGAGTACATTGCGACTACTTTCACGGTAGAACCGAACCAACTGAACCATCTCATTGATTTCTTTCTTGATATTGTTCATACCAATCATATGATTGAGCTCATTCATTGCAATACCAAGTAGTTTTTCATCTATTGGTAAGTTAGGTAGGCGTTTTGGATGTTTAATTTCTATTTTTTCTACATCTTCTATCAGTACGGTTTCCAATACTTCTGTGCTAAATTCACTAGGGTCTTCTGCAGACATGATCCGCAAACCTAGTTCAATTTTGGCTTGGTCAATTAGATCGTAGATAAATCTAGCATTACCAAAAGCTCTATCTCTATTTCTGTAGGCTTCAATAATAATATCATCAATCAATTGTTGTGCGAGATGATGCAGGCTTACTTTTTTCTTCTGACAGGCATAAAGAGCGATAGAAGACAGTTCCTTTGGTAAGTAGTCAGAGAAAGTAAAGTAAAGTTTGAATCTTGATTTTAGTCCAGGGTTAGAGGTTAAGAAATGTTCCATTTCTTTAGGATAACCTGCTACAATAACAGCCATATCACCGACCCCATTAGACATCTCTTTTACCAAAATTTCGATTACTTCTCTACCAAAATCTTTGCTGTCATCATTGGCACGAGCTAAAGAATAGGCTTCGTCAATGAATAATACTCCTCCACGGGCTTTCTCAATCGCTTCTTTTACTTTAGGAGCGGTTTGCCCAATATATTCTCCTACCAAATCAACCCGATCTACTTCGTGAACATGCCCTTTGGAGAGTAGCCCCATACTTTTGTATAGTTTACCCATCATTTGTGCTACGGTTGTTTTACCTGTACCAGGATTGCCAATGAATACCGAATGTATATTGATTTCTTCTTCTTCTTCAAATCCTTTGTCTCTACGAAGCTGCAAGAATTGTAAGTAACTAGCATGATCTCGTACTTGACGTTTGATGCTTTCTAGACCAATTAGTGCATCTAGTTTGGCGATTACTTCCTCAAAAGAAGTAGGCTCATCCTCTTCAGATTCGTCTAGTACTACAGGCTGATATTGATTTGGCAGTACAGTACCAGCTATTCCTTCTTCAAATTCATCTTCTACACTGAATGGGATAATAGCTAATAGCTTATCCATAAATATAATCTCAGCAGTATAGGTGTCTTCCGACCAAGAGCCTTTGATATTGGAACCCCAGTGCATATCTAACTCGATGATATCTTCTTCCTTATCTACATGGTGTAGCTTCATCGTTTGCCCCTTCATTTCTCTCGCCCCATTGTAGAATTTGACAAACAATTCACAATACCAATTTTTGTCAGGAAGTAAATTTTCTAGACAGATTTCGGCATAAATATATCGTGTTTCTTCCTTGGATAAGGTCTTGTAGTAAATACGCTCTTCTTTTGGAACTCCTTCGTAAGGACCTTCATATAGTTTGAGCGATTTGATATTTAGGTAAGCACTCGGATCAAAGTACTTTTCGTTTGCTTCCTCTATGTAGAAATATTTAGTAGCTACTTTGTGCCCATCAATATAAGCTTCCCAATAATAAGTTCCTTTCTTCCAGAATGCTCCTTGCTTCT
Organism: uncultured Aureispira sp.; assembly: GCA_964404215.1. Lineage (GTDB taxonomy): Bacteria > Bacteroidota > Bacteroidia > Chitinophagales > Saprospiraceae > Aureispira. The sequence continues at coordinate 2,831 of CAYOJF010000130.1, read as the reverse complement.
TGTTTCCCCATCCTTCTCGGATATAGACAACATTGTCATATTTACTTACCTTTCGGTCAAATGTCAAGTCACAGAGTTCTTTTCTACCTTTTTTGAGTGAATAGCACTTTAGATTGATCTGAACATTCCAGTCTTCATCATCAAAAAGCTTGTTATAAAAAGAGAGTTCGGCATAGACATAGGTGGTCTCATGTCGGTCAAATACTTGACGATATTTTTTTTTATTTTCGGCTAGCCACTCTGTAGAAGAGTATACTTTTAGGTCTCTGAATTTGTACTTTACGAAATTAGGATCTAATAATCTTGACATATATAATTTTAAAGGTTTCTAGGATGTAGCCCTGTGAAGAAAGTAGACGTGGGCTATTTTACTCCTTATTATTAGAGTAACCAACAATATACAACAATTCACTTATTTATGCTACCTTAGTACTAACCAATTTTAGAACATTTTTGTTCTTGACCTTTATACTTATAATGTAGAAAGAGCCCTAAACTAAATTTGAAGTAAAATGAGACAACCTTATCATGGATATAAAAAAAAATTGATTTGGGGATTTGAAGAGGCGTTAGCGAAACCAAACAAAGTCAAAGAGTTGAAGATAACTTATATTGATCGGTATAATACTTCTGATTGGGAACAGCTCAAACAGTTTCCTAATTTACGGGATTTGACGTTATCAAACCAAGATAATAGCACAAATGTGGTAGACTTTCCATCTGTTGTATTCGAATTAACAGAACTAGAATAGCTTACAATCAAAGATGTCCATTTGAAGGAATTCCCAAAAGGAATCAATAAACTAAAGGAACTACGTGTTTTAGATTTAAAGAACATTCGGACTAAAGCAGGGGTAACTAACTTACCCGAAGAAGTTTTTCAACTTAAAAACCTAGAGATATTGTCCCTAGGTGATTTGCCTTTACAACAACTTTCTGCTAGTATTGATAAGCTCAAAAAACTATGGAAAATCTATTTATTATCAATGCCGATGAAGAGTTTGCCAGCTACAATAGGTAGGCTCAAAAAACTTAGTGACCTTTGTATAAGATGGGTAGATTTAGAAACACTTCCTGAAGAAATAGGCGAGTTTACAGCACTAGAAGAGTTGATTTTGGAGGGAACAAAGATTCAGCACCTACCCACGAATCTAAATAAGTGGAAAAAGCTAAGATCCATTAGGTTAGGCGATAACCAACTAGAAGTGTTTCCATTGGAGCTTTGTTATTGCAAAAAATTAACTCGGATTGATGTTCAGAGTAATCAACTAAAAAATCTTCCTTTAGCAATAGCAAAAATGCAAAATTTAGAATGGTTCAACGGAGCAAATAATCCACTGACAGCTTTTCCTCCTTTTATTCTTGACGCTGATTTGACACAACTTGAATGGAAATTTGATGCTGGATTACACAATGAAGTTGATCTCAAAAGCCTAATTAATCGCAGTGATTATAGGGATTTGACAGAAGAACTACGTCGATATTACTTCTATTTGCATTGTAATTTGGTTGAATTTATGAAAACAATCCCAGCTAGTGGACTTAGAGCAGCTTTCAATGCTAGTTTTAAAACAGTAAAAACAAGAGCAGTAGAATATGCTACTCAAGATAACCTCGAAACGCTAAAAGAAGGGAACGTTGTACTAGTAAACACAAAACTGAACCAGAAAAAAACAGTGCTTAAAGAAAAATTATCTCCACTAGGCATTAAAGTAGTTAATAAAATGAGTCCTGAGGTAACACATGTACTAGTTTCCTTTAGCAATAATACTAAGCTAGAACTATTGCCAAAGGATATAAACTGGAAGTGGATAACAGAGGCACAGTTGACTACTTATATTAATGAAAAAATGCCTAGCTATTTGGTAGCAGATAGTCAAGCAGCAGTTGAAGAAGGTACTTCAATGATTGCCAAAGTTTCAGAATTGGTAATGAGTGGACAAGAAGATAACTGGGAGCTAGCAGTAGAGTTGGTGAAAGGAGGAGGACTTCCTGTAGAATTATTTACAGATTTATTCATCATTAATAAACTAACAGAGAATGCTGCTCTTCGAAAAGAAACAAAGAAAATTTTACTCGAAAATATACAAGAAACTCATTTGGTTCAGATTATACAATCTAGAAAACGCTTACAATTTTCGAGTAGTCAGGGACTTAAGTGGCATGAAAATATGCAAAATAGGATTTTGGAATGGACCACAGATACTCCTATAGATAGAGTTCGACTAGCGTATGCTTGTTATCAGAAAATGGAAGTGGGACAAGGATTGATATTGAATGAAGGTGCTTCGATTTGGAGCAAAAAAGTTATAGAACAAAATATCTTAAAGCATAATGGTTTTTTTGAATTGTGGACTTCTGATTCTCTGTTGCAACTATTTACTACACTCAAAGGTATTTCTTGTTATATATATGGAAAAAAGAGTTTGAATTATGTAAATGTTCCACAGGACAGGAAAAGTCCATTTTTTATACCTGCTTCTATTGCTAATCTAAAAGAATTGGAAAAGTTGGAATTACGTTTTGTAAGGATGGAAGAAATTCCTTTAGCTGCTTTGACGCAACTAAAAAAGCTCAAGGAAGTAGTACTTTATACGGACAGAGATGTTGATCTACAGCCATGGAAGGATGTTGTTCCTGATTGTGAATTTGGGTGGTGGTAATGTCTATTTTTTACACAAATTGTCCATAGTCCCCCAAAGATATTTATTTCGTAATAATGTCTATTAGACCTGTCCTAATTGTTAAGGTAGTAGAAGCTCTATTTTTGTATACTTTTAGTAGCAGTTTGATTGGTTAAGAATTGGTATCCTATCCCTACGCCTAAGAGG
>CAYOJF010000129.1:0-12317 GCA_964404215.1 uncultured Aureispira sp. | reverse complement strand
AAAAACGTTGCCCATTGAAATTGGTCTGCCTCATCAACGGATTGTATTTCCTAGCCTCCAACATGCCCAAAATAGCAGCATCAATTTGTTTTAGCAGTATTCCTAAAATAAAATACCCCGCTTTTAGCCATTTTTGGTCAAAAGCGGGGTGTTTTTTACTTAAATGATAAAATTTTAATCAAGTGTCTCCAATTTTTTGTTTTTTGCAAGAATCTATAAATCAATTGATTACATTTTTTTTCTATGAAAAATAGCTCAAAAAATCTACTCTTGAATGTCCCTAATTAAGGAGCTAGGCGGGTGATTTGCCAAGTATTATCTTCTTGCAACTGATAGCAAATACGGTCGTGCATTCTACTAGAACGGCCTTGCCAAAACTCAATTTGGTATGGTCGAACGGTGTAGCCTCCCCAGTTTGCTGGTTTAGGAATCTCTTGGTCCGCATATTTTTCTAGAAGTTGTTTCGCTTCGTTTTCTAAAGATAGACGGCTATCAATAGGAGTACTTTGTGGCGATACCAAGGCACTGATTTGACTTCCCTTTGGTCGAGAATGATAGTAGTTCTCAGAAACCTCTGTAGCGAGTTTACTGGCTTTGCCTAATATTCTGACTTGTCGCTGTAGAGTAGACCAAAAAAAGACTAGAGCAACTTGATCATTTGCCGCAATATTTTTGCCTTTAGTACTATCATAGTTCGTATAGAATCTAAAACCAGCTTCATCTACTCCTTTTAATAATACAATTCGGGCATCTGGAATGCCATCTTTTGATGTAGTTGCTAAGGTCATAGCAGTTGGTTCTGCTTGTGTACTTTCAAGGGCAGCTTGCATCCAGTGGTTAAATTGATCCAATGGATTCTTGGATACTTCATTGACATCAAGTGTATCTAAGTTATAGTCTTTACGAATATCTTCTAGCTGTTTTTTCATGGTAAGTTGTTTTGTTCTTAGAGGTCCTCACTCGTTCGGTGCAAAAATATAAAGACCTAATTGTACATGATAACAATTAGGTCTTTATTATGTTGAGAACAACTTGATGTGAGTTGTGTAATGTTACATGCCATCTTCATCTATAATAGTAAAAAGGTTGTTCTTTTTGATAGTAGGCAAGTCAGAACCATATTCACTGATAAATTCCACTGTTTCTCCATTGATGACGCTAAATTCCCAGTAGTGAGCCTCTTCACACCCTATCTCACAATTTTTGAATTTGTAAGCAAAGGTAAAGAGGTAACCGTTAGGTATTTTCTTGATTTGGATGTCATTGCCATCTTTTTTTTCTACGGGAATTTCTACCATCCACACATCATTTACAATAGAAACTTCATTGGCCAAATATTTCATATTAAGTGGCTGCTTACCCGTTAGTTCGAGTACCGTAAAGTCAGCAGTAGATTCTCCTTCTTTAATTTCAAATATTTTTTTGTTTGGGAAAGCTTTATGGATAGGTGTTTTTTCTAAATCATTGACCCAATCAGCTCCTTTATCGACCACCAGTCTTATATTAGAGGTATTGGTACTACCTAGAGCATGGATGTCATATTTGTATATGACAGCACTAGCCGCACTAGAATTGCTTTCAGACACAGCTGCTAGTGCATCTTCGATTTGGTGTATCAGATCTTGAGGAATGACTTCTGTTTCTTGCTCTTCTACCATTCTGGCAGCGAGCTGGACAGCATCTTTATAAAAAAGAGATTCTTGCGAATGCCCTGCAAATGACCCAAGTATTAGCGAAAGTATGGTAAATATTCTAATCATATGAATTACTTTTGGTGAAGGTGTTTCTATAACAAGAGAATTGTTCTAGTTGTGTGATGTGTGTAGTAGAAACAACTTCAAGGAGATATGTGGGTCCTAATCATATTTCCTAAGATAAGGATTAAGCACAAAAAAACATAATTTTGTCAAAAAATAAAATATATGCTATTGGTTTTAGTGGTATTGGGGAGTTTTTTAGCAGCAAGTTACAGTATCATTCTATTGCGATACTTGTATTACTGGCACCAAATACCTGTTAGTGAAATACTTACTAATTTTGTACCAACTACTACTGTTTCTATCGTAATAGCGGCTCGCAATGAGGAGAAATCAATTGGAAAGTGTCTAAAAAGCATACTTAATCAGTCTTATCCTAGCGATTTGATGGAGGTAATTGTCATAGACGATCATTCTGAAGATAATACAGGAGAACTGATAAAACAGTATTCTGATGTGATTGGACATTCTTTAAAGAAGGGAAAAGAAGGGAAAAAAGAGGCGATAAAGGCAGGGGTAGAAATCGCTAGTGGAAAATTGATCGTAACCACGGATGCAGACTGTACGATGAATGAAAATTGGATTACGCATATCATACATTTGTATGAACAGCAAAAGCCTAAAATGATAGCGGCTCCAGTTATTTTTGAGCAAGAAAAAACGGTTTTTGAGCATTTTCAGAGTTTAGATTTTATGGGTATGATGGGGGTATCAGCCGCAGGAATACAAGGGGGCTTTATGCAAATGTGTAATGGGGCAAATTTAGCCTACGAAAAGGCCGCTTTTGACGCCGTCAATGGATTTGAGGGGATCGATCACTTGGCATCTGGAGACGATATGTTATTGATGGAGAAAATCGCCCGAAAGTATCCCAATGGTTTAGCATACCTAAAACAATCTGAGGCCGTAACAAAGACTATTGCCAAGCCCACCATCTCCGCTTTTTTGCAACAGCGACTTCGCTGGGCGACCAAATCGGGCAATTATCAGAGCTGGCAAACACAGCTCATACTAGCTACTGTATGGGGATTATGTTGGATGTTATTGATTAGTCTAGGTTTAGGGTTATTAGTAGATGCCAATTATCTTTATTTGTTCGGCACCTTATTTCTAGTCAAGGCGTTTTGGGATTATCTATTTTTGGGGACTATGAGTCGATTTTTTGGAAAGGAAGCACAGATGAAATTATTCCTTCCTTCTTTGTTTTGGCATTGGTGGTATATTGTAGTGGTGGGAACTTGGAGTTTGGCGAGGAAGCAGTATGAATGGAAGGGGCGTAGGACAAGGTAAGTGTGAATTTATTGACTTGAGGAATCTTTTATCTGCAAATCCTGTTTGTGAAGTGTTAAATACTTATAAGACAATAATCAATGATAAACAAACAAATATTTGTACTCTATTTTATGATTTTACTATCTTTCACATCTTGTGAAAGCTCTGTATTCAAGCCAACATCAATACAAAAAACTGAAAATCATGTCATAAGTATTTCTGATACTATACCCCTCAAAGGAAAGTCCATTCCAAAATTTAAAAGTAAGCTTCATGAGCCTTGGGTTAAACACAGAAATGAAAGAGAAATCAACCACGAATTTTGTCCTGATATCGAGGAGCTAAAAAAGGGGAAAATGGTTTTCCAATGGAAACACACAATAAGTGCACAAGACTTAAAAAAAATTAAAGCTGAAGAAGTTCACATTATTAACTTTTCAAGAGATGATCGAGACATTTTTGAAGAGTTTTTAGCAAATGCAGATAGTTTTACAAATCTAGAGGCAATTAGGATTGGTGGGATTAATCTTGAAGGGGAATTAATCAATAAACTTATCTTAAAACTATCCAATAAAAAATATTTTCGAAAACTTCTTCTAAGTGTAAGTTATCTCAAAACGTTGCCAAATAGTATTAAAAAACTAAACCAAATTGAGACTCTAGACTTATCAAATAATGAATTAACTACCCTTCCTCCCGAAATTGGACAGTTAAGTAAACTAAAACATTTAAATCTTCGTAACAATAGAAATCTAAAAATATTACCTACTGAAATAGGGAATCTTATTCACTTAGAATATTTAGGTTTTGAAGGTTCTAAGCTTTCAAAAATTCCAAATTCGATTGGAAATTGTACTAAATTGAAAAAAATTGTTGGAAACGCATGTAAGATAGAATCTATACCTTCTGAAATAACAATGTGTGTTGAACTTCTCGATATAAATCTAGCATATAATAAAATAGAAAATGTGCCCTCTGAAATAGGAAATTTAGTTAAATTGAAAACACTATCCCTTGGAAGAAATAAAATTAGTTCTATTCCTAATTCTTTTAAAAATCTTGATAACTTAAAATTTTGCGGTTTAGAACATAACCAGTTCCTTACTTTTCCTAACCCTATATTAGGATTAACAAAAGTGCAAAATTTATGGCTACATGAGAATGCCTTCAAAAATGTCCCCATAGAAATAGCAAATCTAAAAACACTTACTTATTTCCTAGTAGATGAGCCTGAGCTAAATACTAGAGAAGTAAAACAGATAAAGGAATTAAATCCACAAATTAGATTTATCGATGAAGATTAATCGTAACAGAGCATAACAAGAGCTAGAACGCATATAACCTTGGAAAGCTTGGCTTTTTTCGCTATTTTTAGTCTACAGTAAAAGTTCTGCGAACTTTCCTGCTAATGACAGAGCTATATCGTTTAGCTACCCGTTTGTATGTAATTCCAAGAGTCAGCTTGCATATGAATGAGACAGGGATAAGACCCATGTTCTAAACTCCGTTCCCTTTGGTCGCACAACACAAGGAATAAATCCTCATCTCAAAAAAACAAGCTCACTTTTTTTTAAAACACGGGGTTTACCCCTAACTTATTCACTTCCATTAAAAAAATAAAAAATATGAGTCTATTCGACTTTTTCAAGAAAAAAGATGAGAACGAACCTGAAAAGAAGGAGAATTCTGATGATTTGATATTCAAAGATGAGAATGAGAATTCGATTTATTTGTCCGATTTGGAAGGGGTAACAGGCAGCTACGATTGGCAAATTATTGCTAATGAGAAAATATCAAACCATGCAATAATACTACATCAAGAAGCAAGGCAGCTTGGTGGGCAAGGGAAATATGATGAAGCAATAGCCAAGTTAAAAGAAGCTAATCAAATCGCTCCGAATTGGGCTTATCCAGTTTATGATTTGGCATATACCTATCTCCTAAAACAGGACTTTGAAAATGCCCTGAAATATTACGAACTAACCGACCAATTAGAACCCAAGGGTTTTTTTACAGCTAAAACAGCTCATTGGTCATTAAAAAAAGAGGAAGAAGGAATTTTTCCAAAAGGCATATATTTAGCTTACATGCAGATTGAATGGCAAAATTCAGAAGAGGAAAAGCTCAGAATTGCTCATACGATTTTAGAAAAATTTCCAAATTATGCTCCAGCATGGAAAGAAATTGCAGGAAATGCAGAGAATAGTAATCAAAGACTTGATGCAATAAAAAAAGGGTTAGAATTAAATCCAGATTTAGAAACAAAAGGAATGTTACTAATTAATCAAGCATTAATTTATGATGTTCAGGGAAATACTGAATCGGCAAAGAAAATCTTAGTGGAATTAATTTTTAATAAAGAATCAACTGTAGCAAATATCGAAATGGCAAAATTCATATTAAAATCAATAGCAACAAGAAATTAAAAAAAAAGTGGAAGCGAACAATGGCTACGCCATTTAGCTGGGATGAACGTATGCAGGTCGCATAGCCCAGAGCAAGGAATAAACCCCACCTCAAAAAAATAAGCACACTTCTTTTTTAACACAAAGTTTAGCCCCAGTAATCAGAATAAGATAAATCAATAATGGGTATGGCATGGAATATTAGCTTGATGTGTGTTAAAGCATCAAAAGATGAAATTGGCAAAATAATACCTGATGTACTTTACAAATCAGAAGAAAACCTTTTTTTCGAAGATGCTACTTCTTACAGAATGGAAAAAGCAATGGGAGTGACCGAATTAAACGGATGGATAATTATAACTGATGTTGCAAACAGAGTGACTTATAATGAAGAGTTTCCATTAGATGTTTCTAAAAACTTTGAAGTGAAAACATTTTACATATCTGAAAGCCCAATTTTCAGAACTTATTCAGAGGGGAAATTAATTGAATCAGTTAGAGGAATTGAGGAGGTTGGACCCATTTTAAAGAGTAGAAATATTGGGCCCAAGGATATCTATGGAGAAACAAAGTCGATTCAACTATTTGAATATGAAATCTTAAATGGATTAAATAACGGATGGGACGAACACCTATTTAGAGCAAAATTTGATAAATACGAATTAGATTAAATTATCTATAAAAATGTATGAAAAACATAGGGTTTATTCCTGCCCCATTATATACAAGCAAAACAGAACTTAAAAACCTAAGATGATATGAACTTAAACTATTTAGCTTTTTTCTTAATTGCTTTTGTCCCATTGATTATCGGTAGTTATTGGTATCATCCCCAATCATTTATAAGTAAATATTCAAAGCTATCATTTTCTAAAAAGAGTGAATTGAATAGCTCAAAAATTATTATTCTCTTTCTATTGAGCTTTACTTTGGTTTATGGTTATATCAATCTAATCATTCATCAAATGGGTTTTTACGAATTATTCTTTACGGATATTATGCTAGGAAACCAAGAGTCAGAAAGAATTGTAAGTGAATTTTTGAGCAAATATGGTGAGAAACATCGACATTTTGGACATGGGGTATTCCATGGCATAATTAACGCATTTGTGATTGCCTTACCTTTTATTGGAAGCATTACTATTTTAGAGAAAAAAGACAAGTTCTATTTTATACATCACTTTTCATATTGGTTAATTACCAGCGCAATAATTGGTGGATGTATTTCAGCGTTTGTGTAAAAAAAACTGTTGCTAAATCTTGTATTAAAAAGAAAAAATGGAAGACTATCTAGTATATCTAACCATAGGAATAATTCTAATACTGTTTTTTTATTTTGGGTATAGAGATGATTTCAAAAGAAACCCGAAAGAATTTAAAAGAACTATTATTGGAGTTTTAATAGGAATATTAAGTTTAGCTTTTGGATTTTTTGGAATGGTAGGATCAATGATAAAATGGATTAAAAGTGATAAAGACGAAAGTTGAAAATACGGTTCTCTTCATTCAACATCTACTAGCCCCCAATGCTTTATCTTCAATCTGTTCAAAAAGTAGTTCTTAATTTTTAGACATGCTCTTATATCTTAATCTAAGATGATTGGTAAATTATGACTCTTAGTTTTTTAAGAAAAGGTAAATTTAGAATAATTTGTAATATGAAATATTTAGGATGTACTTTTTTGATAGTAATATTGCTCACGACGCTATTTGCGTGTGAGGGCAAAAAAAAACGATTGAAAAAATGCTTAGACCAGAAGGTACTATCAGATACTCAATCTAAGGAAGGTGAAATTATTCTACAAAATTTTGAAGACACACTGGTATATTGGAAGAGTGTTATAAGTGATGAATTTGTCAAAAGATATAATTTCATGGTAGATGGACTTATTCTTTCCAATGACAAATCAACAGGAGCAGTTTTTCTAATTCTACAAAAAAAGTATAGTGATACAAGTGGTGATCAAATGAAACTAATTGTATACAGAAAAATTGACAATAAGATTAATTTTTATCATCCGATGAATTTAGGTTTTTCAAGAAGCCATGAAGCTAAAAAAGAAAAACCTATACCAATAGATTCATTAAGAATGTACTATAGGAATAGCCTAATTGAAAACTATGGAATGTTAGACAATATATATTGTGAATTAGATGGTGATTTTGTTGAAAGTTGGATTACCGCAGACTACTATCATGCTAATCATCAAAAATGGCTTGCAAACCCTGAGCGTTTTTAGAAGAAATGTATTTCATCTTTACTTTGAATTCAATAATTTACAAGAAAGTATAACAGAATTTGAAGCTTTAGTGAGTGTGTAAAAAGTAGGTAATTTGTATGGAAATGAAAGATTTTATTAAAATAGGATTTACAGAATTTAAAAATCCTTATAAGAAAGATTCTTTAAGAAGATTACAATGGACTTTTTTTAGAGAAGTTGGACAGATAATAAGTGTCGTTATTGTTTATGCAAATGATAACTGGCAGGTGGAATATGTCTCTAGAGAGGGCGACAAAATTATTGAGGCAATTAATGATTTTGATAAAGACTCCTCTATAGAAGAGCTATTAGTACTTGTAGAACATTTAGAAGAGACTTATAAGATAAGCTGATTTGCCTTTAAATAGGAATTGTAACCAATCATGGTCAGAAATAAGTTGGGGGAGATGAATTTAGTTCTAATCCTCCAAAAAGCCCTTCAATAAATCAATAACAGCAGTCTTTTTCAGTTGAGTCGCCAATTCCAAGCATGTTTTACCACTTTCTATTTCCACAATCAGTGGTTTTGCTCCATTCAGTAGGAGTACTTTGACGATTTCAATATGATGGTAACGAATACTCTCTGCTAAGGGAAGTGCCATGAATTCAGGGTGTTGATAGTTAGGATCTACCCCTGTTCTGAGATAGTATTTAACGAGTTCTATATCATTTTCCTGAATACCTTTAAACATTGCTTTCCAATTTCCTCCTGACATCTTATAGTAGTTTGAATTAATTTATTAGTGTATGTAATTATAAATATATACATTATGTTCAGGCTAGCTAAATCTACCATCTAATTTATGAAAAAAATAGAAATAACTTTATCAGAAATATTACCCTTAGTCGAAAGCTATGTGGAGGCACTTTTTAGGAAAGAAGATACGAAGCATTTGTATTTTCATGATGTAGAACATACTCGAATAGTCGCCGAAACTTGTAAGCAGATTGGGGAAGTACTAATACTAGAGAAAGGACAAGCCGCACTACTTGAAATAGCGGCTTGGTTTCATGATGTAGGGTATATTTATACCTACGAACAGCACGAAAAAGAGGGGATCCAAGTCATGAAAGATTTTATGAAAGGTTATGAAATAGACACAAATAGTATAGAGGAGGTAGTATTATTGATAGCTGGAACAGAAGTAGGAGTAAAGCCAAAAACAACGTTAGGGTTATTGCTCAAAGAAGCTGATTTGTCTTATGGTGTAACACAGGATTTCGGACAACGAGGGCGTGACTTGCGGAAGGAGTGGGAGGTGAATATAAATAAAGTATATACCAACAAAGAATGGGCAAAACTACAAGAGGACTTCATTCATGCCGTTAGATTTGAGAGTGACTATGGACGCCACTATTTTCAACCATTGGTCAACCAAAATATTCAGAAAATGTATAAGTAGATAGGGAAGAATTAGCGTCCTTTATTTTAGGGCGTTCCCCAATACTTTAGTATTATTGTGAATGACTAGAGGTTATTACGAATAGATTCGTATGGGAACGAAAATATCTTTTTCTGATTAGACATCGTCAAGTACTCAATTTTGTAGCTTTGGCTACGAATTTCCGCCTTTTCTTGTTAATCAAAAAAATCTATCTCGCCCCCCTCTATACAACTCTATTCATAATAAACTCTACTAATAATAGAATAAACATGGCCAATAAATTAGATAATTACATCCAAGGCAATTGGGTGACACACGAAGGAACTGGAATTGCTCAGTATAATGCCGTAACAGGGCAAGTAATTTCTACTGTTAATGAAACAGAAGGAGTAGATTTTGGTGCAATACTGGACTATGGACGTCAAGTAGGAAACCAAAATTTACGTAAAATGACTTTCTTAGAACGTGGATTGATGCTTAAGAAATTAGCTATCTTTCTACACAAAAGAAGAAAAAGTTATTATCCTACTAGTTATCTTTCAGGTGCTACTAAAACGGATAGTTGGATTGATATTGATGGTGGTATTGGGACTTTATTTGCTTATGCTAGCTTACGTAAGAAATTTCCTAATGAAGTTTATTTCGTAGATGGAGAAACAATTGGACTATCTAAAGGTGGGACTTTTGTGGGGCAACATATTATGGTTCCTAAAGCAGGTGTAGCAGTTCATATCAATGCTTTCAATTTCCCTATCTGGGGGATGCTCGAAAAACTTGCAGTCAATTTATTGGCTGGTATGCCAGCAGTGGTTAAACCTGCAGAACAAACCTCGTATTTGACGCACTTGATGGTCAAAGATATTATTGCTTCTGGAATCTTACCAGAGGGAGCGTTGCAATTGGTTTGTGGCTCAGGTATTGGTATTTTGGATACGGTCAATTCACAAGATGTGGTGACTTTTACAGGTTCGGCTCATACAGGGAGAATGTTAAAGTCATTGCCACAGATCATAGACAATGCGGTCACTTTCAATATGGAAGCCGATTCGCTCAATTGTTCTATTCTGGGGGAAGATGCGACTCCTGATACCGAAGAATTTAAACTCTTTATCAAAGAGGTGCACCGTGAAATGACAGTCAAAACAGGACAGAAATGTACAGCGATTCGTCGTATTATTGTACCCGAAAATTTAGTAGAAGATGTACAATTGGCTTTATCTGCTCGTTTGCAAAAAACAACCATAGGTAATCCGACGGCAGAAGGGGTGCGTATGGGAACACTAGCGAGTCATGAGCAAATGAATGAAGTACTCAAGTCTGCAAAAGTACTGGCAGAAGAGAACGAGTTGGTTTATGGTAGTTTTGAGCGTGATTTTGAAGTGATAGGAGCAGACTGTTCCAAAGGAGCTTTCTTGCAGCCTATGTTATTTGTGAATGATAATCCATTCGCTAAACAAAAAGTGCATAGTGTAGAAGCTTTTGGACCTGTGTCTACTATCATGCCTTATCAGAATATAGAAGAGGCAATCACAATAGCGAATATGGGTAAAGGGTCACTGGTTAGCTCAATAGCTACTAATGATGATATGATTGCAAAAAAATATATATTAGGAGCGGCGACGCATCACGGGCGTATCCTAGTGCTGAATAGAGAATCTGCTCAAGAGAGTACAGGACATGGTTCTCCTATGCCATTACTATCACATGGAGGTCCAGGGCGTGCTGGAGGTGGAGAAGAAATGGGTGGTATCCGTGGAGTAAAACACTATTTGCAGCGTACCGCTCTTCAGGGGACTCCAACGACATTGACGAATGTTACCAATGTCTTTCAATATGGGGCTAAGGGCAATCAAGATCCAATCCACCCATTTAGCAAATACTTCGAAGAAATCAAAGTGGGTGATCAGTGGATAACGGCAAGACATACCGTAACAGTAGGTGATATTGTTAATTTTGCTAATGTTAGTGGCGATCACTTTTATGCTCATACCGATGAGACAGCTCTAGAAGGAACGATGTTTGAAGGACGTGTTGCTCATGGATATTGGGTACTGGCAAAAGCGGCAGGGTTATTTGTACAAGCAAAGAAAGGACCTGTTTTGCTAAATTATGGACTAGACGAGTGTCGTTTTACAAAACCAGTTTATCCAGGAATGACGATTGGAGTACGATTTACAGTTAAAGAAAAAATAGACCAAGAGAAAAAGAGTGAAGATGATATTGCCAAAGGAATTGTGAAATTTTTGGTCGATGTATATGACGAAACAGGAGAAACTTGTGCTTTGGCTACGATTTTGACTATGGTCAAAAAGATTGATCAGGATGGAGAAGTAATAGCAATGAACTAGGATTTTGTTTTTGATAATAAAAAAATAACAAAAAATAATATGGAAGATAAGAGAGAATTAGGAGCAGTGGAAGTGAGTCATGCAGGAGGAATTACAACAATAGAGTTTTATCACCCTTCTCATAATTCATTGCCAGGTAAATTATTAGCCAAATTAGCCAACGCGATTGCAGAAGCAGGGCAAGATATTTTGACGAAAGTGATTATACTTAAGAGCCGTGGAGAACGTACATTTTGTGCAGGGGCGAGTTTTGATGAACTGATTTCGATCGAAGATTTAGACACAGGCAAAGAATTTTTCTCTGGATTTGCAAATGTTATCAATGCTTGTCGCAAATGTCCGAAGTTTATTATAGGACGAGTACAAGGTAAAGCTGTAGGTGGCGGAGTTGGGGTAGCTTCAGCAGTAGATTATTGTTTCGCTACCAAATTTGCTTCTGTTAAGTTGAGCGAGTTGGCAATTGGAATAGGTCCTTTCGTAGTCGGACCTGCAGTAGAACGAAAATTAGGAACTTCTGCGTTTTCGCAAATGGCAATTAATGCGACCGCTTGGTATTCAGCTGATTGGGCAAAAGAGCAAGGACTTTTTGCTGATGTAGCAGATTCAGCAGCAGAGATGGATGAAAATATTCAAACATTAGCCAATACATTGGCTCAGTCTAATCCTGAAGCAATGGAATTGCTGAAAGGTGTTTTTTGGAAAGGAACAGAAAACTGGGATGAGCTACTAGCAGAACGTGCTGCTATGAGTGGTAAATTGGTGCTGTCAGACTTTACTGTCAATGCCATCAATAAATTTAAGACTAAGGCATAAAGTCTTTTAGTTTTATAAATTAGAAGTTGTTTAAAAAGTCCGTTTGTGGCAAAATGAGTAAGATTTTTTTGTTAAT
>CAYOJF010000128.1:0-12409 GCA_964404215.1 uncultured Aureispira sp. | reverse complement strand
ATTTTCTAAAATCTAGTACTCTGATATCCTCTATTTGTCTCAAAAAATGTCATCTTACAATTATTCCTTCTTTTTTTAATACTTTCCTTCACCTTGAATACATCAATTTAGAATCAAATAAAATTGTAGCTATAACAAATATTCAGTGGCATATTTTCCCTAAATTAAAATATCTAAACTTAGGAAACAACCTAATTAGCTCTCTCTCTTATACCCAAATATGGTTTAGCAATATTACAGATCTGAGTTTGTGCGGTAACCCCATAAAATCTTTAGATTTACCTGCTAATCTAAATTCTAAGATAAAAACACTAAAGCTATCAGGGATAGACTTAACAGAAATTCATCCTAATATAGGCTACTTAAAAAATTTAGAAAAATTACAATTATCTTCTACAAAAATAACTAACCTACCTGACGAGCTAATATTACTAAACAAACTTGTTGATTTAGATATTGCAGGAAGTTTGTTAGAGAAAATTCCTGAAGTCATTTTTAAACTATCATCGCTAGAAGTATTAAACCTAGATTGGATAGATCTTTCCAACCTAGAATTAGTAATTCCCCCACCTTTCAATTATACATTAAAAACGCTTTCAATTGGTTTTTGTAGTTTAAAAACAATCCCTAAATGGGTACAGCTTTTCCCTAATATAATTGAAATATATGCACATAATAACCCTATTGAAACCATACCAGAATGGCTATCAGAAGCTCATTGTTTATATTCAATCCAATTATCTGAAGAAGCAACAGTAATAGAAGATGAATTACCATCTATTTTTAATACAAGGACATGGTCTTTAATGAAATGAATCCTATGACAGTGCCATTAATTAGTCCAATAAACATGATTTAGCACCAACTCAAATGAGTCTTTAGAAACAACCGTTTTAAAAAGGTGCAAACGTTTGTAGACTAAACCTCTTCTATTAAAGTATATATGATAACTAGAGGTCCCAGTTTAATTAACAAATGAAGATATACTTCTCTCCTATTCCATAACTATCACAATAATGAAAGAACTAATCATAGACGCTCTAAACTCAAGTGATTTAGATGAAAATTATAAAGGATTATCTTTAGCAATTGACCTACAAGAAATACTCTCTATAGAAATTAAGTCTTTATTGAAAAGGAAACCTGACATAATTCTAGCAGATAGAATTAATCAATGGATGGAATTACCTTATCAAAATTTACTAAAAAGCTTTGAATTCGTAGAAAATGAAGCTATAATTTTTATATACGCTTTATTGCTATTTCCTACTAGAAATCCTCAGGTATTAGATAGACTAAAAAGGTTTGCAGAAGAAGATAATCAAGAATATTCTATTATGGCTACTAATAAGTTATTAGAAATCAACTATAAAGGAATGTACCCGATATTGAAGAAAAAACTTCTCAAAGCAGATATGAATGAAGTAGATTATATATTGCATTTAATGGATGGGATAAAAAGAATAGAAAAAAGCCTTCCCATTCTTTTTGTAAAAAAACTCTCTCCCAATATAGATTGGAGAATCAAGTTGATCTTAGAAAAAGATTTTAATATTGTCATCTGACCCACCAAGCCTCTTCAATATTTAGAAAACCACTAGTCGATACAAGATAAGAAAAACAGCTCTCCTCCTTGGCACAATGATGTAGTCGCTAGTGGTTCATTTCTATTCACTATCCAGAGGGGACATTAACTAGTAATCATACAAATAAGAGCTTTTTCATGGGTACAGTAGAAAAATTGGCAATTTGATTTAAAAAACTTGTGAGTCATGTCAACACAGGCAAAGTAATTTTGGTATTAAATTTAATTTTAAAAAATGATAGACTTCTTTTTTATTAACTTTCGAGATGAGATTAATTGGCCAGAAAGTATGGAAGATACTTATGACTTAATAGCAAGGTATTTTCTTTTGTTAGCGGATAACTATAATTTACCTTTTAATACAGATTTCAAACCTAAAGAAATTTTACATAAGTATTTATCAAATGAAATTGATACTGAAACCTATTGGATGTTTATAGATCAATTATGGGACAAAATTGATAAACAACTCCTTTTAAACTCGGATGATTGGAACGCTAGATTTGCTATTTGTATTCTTATCAAACCTATCAGTCATTTTAAATCAAAAGAGGAATTAATAGAAATGTTTGACGAAAAAATAAACTGGTTACCGACAGTGCTCTCTAAATTGAACTTAGAAGTAAACCAAGCTTCAAAAATAGGTAATTCCCTTTTTTCAAACCTACTTAAATCATAACTGATAGGCATTACATAAAAAATCAATCCACCTGAACAACAATACTTGCCGTCAACCATTAAAAATATAATTCAGAAGTATTTTTTTATGGTAAAAACATGAAGGTGTTTAAATAAAATTATCCCGTATGAATATAGTACATTTTTTATACAAATGGGATCAAATATCCCCATTCCAAGACTTAGGACATATTGAAAAGGAGATGACTACAGAAGCCATCAAACTAGGCAAAAATTCTTCAGATTTTCTTATACAAATGTTATTTCATATAGAAAATGAACATACTAATTTTATAGAAATTTACTATGAATTTATTTTCATTTACTATAAACAATATAAGAGATATTTCAAGATTGCTATAAATAATAATTTAAAAAAATACATGAATCGTATAGCATTTTTAAATCTATTGAATGAGGTCCCTTTAGGACACAATCTAACTAAAATTATTGATATAGCTTACTTCTCTAAACAATCCAATGAATGGAAAATTGCCTTTGTAGGAGCTATTGGAATATTAGCTAAAAAAGATAACGTTAAATTTCTAAAGAGCTGTATTCAAAATGAATCCAATAAAGGTGTTTGTAAAGAGATAAAAATTGCTATTCATAACTCCTCATTATAATTCTTAGAACAAGGTAGTACTACTGAAATTACTCCTAGATATAAGATAATGAAAAAAATTCTGCAGAGATGAGAAATTCCTAAAATATATCTGTAAAGCGAAAGATATGACACCAATCACAGTACTCATTGATGGAGAAGCATATTACAAAATCTAATATTTAGATAAAAACAGGTGATTTTTTTTAAATAAAAAACTATGGTAATATATAGAATAGTGTTAAGTATACGAGGAGATAGTTTTTCTCCACAACAAATGTTTGAAAAAATAGAAAGTGATTGTAATATTATTTCGTTTCATGAACCTACTGATATACCAGAGAGGCTTGATATAACTTATGGGTATGGGGCTGTAGATTTTATGCATCCTTTAGAATTTGGACTTCATCACAATGGGAATGAATACCAAAAGTGGTACTTAGATTTATTAGTAAAAAACTATGTGTTGTTTAAGGAATTAGGTGCAGAGGACATTGTATTAGAAACCGACCTGTATTTTGTGGATCAATGTTTTGTAGAAATATTAGACAAGGAGATATTAAGCTGCCTCTCTTTTTTGAATATAGATAATCTTTCATTACCATTGAATGTTTATAAATTGAAAAGTAATGAAGAGGTAATTGAA
The DNA here is from genome assembly GCA_964404215.1 of uncultured Aureispira sp. Classification (GTDB taxonomy): domain Bacteria; phylum Bacteroidota; class Bacteroidia; order Chitinophagales; family Saprospiraceae; genus Aureispira. The sequence goes on along the minus strand of CAYOJF010000128.1, from coordinate 8,896 downwards.
ATGTTACTAAATGTAGGGTATTCACAAGATACTATTGATGAAGTTTATCACCTATAGGCTGCTGTAAAAAACTGCTACAGACTAAATTACAGTATTCCCTAAACAAGAGTAATAACAAAGTTAGAAAAAAGTTTAGATTAACGGATTTGTTAAAAATTTAGGTGAAAAAATCCTCCTAATTATCAAAAAAATGATTGCTCGTAATATATCCCAGGCACTTTGTTCAGGGAATGAAACCCTAATCAAAGAAGCCTTTATCACGATTAGAAATAATTATCCTTCAATGGATCTATCCGAGTATCATTACCTTGTAGATTGGGTTGAGTCTTCAGAAGATTACTTTGGAGAACCTACATTGGAAGCAAGGTGGATACATTGGTGTACAAAAGCTACTAGTATTTCTGTTGCAGATGATAATAAAACAGATATACCTCTTCTTATAGGATGTTTAAAATCACTTCATTTATTCAAAGCCTATCTTAATAAAATAAGTAATATTCCAGAGACTATCGGAAACTGTACCTTCTTAGAAAAGATAGATTTGTCAAACAATTACTTAACAAATTTACCTGATACTTGGAGTACATTAGATAATCTTTCTTTTTTAGCTTTAAATGGTAATCGAATTAAGCAATTACCTCCTAGCTTAGCAGATTGCTCAAGTCTTAGAAAGCTAAATCTTAGAAATAATAAAATAAGCACTATACCAAATTCATTTGGAAGTTCTTCGTCTCTAAAAATTATTATGGGATGCAATAACGCTTTTAAAGAAATTCCTAATGGTCTAAGTGGTATGACTTCACTTTTCATGCTTTATTTTAGAGAAAATACAATTAAGAACATAGACAGTTCTGTCAGTGTATTAGGTAAACTCCCTAACTTAAGGGGACTTGACTTAAGTTCTTGTAAAATTAGTTCTATTCCTTCCTCTTTAAAAAGGATTACACAACTCAAACGGCTTAATCTTTATGGTAATCCATTACCTGAGTCAGAAATAGCAAAAGCTGAGGAATTATTACCTGAATGTACCATCATAACATATCCTCATAGCTTTATAGATCCCGACTAAAGTTAGTTTAAATTTGGCTAAAAATAACATAACTCAAACTACTAGTTTAAATTTACAGGATTCAACATTAAAAAATAAAACACCAAATTAAAACTGGCAACTAAAATAAGTATCATCAACCATTAAAAACCTGTATACTCTGCTGTAGACAAAAAAGAAGACCAAGAAAAAAGCGAAAATTCACACCTTTAATTTAAACTTTTTATACGCACAGGCGACAATGTATTTAGACGTTGACTTAATTGAGGGGTATTTGCTATGGCTGAAAGAGATGAACGAATTCAATCATTTTCTCCCCCAAAAGAAGATTACAATATTTAGCGAAAACATACTGATTATAGCTTATGGAAAGCGAAGAAACATTAGAAGTTATTTATAAGAAATTTAAAAATCAATACAGCTATGATGTTCCTAAAAAACTATCAACTCTAATAGAACTGTATGAAGATCTAATAGAGGAATGTAAGGAAGGATATTTATTTACTATAAAGTTGTTTAAAAAGTCCGTTGGTGGAGAAATGAGTAAGATTTTTTTTAAAACAACTTCTATTTATGAGTTAGATGATGAATTATTTCTTCTAGAGATTTTATTTACTACTGCATACTCAAGACCAATAATTGGATCTGAAACTAGATGGTGACATAAAGGCATTTTAAAATTTAGTGGGCAAAATTATGCTAAAAATGTCAAAAGTGAATATGGGATAAAAGTTGAAGTAATAGATGTATAAGTAGAAATACTTAACTACCAAAACGTAGAACAATAGGTAACCCATCACCCATACTCCTAGGATAGAAGTTGGAAGAGTTAGAAATGAAATGTCTAAAACTACCCTTAAAAAAAGTAAACCTTAATAAATATGGATTGTGATGATTTGCTATTTAATAAAGTAGCACAAAACAAAGAGCTAGTTCAAAAAGCAATAGATTATTATGATGTTTCTTATCACCAAAAGAGGGTTGAAATAACAAATAAATTATTGTTTCTCCTAATGCAAGCCTCCCCAAGCAACGAAAGTATAAACGAAGGAATAATTAGAAGTAATATAAAAAAAACATATACCCCAGTCGTTATATTCAAAAAAAACACGCTAAACAATGCTATTCGGAAAATCAAATCTTTAAGTTCAGAGAAAGATTTAAGAATTAGTTTCATTCTTATGTTGCAGATATTTAAAGTTGCAGATACTGAGCGAAGAAACTCCTTTTGTAAAAATGGATGTACACATTATTGGCATAATCTACCTGATAGTTAATGAAGAATCTATCCCAAGAATTGACATCACCAAGCAAGAAGCACTTGATTCTATAGAATCGTGGCTTTTAGTAAAAAAGAACTAGTCAATCTAACAGTATACTCAAACATCATTTTGACTGAATATGGAGTGTTTTTCAATAAAACACATATTAAAAATTAAATTTGTTTTCTTTTTAAAAACCAACTATATTAGGGTATCCAATTAAAACAACCAACTCTAATATGCAAGAAAATCACTCCCAAAGTTCTAATAATCAAGAGAATAACAATCAAGATCCTAGCAGACAAGTTTTCAGCAGCTCTTTTGCTCAGCAGAACAACCACCAAATTCCAGAAATAAAACTCCCTAAAGGCGGAGGGGCCCTAAAAGGAATTGACGAAAAATTTGAAGTAAACCCTGTCAATGGGACCAACTCTGTTAGTATTCCTTTACCTGTTGCTCCTGCACGAGGAGGTTTCTCTCCTTCTTTAGCCATACAGTATAGCTCGGGAGGTGGCAATGGTTTATTTGGTATCGGCTGGGGCGTAGGAATTCCTTCTATTCGCCGAAAAACAGACAAACAACTCCCCCAATACCATGATGCTGCCGAATCAGATACTTTTATACTAGCAGGAGCAGAAGATTTGGTCCAAAAATATAAGCAAGATAAATCAACTGGTAATTGGATCAAACAAGAAAGACCGAGGACTGTAGGAGCAACAGTTTATACCATTCAAGAATATCGTCCACGCATTGAAGGAGCTTGGCTCAGAATAGAACGTTGGACAGCACAAGACACAGGTATTATACACTGGCGAACCATCAGTACCAACAATACCATTACAGTTTATGGCGATAGTTCTAATAGTAGAATAGCCAATCCACAAGACCCTGATCGCCAAGTTTTTGAATGGTTAGTTTCTCATAGTTATGATAATATGGGAAATATTCTGGTTTATGAGTATAAAGAAGAAGACTTGAAAGGGGTCGCCAATACTATATTCGAGAAAAATAGAACGACCGATAACGTTTCCAATCGTTATTTGAAACGAGTGCACTATGGCAACAGAAAGCATTACCATCATGGTGATCCATTGCCAGATGCCACCGAATTTCTCTTTGAGACAGTCTTTGATTATGGAGAACATACCAACAGTAATACCCCTACACCAACCTATCAGGAAATCGGCACTTGGAAGGCTCGTCCAGATGCTTTTTCTTCGTTCAGAAGTGGTTTTGATATTCGTACGTATCGCCTGTGTGAGCGGGTAATGCTGTTTCATAAGTTTGATGGAGATCATCAAGATGTGAAAAACCTACTGGTGTCTACTTTGGAGCTGACCTATCAGGATTATCCTGACAAAGCCCCCTCGCCTACTCCATTGGAAGGATTTACCTATCTGAAAGAGGCGATTAGCTTAGGTTATCTCTATGAGAATGGAGCCTATCGCTCCAAACCAATGCCTCCCTTATCCTTCTATTACCAAGCTCATGCTTGGGATACTACCATTCATACCCTAGACGAAAAAGCGACCCAAAATCTCCCCACAGGCATCAACCAGACAGGTTATCGCTGGATGGACTTGTATGGTGAAGGCATTTCTGGAATATTGAGCGAAAAAAATCAAGCTTGGTTTTACCAACAAAATTTAGGGCAGGGAGAATTTACTCCCATAGAACTATTAACTGAAAAACCTTCTTTTCAGGGGCTAGGTCAAGGACTACAGTTTCAAGACTTGGAAGGTAGTGGAGAAAAACAGGTCGTCAATTGGGCGACTAGCCCACAGGGTTTCTTTAATTATAAAGACGGCGAAAAGTGGGAAGGGTTTCAGCATTTTGAACAAGTACCTAATCGCAACTTACTCAATGATCCCAATGCTCGCTTCATTGACCTAGATGGAGATGGCAGACCTGATTTACTAATTACAGAAAATGAGTTGCTCGAATGGTATCCCTCAGCAGGAAAAAAAGGATTTGGTAAAGCCAATCAACTGAGCAAACCTCTAGACGAAGAAGAAGGGGCTAGAATTGTTTTTGCCGATCAAGAGCAAAGTATCTTTTTAGCAGATATGACTGGTGATGGAATGACAGATATTGTTCGTATCAAAAATGGAGCTGTTTGCTATTGGGCAAATCAAGGCTATGGGCATTTTTCGGCTAAAATCACCATGGCAGATGCTCCACTAGTGGACTACACTGACCAATTCAATCCACAATATATCCTGCTCACAGATATAGATGGCTCAGGCACGACAGATATTGCCTATCTAGGCAAAGATCACATTCATATTTGGGTCAACCACAATGGCAATAGCTTTGCTGCTGCCCCTAAAATTATCCACCCATTCCCCACTATTGATAGTCAAACTCAAGTTGATTTTGTAGATCTACTAGGCACAGGTACGCCTTGTATTGTCTGGTCTTCCATGGGGATGAAGGATACCAATACCCCGCTGAAATATATCAACCTGACGGCTAGTAAAAAGCCACATTTATTGCATCAGTACGAAAACAATACAGGAGCAGCTGTCCAGTTTGAGTATGTTAGTTCTACTCATTTCTATTTGGAAGACAAAAAGGCTGGAAAGCCTTGGGCAACCAAACTGCCTTTCCCTATACATGTCGTTTGCAAAACAACTGCCACAGACTACATCAGAAATACCGTCTTTAGTAGCAAATACAGTTATCATCATGGGTATTATGATCGTTTGGAGCGAGAATTTAGAGGTTTTGGGCGGGTAGAACAGCTAGACACTGAAGATTTCAATCAACTAGATGCCGCTGCTAGCAATATTCATTTAGACCATTTTCAAGTGCCGATTAAGTCTGTTTCTTGGTATCATACAGGAGCAAGTTTTAAGGACAAAAAACTCAGCGAAGCCTTTGCCGCAGAGTACTTCCAAAATCCTAGTATAGAACAACCACTAGAAGGGACCATATTGCCCCAAAATATTTCCAATTTAGCCTATCACGAAGCCTATAGAGCCTGCAAGGGACTATTGCTCCATCAAGAAGTCTATTCGTTGGATATTATAGATAATCCTACACTTACCGAGTTGCCTTATGGTACCAGTGGAAGTAGCTATGAAGTGCAGCAGGTACAGCCTCATTTAGATCAGCAGTACGCCTCTTTCATAGTGGTGCCTATACAGGCAATGAACTACAGTTATGAGCGAAATCCAGCCGACCCAAGAATCAGCCAAAACTTAGTCTTGGAGACCAATGACTTGGGAATGCCCACCAAAACGGCTTCGATCATCTATCCTAGATTTAATATTCCTACTGATTTGCCTTGGATGGTCCAAGCAGAACAAGAAAAAATACATGCTTCTTTCACAGAAATTAGTCTGACCAAAGATATAGATGATGTCACACTACATCCAGACGAATATCGACTGAGAACAAGTTATGAAGAAAAAATACACGAAGTACTAGGTCTAGGAACCATTTGGAGTCCAAATGACACCTTTTTTAGTCCTAGTACTTTCAATACTACCTTAGCGGGAAGTACCGCCATTGCCTTTGAAGATGACTACCTAGGGACAGGTATTGCGACTCGTTTGAGCGGACATGGCAAAGCACAGTTTTTAGACAATGATTTACAAACACCCTTGCCATTTGGAGAACAGGCCTCTTTGGGAATTCCTTACAAAAGCTATCAGTTGGCGAATACCCCTAGATTGCGTAAAGAACTCTACACCACAGACAATCAATTAGATTTATTGAGTAGTGCTGGATTAAATTTACCTAGCGATGGTCATTTTGTAGACTTAGATGGTACGGGCAACTGGTGGATACCTTCTGGCACCACTATTTATGATACCAATCCCAATAGTTCGAGTCTATCCATCAATAATTTTTATATTCCACTAGGAGTAGAAGATATATTGGGCAATCAAACCACCATTGAACTGGATCGCTATCAGCTATTACCTATCAGTACCACAGATCCTTTGGGGAATAGTATACAGACCGTCTATGACTATAGAGTCCTACAGCCTATATTAGTAACCGACCCTAATGAAAATCAAGCAGCTGTTGCCTATGATGAATTAGGTATTGTGGTTAAGTCTGCCATGATGGGTAAGAACATTGGAAATACCGTAGAAGGAGATACACTCGACCATCCTACGGCGATCATGGAGTATGATTTTTTCCGATGGAAAAACACCCAACATACTGCCAATCCACAGCCTAACTATATCCACAGTAGTGTTCGAGAGGAACACCATAGCCAAAACCCTAACAGTGCTTGGCAAGAAAGCTATGAATATTCAGATGGTGGCGGAGCCGTCATCATGGCAAAAGTCCAAACCAAAGATGGAGATGCCCTACAGTGGGATGCTAACACCCAGACATTAACGACTGTCAAGAATGTAAAAAGATGGATTGGCAATGGAAGAACCATTATTGACAACAAAGGCAATCCTATCAAGCAATATGAGCCTTATTTTTCGGTCACCCATGAGTTTGAAGATGCTCCAGCACTAGTAGAAATTGGCTTTAGCCCAATCCTCTATTATGATGCAGCAGGTCGAAACAACAAAACTCTTTTGCCCAATGGGACATTCACGAAAGTAGAATTTGATGCTTGGCAGAATACAAGCTATGATGTCAATGATACTGTTTTGGATAGTACTTGGTATAGTGATGCATTGGCTTCTACAGATGTGAGCCTCCAAAGAGCAGCCAATTTAACTGCTCAACACGCCAATACTCCCACTCATGCCTATTTAGACTGCTTGGGCAGAACAATCTATGCTGAAAATATCGCTCCTAATCCTTCCGACAATACCGCTATGTTTACCCAAACAGATATGGCCGGGCGATACAGCAAGGTCTATGACCAAATCGCTACCAATCAACTATTGGCACAGCCTAATAACTATAACACCGCTAGAGGCTATAGCAGCTACAGCAAAACCGACTTGCTAGGACAAGCCGTCTATACAGAGACCGCTGTCAAAGGAAAAAGCTATGCCCTAACCGATGCCATGGGCAGAATGCTACGCATTTGGGACAATCCAGATAGCCCTCAAAGTCTAGAATTTAGGACAAAGTATGATGTGCTACATCGTCCTCTAGAGACTTATGTCAAACAAGGAACACAGCCACAATCCATTTGCTTTGCAAAAACAAAATATGGCGAAAGCCTCACCAACCCAGAACAACGCAACCTAAGAGGGCAAGCCTATCAAAGTTGGGATCAAGCAGGACTAATGACCTCCCAATCCTTTGATTTCAAAGGAAATCCTCTAGTGATTAGCCGCCAACTGACCGAAGACCATACCCGAACGATTGACTGGAATCAAACGACCAATCAACTCCACCCAACTGATATATTCGAGACCAGTAGTGAATATGATGCCCTCAGTCGCCCCACATTGACCACCTTGCCTGATGGCACCCACCTCAAACCCACCTACAACAAAGGAGGGTATCTCGAAAAGCTAGAAGCAGAAATAATGGGACGAGGAGGTTATCAAACCTTCTTGAATGGGCAGGACTACGATGCCAAAGGGCAAAAACAATGGGTCCAGTATGGCAATGAAACCATCACCAAATACTTGTATGAAGCCAAGACTTTTCGGTTAGCCAACCTTGTCACCCTACACAAAGATCACCAAGACAATGTCCCTCATACCTTGCAAGACTTGCAGTATCAATATGACCCTTCGGGTAATATTATGGAGGTCAAAGACAAGGCTCAGTCTACTTTTTATTATAATAATCAGGTCATTAGCCCAGAGAAACAATATGAATACGATCACCTCTATCGCCTGACCCGTGCCACAGGTAGAGAACATATCAGTAGTGGTGCTCCTGTCCACGAGGATTTTGGACATCTCCAAGGGCTGCCCAGTCAGCATATCAATACGGCTGCTCGCTCCTATACACAGACCTATGAATATGATGCTGCGGACAATATCACCCTCCTACAGCATAAAACAGGTAGCGGAACAGGAAGTTGGTCTCGCACCTACCAGTATGCCACCAATGCCACCAACAACCTAGAAGCGACCAAGCTCAGTACGGCCAATGCGACTACTGCACGCTATGAAGACTATGACATCCATGGCAATATGACCAAAATGCCCCATTTGCAGGCATTGACTTGGAACTTTGCTGATGAACTGGTACAGGTAGAGAAAACAGGCGTAGTCGCCTACTATAACTATGATGGTAGAGGGCAACGAATAAGAAAAGTAGTCCAGAAAGGAACAAAAAGAGAAGAAAGGCTGTATCTAGGAGGCGTAGAACGTTATCGAGTCTATGATGGCAATAACAACATAAAAGAAGAAACGTGGACCCTCCACATAGAAGGAATCGCTCAAGTAGATACCAAAACGATCCAAAACAGCAGTTCTGTAGCCAGTCCACAGCCCTTTGTACGGTATCAGTACACCGACCATCTAGGCTCGGCTACTCTAGAAACCAATGCAGATGCGGAGGTGATTAGCTATGAAGAGTACCATCCCTATGGAACTACTGCTTACTCTACTTATGTCAATACCAATAGCTACTCCACCAAACGTTTCCGATTTACCAACAAGGAACGAGATGATGAGACAGGGCTGTACTACTTTGG
>CAYOJF010000127.1:0-12410 GCA_964404215.1 uncultured Aureispira sp. | reverse complement strand
GTGTAAGAGCCAGCTTGGGTAGCTAAAAATGTATTTCCTATATGCAATAAAGAATCTTTCCCACTCTCATACCAATAACAAGTAGCACCTGCTGAAGGGTTGGCCGTAAAAATAGTACTGTCACCATCACAAATTGTAGTAAACTGTGGGTTTGCACTAACTGTAACCTCTGATACAACTACAAAATCCAAGCTGTCTTGCGTAATACATCCTGTGTTATTATCAGTTAATATTACACTAACACTATTTGTTCCAACTAAGCCTAATAACGTATAATTAGGATTATTTGTATTAATGGATGTATTCCGAATATTATCTGTCCATTGGTAATTGTAATCACATATTCCACTTGGACATTCAACAATAGCCTCTATTTCGATAGATTTATTTTCACAAAAAACAGTATCTTGCGTCACCATCAAAGGGTTGAAACAAGAATATTGTGCAACAAATCCATCTGAACCACCATATGAAAAGAGAGAGTTAGTAATAGCAGAACTTGGCTCAAAGTCAGTTGTACCAAAAAAATAACCCGTCGTTAATAATCTATCTGTTTCTGCTGCACAACTTGCTATTACTTTATAAGAACTACCTGGTATAGATTTGGTATAAAGCCTATTCCCAAATTCATCATATTTAGCAAATATGAAATCTGTATTAGATGAAGAGCTAGTAATACCGTCAGATGTGCTACTCGAAGATAATGGTGTGTTAAAATAGTTTGATCCATTTCGTTGGTTTGCGACAAAATAAATATTGTTATCATCATCACTACTAAGACTTCCTCCTGGTATTACCTCCATAGAAGAAGTACTTTCAATACCTTGTACCCATTCTACAGTAATTTCTCTATCTAAAAGGGCACTAGATGATTTGACAGGAGCTACATTTGCTAATTTAAGTAAATATAAGCCACTGGAAAAATTCCCTAAAATAGGTCTTTCTATTCTAGTAGGAGAGGTTTGTCTTTTAAAAAAAGTAGTATCCAAAACATCTCTGGAATTTGCTTGAACCAATGCATAGATACTTCCATTTCTATTGATAACATCATAGGCTACTTCTTCATTAGAGCCTGCTAGTTTACCAGTCCATTCAACTGAGCCAAAACTTGATAATTTTATAAAAAAAGCATAGGATTTAAAATCTGTAAAAGTTGCTCCTGAAAAAGTGCTGGTAACTTCTGTATTGTATGATTTAATATGCTCTGAATCCGTTTCATCCAAACAAGTCCGACAAAATGAAGAACTTCCATGATTAGCTAAATCGCTAAAGTAATTAGCTCTATATATACTCTTCAAATCACCTTGTGCATACCCACACACATAAATGTTACTTCCATCCGAAGTAATTCCGAGTGCTTGCATACCATCGGCAGCGGAAGCCCCCTGGACAAATTGTACCTGTCCATTAGAAGTCATTTTACCAAAAAATGCCTTATCTCTATATACACTAACTCCAGGATCAGAGCACCCTGAATTGTTATAACAATGAACTCGAGGTAAATAATATCCAGAAACAAAACTACTACTGGAATTATTGGTTGTAAAAAACAAGGAATCCCGTTGATACATTCCAGAAAAATATAAATTGTCAAAATCATCAATAGCTAAATCGGTTAACTCGAATCTACTTGCACCTGAATTTCGATCAGGAAAATTTGACCAAGCTACACCAGCAAATTGCTTGCGAGCAATATAGTTCGACCAAACGTGATTTCCATCAAAATCTAATTTAGTAATAAACCCCCTTATTTTATCATTATTGAAATTTGTAGGTGATGTGTAGACAGTCCCGTCTGGAGCTGTATAATTTATCTCTGTTACATCTACGCTATATCGACTAAATCCTGGGTTACCTGATATATATATACCTGAACTACCAACTACTATACTTCCTGGATACACACTTTGCTCTGAAGTATTATTGAGAGCACCAATTCTAGCCTTCCATATAACATTTCCATCTCGATCGTACTTAATAACCCCAATATCTCTACTTCTTCTGTCATCAGCATAATAGCTTGTTAAGCTGTAAACTACTCCATTAGGTCCTAATGCCACAGATTTCCCTTGATCACTACTTCGTGTACCTAATTGTGGTTCACCACTAATATCTGAAGGTAAACTTTCCCTATCAACCCAATCTAAAGCAATCTGCCCTTCTGCTGTCGTATGAAAAAATAGTAAACCAGCAATCAATAATAGAAAATGTAATTTTTTGCAGCTCATATTTATTTTTTTAGTGGAGTGTATTAGATGAGTATATTTCACAATATGCTTTACCTAGCTAAAAGTAAGGGTTTTTGTCGTAATTTAAGAGAACGAATTGTTATTTTTTTTTCATTTATGTCGCTTCTACTCCAATTGTCACCCTTCTTATTGTTTAAATATTCGTTTATTACAAAAAATTGACATTTACTATTTTTTTTATCAACTACTTTACGTCGTATTTTGTACCTTGCAAATCAAAAAATGGCCGGAATATACATCCATATCCCCTTTTGTAAACAAGCTTGTTCCTACTGCAATTTCCACTTCTCAACCTCTATGAAATACAAGGCAGAAGTAGTTGATAGTATCCTGCAAGAATTAATCAACAGAACCGCTTACATTGGGAATCAAATCATTCGCACCATATACTTTGGAGGAGGGACTCCCTCTCTACTGAGCCCCGAAGAGGTTGACAAGATACTCCATACCATTTACTCCTATTATACCCTAGCTGAAACGCTCGAAATTACACTTGAAGCTAATCCCGATGATTTAACTCCGAGTTATCTCAAAGCAATAAAAAAAACTGATATTAATCGATTTAGTATCGGAGTCCAGTCTTTTTTTGAGGAAGATCTAAAATATATGCATCGAGCACACCATGCACAAGAAGCACTGACTTGTATTAAAAATGCACAAGATTTAGGGTTTGAAAACTTAACGATTGACCTAATCTATGGCAGCCCTACTACTAGCCACCAAAATTGGCAAAAAAACTTAGCAATTGCATTTGATCTTCAAGTACCTCATCTATCTTGTTATGCCCTGACTGTAGAACCTAAAACAATACTCGAAAATCATATCAAAAAAGGTAAAAAATCTCCTCTTAACAACGAACACACTGCCACACAGTTTGAAATACTGTTAGCTGCTATTCAGCAACAAGGGTATGAACAATATGAAATTTCCAATTTTTGTCGAGATGGCTATTATGCACAGCATAATACTAATTATTGGACAGGTATTCATTATTTAGGAGTAGGACCTGCCGCTCACTCTTTTAATGGGAATTCGAGGCGATGGAACATTTCCCACAATCAAAAATATATCGATGCCATAAAAAATCAAACATCTTATTGGGAAACGGAAGAACTAACCCCTTCCAACCAGTACAATGAGTACATTATGACTGCTTTACGAACCAAGTGGGGAGTGCAAATACATAAACTTCAAGAATGGGGTAATGCTATTCTATATGATTTTCAAAAACAAGCCGTTCGCCCAATCCAAAATGGATGGATGATACTTCAGGAAGATAGTTATGTATTGACTCCTGAAGGAAAACTAATTGCCGATAATATCACATCCGATTTTTTTATATAAACTTACACTAATCAAAAACATATGAAAGAGAACTGGTTTGCCACTTGGTTTGATTCCAATTATTACCACATTCTATACCAACATAGAGATGACACAGAGGCTCATTTTTTTATTGATAATCTAATTCAACATCTAAATTTACCTCCCAAAGCAGAAGTCTTAGATCTAGCTTGTGGCAAAGGTAGACATTCGATTTATTTAGCTCAAAAAAACTTAGTAGTCCAAGGAGTTGATTTATCCCCAGAGAGCATTGCTCATGCAAAGCAATTTGAGAAAGCAAATCTATCCTTTCAGACACATGATATGCGTCAGTCCATTGACTTTGGGAAGTTTGATGCTATTTTCAATCTATTCACGAGTTTTGGGTATTTTGATACAGAAGAAGAACACCTTCAAACACTCCACTCTATGAAAAATGGAAGGAAAAAGCAAGATGATATTATCGTTATTGATTTTTTCAATGCTTATAAGGTCATTCAAAATTTAGTACTTGAGGAAACTAAAATACTCAATGGAATTACTTTCCAACTGACACGACGAGTCGAAAATGGAGCAATTATTAAAGATATTCAATTTGAGGATACTGGCAACTCTTATCGTTTCCAAGAAAGTGTACAGGCTTTTTCACTAAAGAATTTTGAAACGCTATTGGGTAAAGTAGGATTAAAAATTGTAGAAACTTTTGGAGGGTATGATTTATCTAGTTTTGATAAAAAAACATCTAATCGACTCATCATGCTCCTACAATAATTTCGTCCAATATGTTTGATTATTTAATTTCGTGGGACCAATATTTATTTGGTATAATTAATAATGATTGGACACATCCTTTATTAGATACCATATTACCATTATGGCGAACTAAAACTACTTGGATTCCGCTATATTTAGTTTTACTCATTATCCTCGGACGTAAGCATCCCAAAAGACTATTTTCGATTTTATTAGTCATTGTAGCTACTATTCTTATCAGTGATCAAGTTAGCAGTCAGTGGATCAAAAAGACAGTCCAACGACTCCGCCCTTGTAGAGATCCAGAACTAGATGGTGTCCGAACACTCATCCATTGTGGTGGTGGATTCAGTTTCACTTCCTCTCATGCGACCAATCACTTTGCTTTAGCTATGCAACTTTTTTTGCTCTTCAGACAAGAGTGGTCTAAATACTATTTTGTACTTTTATTTTTGTGGGCTGCTATTATTGGATATGCTCAAATATATGTGGGGGTCCACTATCCCTTAGATATTCTTGGTGGAAGTCTTTTAGGTTGTGCTATTGCAGTACTAGTTAGCATTATTGCAAGCTACATATATCCCCTACTACAAAAACAATATTATGAAAAATAACTTATTGATGATATTTGTCAAGAATCCCGTACTAGGAACGGCTAAGACACGTTTAGCAGCTAGTGTAGGGGATCATAAGGCATTGGAAATTTATAAATTCCTATTAGAACATACAGCTAAAATTGTCCAACAAACCAATGATATAGACTACCGCATCTTGTATTCTACTAAAGTAGAACAAAATGATATGTTTGATAATACTGTTTTTCAAAAAACAGTTCAGCGTCAAGGAGAACTCGGTGAAAAAATGTTTACTGCATTTGAACAAGCATTTCAGGACGGATATAAGCATGTTTCAATCATTGGGAGTGACTGTTATGAATTAACTTCTGAAATTGTAACCCGCTCCTTTGCTACCTTACAACAATCTGATTTCACTATTGGACCGGCCAAAGATGGAGGATATTATTTATTAGGAATGAATAAACCCGAACCAGCTGTCTTTCAAAATAAAAAATGGAGCAGTGATAGAGTTTTTCAAGACACAATTATAGACTTAGAAGTGTTGCGATACACTTATACCCTATTACCAACGCTTAGCGATGTTGATTACTTAGAGGATTTGCCTGATAATGTCCGTGAACAATTTAATGTCTAAGAGCATCTCTAAATTTATCTACTCAAAAAACAAAAACTATGGCAATTCGATTTAGACCTGATGATAATGGCGGAGACAACCGCAATTTCAATAATAACAGTGGCGGTGGCAATGGTGGCGGTGGACGCGTCTTAATGGCCGTTTTAATGCTTGTCTTTAGATACCCCAAGTTTGCTATCCCAATCATTGTCATTGGAGCCATTGTATTTTTTATGATGGGTGGATTTAGCAATGGCAGCAGCAATGCAGCTAACCTTTACAGCATGGGGGGCAAAATCGATCAAGAGCGTTACGACAAAACACTAGTCTATCCTGCCTTATCTGCAAGTGCAACACAATACGGACTACCAGCACAAGCTTCACTAAGAAACAATGCTCCACGTAGACTCAACCAAGGGGAACAAGGTTCTTGTGTAGGGTGGGCATCTGCCTATGCTGCTCGTACGATTCTAGAGTCAGTTGCTACAGGAGCTAATCCTAACACGATTGCCTATAGTCCTTCTTTTCTTTATAATCAAATTGGACTTAGGAATTGTCAAGGAGCTTATACCGGAGAAGCCCTTAAACATATGACAAATAAAGGGCTTATTGCTTTTTCTAAATTTCCATACAATGAAAAAGAATGCCAAAGCAGACCTTCACCTGCATTGCTACAGGAGGCCCTTAATCACCGTATTAGAGGTTATAATCGACTGACTAAATCTGGACGAAATTACGATGTTGATTTAGAAGCGATCAAACAAAATATTGCTCAAGGAGCTCCTGTTATTATTGCCATGAAAGTGCCTTATTCTTTCCAAGATATGATGGGCAAAAAAGTGTGGAAACCTACTAACCGTGAAAGGAGTCAAATTGACCAACAAGGTGGGCATGCCATGTGTCTTATAGGATATGACGATAAACGTCAAATGTTTGAAGTAATGAACAGTTGGGGCGAAGAATGGGGCGATAGAGGATTTGTTTTCATCCCTTATCAATACTTTAAAGAGTTTTGTAGAGAAGCCTATGGTGTATTCCCTCATGGAAAAGCAAAGACAGCCTCTGCCACCGAATTTGCCATTAACTGTGGTCTTTTCAATACTAAAACCAAACAGCCTATCCCTGTACAACGTGTAAGGGCTAATCTATTCGAAACCACTAATCCTATTCCAAAAAATACAGGCTTCAAACTTGAAATAACGAACTCTATTGAGTGTTATGCTTATGTATTTTCGAAAGAAACGGAAGCAGATGGAGGAAAAGCACTGACTGTTTTCCCTCCTAGTAGAAAATACTCTACCTTTTTAGGGATAGTTGGTACCCGTCATTTTCCTGAAGGAGGAGAACTCTACCCTGATGAACGTGGAGAAAAAGACTACATGGCTATTTTGTATTCGAAAAGAGAACTCAATCCAGAACAGGTCAGACAACGCATAGATGACGCTAATAAAGGTAACTTTTATGATGATGTAATGAACGCTGTAGGTAGTAGTGCCTTCCAACAGCTTAACTTTGCCAATCAACCGGGTCTGATCTCTTTCAAAGAATCCACCAAAGGTCAAGAAGAAATTGCGGTGGTGGTTATTGCTGTGGCTAAGTAAAAACAATAACTTATCTAAGAGCATGTTTAAATTTACATTAATTCGTAATATGAAATCTCTTTTTCTGCTACTTATCGCCTATTTTTTCGTCATGAACAACTGATCTCGAAGAAGGAATGTTTAGCAAACATTCAAAGGAGAGAACCTCAAAGAGGGGCTATGGCATCCACTTGTGGTTCATTTTATTAGACATCTACTAGATGTCTATCCTATCGGATCTATTTCATTCATCACTCTAAAATTAGGCTCGATTAGCAAAAAAATAGTACTCACATTATCAAAAAACATAATTTTAAACATGCTCTAATAAAAATACAAAGAGGGCATTTATTCTGTAGAATAAATGCCCTCTTTCCATTAGCGACTTAAAACCTATATAGATTAGCGTTTGCTCAAACGATACTGATATTCATAATCTGGGCGATTCTCATATACATTCATACAATGACGATTGACAAAATTACTAGACCAAACATGCTGGGATAACTTTCCATTCTCATCTACTAGTGCAAAACTGATCGTATAGTCAGCCCCATTATTATCTCCTTCAATTGATGTGATTGTCCAAATCCCTTCTAATATATCTCCATTTCCTTCTCTATAAATCACCGTCTTATCGGACAAAAAAGTTAATTCATCTCCTCTGTAGCGATTAAGAATAGAATAATAAAATTCAAAGGGCTCATTAACGCGTTCTTGTGCTCGATCAAAAACCCAAGTTCCAGTAATATTGTTCTCAATACGTTCAAAATATTCTTTTTGGCAACCAAAAAATGAACTAGTCACTAAGAGTAATAGTAGTAATCGTTTCATAAGTATGTATTTTAGTAGTTAGGAGGGTGATAGTGTCTATTTTACTCCGCCAAATTTTATTCCATAACACTCCAAAAAAAAAACATTAACGTCATTTCCAAGTCTATCCTTAAGGAAGTTTAAAATAACCAATAGAGATTACTTAGCTTAGTTTTTTCATCTAGAAACCATAAGTACCACCTAATGGTAAAGAAGTCCACCAATCAGTAGTGAATCTAAAATTCACTCCAATACTATGTCTAGCGACAAGTATTTGCTCCTGACTAGCTATTAATGGGAGTTTATAACTATAATGTAGATAAATAATCACCACATCTGTTTTGATAGGAACAGCAACCCGAGGAGCTATTCTTACATCAAAAACATTTTCATAGTTAGTATACCCGATTAAGTCTACCTGAAAAGATAAAGGAGTCCTAATTCGTGAATAATTGTATCCTATCCTATACCCCATCAAAAAGTTAGGTTGTTTCGAATAATTCCATTCTACCCCAAATGCTAGTGTATGAAAATCAAAACTAGGAGGAATTTTCATGTTGGTTAATGTCACTTTTTGTTCCATACTTTCTACATAGACATCTCTCCTTTTTTGACTCGATAGGTGGCTTATATAGTGTAAAAATTCAACTCCTGTAAAAATAGTTTGCCCCCAATCATAATCTGCATATAAACCTACATTTCCCCAAAGTTCAGGTACTTTATAATTTTCTGAATGGAGTTTCAAAATAGCATGTTCTGGCAATGCTTCATATACCCTTCTAAAATGTACTTCATTCTTTATTAAAGAAATATTACATTCAAGATACTTTAGATTTTTCATTTCTATGAGCTTCTTTGCATCTAGTAGTGGGTTTTTAATTTGCCCTCTAAATACTAATTGCTCTAGTTGATTAAGTTTATATATTTGTTCTGGAAATTTATCCAATCTATACTGCATTCCCACTTCTAAATAGCGTAATTTTTTCAAACAACTAATACTATCTGGGAAGGAAGTCAAATCATCTGATTCTATGGTTCCTTTCGTTGTTAACTTTGTTAATTCTGACAAGTAGCAAATAGAGTCTGATAGTAAATAAGGGGTCACTTCTAGTTCATTTAAACTGCTCAATCCATAAATAGCATTTGGCATAAATGCAGCCTCTCTTTGAAGTCTATTATAAAGTACTAGTTTTTCTAAATTACCTAAACAACTAATACTATCTGAAATGGTATAAATACCTTCCAGTGAATAATTGTATAAGGATAATTTTTTAAGTTTTTGCAAATAGCGAATAGAATCTGAAAGCGTCTCTATATCCATCATTTTCAGCTCTTCTAAAGTAGATAAAGTATAAAATGAAGTTGGTATGATAAGCTTATGTCCAGTTATAATCTCCAAAACTTTCAGACTACTAAATTGCTCAATATATGAAGGTATTCTAAATTCCCTAATGAACCTTGCTCTAGATTCACCTCCATAAATTCTGTGTGTAAAAGTCAGCTTTTTGAGAGAGGACATAGGCGGTGGAAAATGCTCTGACTCCAAGACAAGAGAATCATTTGAAAGAATATCCCCTGATTTATCTATAAGAGAGCCCAATTTATTGCACTGCCTTCTTACTTTCTCTCCAAATATACTATAGGACAATTCTTTAGTACAAAACCCTTGGAGTTGAGCTGGGAAATTGAATAAAATACTGTCTGACCAAAAATTCCAATTAGATACAGTATTATGAGAAGTAAAACCAGTATACTGATGCAATATCAATGTTGTAATATTCATCAGACGATCAAGATAAGGATTCTGACCATAGATATTTAACCAGACTAATGTATCCAGTTGATCAAACTGTTGAATACATTCTACTAATCTAGCACTAGTATCAGCACATTCTATATAGCTAAGGTCATGGAATTGTTTAAGTAAACAGATACTTTGAAAATCATGTACTTTATAGCCTTGATTCGGAGGTCGTAACATAATCGCATTAATAGGAGCTTGTGCTTCCTTTAACAATTCAATCAAATTTGGAGGCAAATAACCATATACATACAAACTCTTCAAAGACTTTACTTTTTCCTTGAAGCTATCTGGGCTATGTAAAAAGATTGAATCTAACAAACAAAGGCTTCCATACAAGGGGGATACCAAATCTTCACTTTTGATGCATAAGGCATCAATACGTTCTGTAGCTCCTAGCACCTCATCCAAACAATAAATTTTTTGAGAATATTTTCTGAAAAAACTATCTGGTTCTATACAGTTCTGTGCAGATACACTAAAATTGATTCCTAGTTGAAATAATAAAAACACCCTAAAATATATCCTCATAATTTATCATTTTAGTCAAAAAATCAGGCTCAAAAATATACTTATTTGACTATGCTATATTTCTATTCATAATAAGAGCGTGTTTTGTACTAGTAATTAATTCTACTCTATAATGCAAATCATCAAGTTCAGTTACATAAGCATTCAAAATAAAATATTAGTTTTATAAAAAATCATAAAAATCGCTTAACAAAGATGAACTATACCAATAAAACTGTCTGGATCACAGGAGCATCTTCTGGGATTGGGGCAGCAGTTGCCTACGAACTTGCACAAAAAGGAGCTTCACTAATCTTATCAAGTAGAAAAAAAGAAGCCCTCGAAAAAGTGCAAAAAAAGTGTCTGGAACACACCTCTAAAGTCTATATACAAACCTTAGATTTGGAACAACATGAGCAACTCCCAATCATTGCCAATCAAGTATTAGAACAGTTTGGTAAAATAGATGTCTTGGTTAATAATGGCGGTATTTCGCAGCGTTCTTTTGCCATGGATACCATATTGGAAGTAGACAGACGCTTAATGGCGATTAACTACCTAGGAACAGTAGCCCTAACTAAAGCTGTTCTTCCGAGTATGGTTGCTCAAGGAGGAGGTCAAATTGTATCTGTAACCAGTTTAACAGGGATGTTTGGCACTCCTTATAGATCCTCTTATGCTGCTAGCAAACATGC
The DNA here is from genome assembly GCA_964404215.1 of uncultured Aureispira sp. Taxonomy (GTDB): domain Bacteria; phylum Bacteroidota; class Bacteroidia; order Chitinophagales; family Saprospiraceae; genus Aureispira. Next base: position 1,495 of record CAYOJF010000127.1, on the reverse strand, counting down.
TTTGCATGGTTTTTTTGATTCCCTTCGTGCAGAGTTAGTAGACAAAAATATAACAGTGACATTGATTGCTCCAGGTTTTGTTCGAACAAACATTTCTTTCAATGCTTTTGTAGGGGATGGATCGGCACAAAACGATATGGACAGCCGTCAGGAAGCAGGAATGCTCCCTGTACCCTTCGCCAAAAAGATGGTTCGAGCAATGGAGAAAGAAAAAAAGGTCGCCTATATTGGTCAGAAAGAAGTGATCATGGTCTATATCAAACGCTTCCTGCCATCGCTATACTACCGAATGATAGCTAAAGTAAATGTCAAATAAAAATAGGCAGCATTTCTAATCTAAATGCTACCTATTTTTCTAATAATCAGTTCGATCTTGTTTGGTTTCCCAAAGCTCAAATGCCTTTAAAGCATCTTTACGCATCAATCGAATAATTTTTAACTGACGATTGTCAATATCTTTTTCTATTTCATCATAAATAAATTGGTCATCAAACCCAATATTAGCCGCATCCTCTCTTGTACAGCCCATGTAGACTAATTTAGGTCTAGCCCAATACATCGCCCCCAGACACATTGGGCAAGGTTCGCAGGAAGTATAAATAGTACAGTCATCTAACTGAAAAGTCCCTAGATTAGAGCAGGCGTCTCTAATAGCAGTCACTTCTGCGTGGGCGGTAGGATCATTAGTAGAAGTAACTCTATTATACCCCTCTCCTACTATCTTTCCATCTTTTACCACTACTGCTCCAAAGGGACCTCCAGCTCCTTTCGCCATACCTTCTTTTGCCAAGTCTATCGCTCGTTGCATAAACTGCTTATCCTCTTCATTCATAGTTTTCGTTTTATTTTAAATTTATTTCGTTGAAAAAATAAGGTAATTAATAGAATTGAAGGTATTTATCCACAAAAAAGCTAGATATTCCATTGAATTTATTTTACGAACTATGCCAATAAAGAAAAAATATCAACCCAGTTTAATCGTCGGACATATCCTTTTTTGGGTAGTCTGGACTGCTTTTCCTTTTTATTATAATATCCAATGGTTTGGTATTCCAATGGCTTGTTTGCGGGTCCTTCCTCCTTCTATTCTACTAATGCTAGTCGCTTATATCAATATTGGCATTATCATCCCTTTTCTATTTAGGAACGATAAATTTATTTGGTATCGAATGGTCTTAGTTTATCTTATTTTGATGCCTATTACTTTTTTTAGTATCGAATGTACTTTTGACCTTATTAATCATTGGAGCAAAATAGAATTAAATATTAATTTTTCGATGATTACGGAGGATGGTACTATTCTAAATATGACTCCAAATAGCCGAGGAGATCGCTTCCCTAGATTCATTATTTTCGGGATGGTTCTATTTAGCTTCTTCACCAGTTCTATGTACGGTATTGCTAGAGAATTCCTATACAAAGAAAGACAAGCAGCAGAGTTAAGAGCCATTAATATCAAAAATGAATTGAAATTGCTGCGTAGACAAATCAACCC
>CAYOJF010000126.1:0-12496 GCA_964404215.1 uncultured Aureispira sp. | reverse complement strand
GACCTCTACCCTATGGGTTTATTTCATTCATCATCAAAAAATGAGTCTCAATTAGTAAAAAAAATGGTACTCTGGTTCTCTTGATTCAGAGATTCACTGAATCTCTGAATGCAGCGTTCATATTGAAAAATACAATTTTAAACATGCTCTAAAGAAAAAAGAAGACATGGTTAGATGGCTAATAGGTGGATTGAGTGTACTTCTGGTAAGTGGTTGTAGTTATCATAACAAAAGAAAAGGAACTACTTAAAGAGGAGTTAAACAAGTAAAGGTGGTCTTTGAAGAAGAAAACTATTTAGTACCAGCTAAGCGAGTGGTAAGTGCTCATGATCTTGTCATACTGAATGATCCCCATGATTTTTCGATCCCTTACGATAAAGTATTATCATTATCTTCTAGGAAAGATTCCTTATACAGAGTTACTTCTTTAGCAATTGATTCTACTAGCAATGAAAAGTACATTGTATTTCGAATAATGTCTTCAGAGAAACAACATTTGAATATAATAGCCTATTATGAGTCTAATTTAGAAGTGATGCTAGAGCAGGATGTTCCATTAGATTTGTGGGAGAGTTGTATTGTTGTGGATTATACTAAGATTAAAAAAGAGTCTTTTTGGATTGCACTAACAGATAATCGAAATGGAATTTATAAAACGAAAATAGAATTAGATTAATAACTAATCAACCAAGATTTTTCTCAGAAATGAAACATCGACTACTTACGACACCCTATTTTTTTGTAGATGAAGCTAAGTTATTGAACCAACTTTTTGCAGCAGGCTTGCCTTTGTTGCATCTTCGGAAACCAGAAGGAACCCAAAATGAAGTGGAAGCATTGTTAGGAAAAATTGAACCTGATTATTATGATCGAATTATATTACATCAATTTTCTATTTTGGTAAAAACCTTTGGTTTGGGAGGGGTACATCTGAGAGAGCGAGCTAGACGAGCATTAGAACAAACGAATCAACTGAATACCTTCCGAGCGGAATTTGAGAATTATATCCTAGGAACGGCGATTCATCAAGTGGAAGACCTCCAAAAATTACCCCATTATATGGACTATGCTTTTGTGAGTCCTGTCTTTGATAGTATTTCTAAGATAGCTTATAGAGCTTCCTCTGAGTGGAAATATAATCATTGGGATAGTCTGCCTTTTGATATAGTTGGGCTAGGGGGAATGAATCACAATACAATCCCAATTGCTAGGGATCGAAATTTCAGAGAAGTAGCCATATTAGGAGCGATATGGGAAGACAAAAATCAAGTCATTGAAAACTATAATACAATATGTCAAACAATAAATGGGCTGAAGCCTTAATCATTGCAGGTTTTGACCCTTCGGCAGGAGCAGGGCTGTTAGCGGATACCAAAACAATGGAACAACACGAGATTTATGCCCTCAATGTATGTTCTGCCTTGACTATACAGAATGATATTACTTTTGAAGAGGTACATTGGCAAAGTTTAGAATTAATTAGACAACAAATAAATTTACTTTTCCAAAGATTTAGTCCTAAAGTATGTAAAATAGGATTGATAGAAAATTGGGAAATTTTAAGTGCAGTGATTGATCTACTATTGGAGCTAGAGCCTGATATGCAAATCATTTTAGATCCAATTTTTAGGGCGAGTGCAGGTTTTACGTTTCATACGAATACGCATTGGGAATATCTAGAGCCCATTTTGTCGAAAATAGCACTCATTACACCAAATTTGGTAGAGCTAGAGGCGATTTGCCAGGGAGAGGATAAAGAAACAGTTTTGTACAGAATGTCACAAGACTGTGCGGTACTATTGAAAGGTGGACACTCTACGACCGAAAAAGGAACGGACTATTTGTACCAATACCATAGAGTACAAGCACTTGCTCCAACTATAGTTGCTCAATACGAAAAACATGGTTCTGGTTGTGTTTTGTCGGCTGCTATTGCGGCTAATTTAGCAAAAGGTTTACCTTTGTGGCAATCTTGTCAAAAAGCCAAGATTTATATGTCAAATTTTTTAAATTCAAACCCTACTTTGTTGGGGTATCATAATAATGGTTTATTAGCATGAAAACAATAGGAAAATTACAATTTATCTCTCAAGGAGAAAATGCAGCAGCACATTTGGAGTCCATCAAAGCAGCTTGTATAGCAGGTGTGAAATGGGTACAATTACGTATAAAAGATATAGAGGAAGCGGCTTATTTGGAAGCTGCCAAAGAAGCAAGATCAATTTGTGATGTCTATGAAGCGACTTTGATTATCAATGATAATCCAACCGTAGCAAAGGAGAGTGGAGCTGATGGCGTACACTTGGGACAAGAAGACATGGATATTGCGGCAGCTAGAGCCATAGTAGGAGCAGAGGCAATCATTGGAGGTACTGCCAATACTTGGGAGCAGGTCGAAAAACTAATTGAAGCAGAAGTAAACTATGTTGGACTAGGACCTTATCGACCCACGGAAACAAAGAAAAACCTATCTCCAGTATTGGGTATGATTGGTTATCAGCATGTGCTTTTTCAGATGGAAAAACGTAACTTAGAAATGCCAATTATCGCTGTAGGAGGCGTAGATATCATTGATATTAGTACACTAATGATTGCTGGGGTACATGGTATCGCTGTTTCTACCATGATACAGGAGGCTGAAAACAAAGCCGCTGTTGTTGCAGAAGCTAATGATAGATTGACGTTTTAGGGAATATAGGTGGAAAAATATAGATGAACAAATGGAAGTTGTTGAATACTTAGAAATTCTAAGGAGGCAGGAAAAGAAGACGTGGTTCTTTAGAAAAACAGAGGATCAAGTGGATAAATTAATTGCTTTAGAGCAACTCGCAAAAATAGGTTCACCTTCACTGATTCGTAGTCTGATTCCTTTTCTGAAAGCAGATGAAGAGGAATTCCGAAACAAAACTATTCAAACTATTGAAGTACTGTTTGCTAAAATTAAAGGTAAGAAAGCTTATTATGCTTCATTAAAATTTTGTCAAATTTCAGAATCAGATATTGCTTACTTTGAATCAAAGTTTGATATAGAGACGTTTTGTCTTTTAATGAAAATAGGCTCTTTTAATAAGAATGGATATATAAGAGAAATGGCTGTAAGAAAGCTAGGTAAACTAAAATTTAAAGAAGGATTACCATTTATCATCTTTAGATTAGCTGATTGGGTTCCAATTGTGAGAGAAGTTGCTAAAAAGCAATTGAAATTTTTTATAAAAGCTGAATTTCAACAAGAATTAATTAATAATTTGTCTCTGTTTCAATGGCTGCAAAAGGTTGAAAGGGTTGATCTTTCAGCAATATATAGTAAAATAGTTACTTTCTTGGTAATAGAGAACCGTACTAAGGTATTTACCTTTTTTGCTAAAACTAGAGATAAAGAACGACTAATATTGGCTAGAGAGTTATCAAAAGAAGTGCTGTCTAATGAGGAAATTGACCAATTTTTAGAGGATAAAAATTTCCTTATTAGACTTCTGGTATTGAAACAATTCGATAACTTAGCAGACTACCAAAAAGAAAAATTATTGAAAGATAACTCATCTAGAGTCAGACAAAGTACACTTTATAAATTCAGAGATAAAGTTGGTTTTGAGGAACTTTTGATCAATTTTATAGCGGATAAATCTGGGAGTATACGCCACTTGGCTAGATTTTATCTCAAGGGAGAATCTATTGATTATAAGGCGTTTTATATAAAAAAATTACAAGATGAAAAAGATGTGATTGGTTCTTTATTAGGATTGTTAGATATTGAAGCGAAAGCATGCGATAATTATATAAAGCCTTATTTGGAAAACGATAGAATAAGAGTCATAAAAACAGCCTTCTATGTATTGTCGAACCTAGATCCAAATAAAGTATTCAATTTTGCTAAAAACCATCTGTTTACCCATCAAGTAGGCTTAAGAAATCAAATTATTAAATATTTTGGAGAAAATAATAATGAGGATATGCTCAAAATGTCAAGAAACTATTTTTCAGAGGCAGAAGAAGAAATAAAGTTATCTATCCTTAAATTGTACAGTAATATTGGCGGTTATTCTATTTTACCAGATTTACTATTGGAAACAATAAATGAATCAGAGGTGATCAGAGCACAAGCACAGCTTTATGTTCAACAGTGGAAAAGGGAAGCAATTACTCTTTTTAGTACACCAAGTAAAGTTGAAAAAGAAAGAGCAATGAAAGTGTTTCATTTTGTAAATCAAGAACAGATTCAGAAAAAATATTTCACTAATAACCCTATAGACGGGCTTGATTTTTATATAAAATAACACATACTCTAATAGGTGTAAAATGAATGTGTATTCATGGTATATGTTTTATTTGGCATATATGTTAAAATGGATCTAAATGAGGCACTTATATCAACTGCTTTATGTGCAGGGATTTATGAGGAGTTAACTAGTGTACAAAAGGAATACGAATTTAGATGTGGTGTTATAGATGAACCTGAAAGGTTTAATGTTGGAGAAATGAACGGTAGAGCCTTATTCTTACAATATTGTGCTTCTTGCCATAACAATACAATGCTTTTAGATATGACAGGTCCTGCTTTAGCAGGTGTTAGGGGACGATGGGTAGAGTATGAGGGAGCTATTTACAAATGGATCAGAAATTCTGAAAAATTAGCAAAAGAAGGAAATCCACGAGCAAAAATGATGATAGAGTGGTCTGAAGAGAGTATGCCTATATTTGAAAATTTGGATAGTGTGCAAATAGAACAAATTTTAGCTTATATAGAAGCAAAGTAAAACGGTTTGTAAGGCAATAGTTGCTTTACAAACCGTTTTTTATATATTAAATACATATTAAATCCTAATAATAGCGATAGCGACGAACTTGAGCCGCATATTTTGCTAAGCGTAGTACCTGGCGAGTATAGCCATACTCATTGTCATACCAGACATAAACAGTAATCGTTTTGCCATCGGCACTAACTTGTGTAGCAGGAGCATCAAAAACAGATGCTGCCGAAGCTCCAATGACATCGGTAGAAACAAACTCTTTGGAAGTTGAGTATTTGATTTGCTCTACTAAATCTCCGTAGAGAGAAGCATGACGCATGATTTCATTCACTTTTTCGATAGAAGTCTCTTTTTCTATGTTCAGTGTCATGATTGCCAAAGAACCGTCTGGAGTAGGCACACGAATAGCAGAACCTGTGAGTTTACCACTAAGAGCAGGGATTACTTTACTAACCGCAGAAGCTGCTCCTGTAGAAGTAATGACCATATTGACAGCAGCGGCACGTCCTCTTCTTTCTTTTTTATTGTAGTTGTCCAGTAGATTTTGGGCGTTGGTATAGGCGTGTATCGTTTCTAAGTGACCATTGTTGATTCCTAGCTCATCGTGTAGTACTTTGAGGACAGGAGCAATCGCATTGGTGGTACAAGAAGCGGCACAAAAAACGGTATCTTTTTCAAAATCTAATTCTTTTTGGTTGATACCATGTACAATGTTTTTGATTCCTTTACCAGGAGCAGTAAATAGTACTTGTTTGACACCAGGGCGTAGGTGTCTACTAAGATTTTCTTTATCTCTCCAAGCTCCTGTATTATCAATCAAAATTGCATCTTGTATACCATATTCAGTATAATCAATGTCTTCTGGACTACCTGCAAAGATCACTTGTACACGACAACTATTGATAATCAATTGTTGATTTTCTTGATCTACTTTGACGGTACCACGAAGTTTGCCATGAATAGAATCTTTACGTAGTAAAGAAGCACGTTTGTTCAATTCTTCTGCTGGGTTAGCTTTATTTTTGGGACGAACAACAATAGCTTTCAAACGCAATTGTTCTCCTTTTCCCATCATTTCGATTAGGAAACGAGCGGCAAGACGTCCAATACGACCAAAACCATAAAGAACGACATCTCTAGGCTCTATTACTTTTGCTTTTTTTGCTTCAGGTCCAATAAAAGTGCTCAATTCATTGCTAACAAAATGAATCATTTCATCAGCATCACCATCAGTTTTGAGCCAGTTGAGGGCTAGTTTTCCAATATCAACTCTAGCAGGTGCTAAATCTAGTTGAGAGATAGCTTTTACTATTTCCAAACTCATTTGTACATTGATCGGCTGTTTTGCATAATTTTTAGCAAACAAGTGATCATTTATTACTTCAGTTGGTCGAGCATCATAAATATTACGTCTGAAAAGAATGATTTCTACGCCACGATCAAATCGTAATTCTCCTACAATTTTGAGCAATTCCAAAGCGGCTTTTTCATCCTCTCTCCACGTACTAAGGTGCGTTTCAAACTGATTTTCTAATGTTTTTACATCCATTGGTATTAAATTGAAAGTTGTACTTGATTGGAAAATATTCCCAAGCAAAAATGCTATAATTTAGTTTGTTACAGGCTGCAAAAATCGGCTTTTTTTAGGAGAAAATACAGGAAATAAAGGATAAAATATAGATTTTATTCCTTTTGCTGTTGATACAAATAGTCTGCTATCTGTTTGATTAGGTATTTGTTTTGACAATGAGGAAAACCTCTGTTTAGAAAAACAGCAGTATTGGGAAGGTATTCTCGAAGTGCTTTGACTAATTCAGGATGGTAAGATTCAAAGCATTTTTGATGATGACAAATAGTCAACGGGAGATTCCATGGGGTAGGATTCAATAAGCCTTTTTTGATAATTTTTATACTGTCTTGTTGTTGGTTTTTTATCGTAATTTCTAAGTCAGCATAAGCACTGATATAGACTAAATTGGGACAGTATTGAAGTGCCTGTAATATTGTTGAAGAACTTAAAGTATCAAGGTCATGAACAATACTTTGGTAAAATAACCTAGTGCTGCTGTCTTTGAAAAAATTTGGATCCCTATGGTTGGACTCTAAAGTATCTACCCAGTCTAGATAATCTTGTTTGTCTTGAGTGGTAAGATTGAAGTCTTCTATGCTAGGAGTTGCATTGGGTTGTTTATTTATACTCACGAGGGCTTCTATTAACTCAATACTACTGACGGATTGCTGGTAGCGTTCTTTTACTGATTTGTCATCTTGATGTTTCTCTGTCCAGTATTTTGCTTTTAGATGATTATCAGTAGTTTTTTTGTAAGTAACTTGGATCGTATTCTGGAGATAACACCCACCAAAATAGAAACTGACGGAAACTTCTGAAATTGGCTCTTGGAGGAAGTCTGTAAATGGCTCCTTTGGTGGATAGACCATTTTTTCTAGTTGAGCGAAGGAGGAGGTCAGAGTAAATAGGCAAATTATTAATAATAGAGTTTTCATGGGTGTTTTGTTAAATATGTTACTCGTCTAGTATTATTTCATTGTTCAATATAGATTTCTGTTTAGTTTTACCAGATTTTATTATTTCCAATAATAATAATACAAACAGAAGTGGAGCTAAGATAAAGAATAGAAAAATACCCCAAGTAGCAGAAAAATCTTGTATTGGGGCATTTAATAGATAATAACCTATGTATATATGAAACGTAGTAAGACCTACAGCGAATAGTAACAATGGTATTTTAAATATTTTGCTTTTATCTCGGACAAAAAGATAAACTACCCAAATAAGAAATAAGGGAGAAACTAATAGGATAATAAATTCATCATGATAGAAATATTGCTTTACCCACGCCATTTCTCCACCACTCATTTCATTATTGACAACACCTACCATATCAAAAGAATAATACATCGGCACGACAAAGAATAGAGCACAACAAATACTAATTATCGTTTGTAAACAAGAGATGATTTTTTGCATGAAAAAAGTGGTTAAGTCAAAATGAAAGAAGCCCTACAAAATAACTAATTTTGTAAGGCTATAGAAATTATAGGAGTAAGAAAAATTACTCTTCTGATCCTTTATCATTGATAAGCATATCTTCAGCTTTTGCTTTTTGTTTTTTCTCCCAATCTTTGCGGAAAGCAAGTACCTGTTCTTTGATTTTAATATCTTTTTTGTGAAGGTGTCTGTGGTAGGATTGTATAATGATACCAATCATATAATTGTAATGAGGGACACCCATATTGCGGAAATATTCAGTGAGGCGAGAGCCTTCAGCAATCGACCATTTATGTTCCATCCAGAAGCCTAGGGTACCATGTGTTCTACGGTCAACTTCCTCATCCGAAAAAGCCATGAATTTTTCTTTGGCGGTAGCGGTCATTTGTTCATCAAGTATTCGGAAACAATCGTATAAATCACGTGGAATATACATACCATCCAACTCATCTTTTCGGATTCGTTCATAATAAATACTATCATTGACAGAATCTATTTTTTTCTTTTGAGTTTTGATAATGGTACGTGGGGCTTTCGGTTGTTTTTTTTCTGTATTGGCCTGTTGAGCTTGCATTTGTAGCCCCAAAGCAAGGAATACACTCATTATTATTAAACGTGTCATAAGTTCTTTTTTTTCTTTCCCTAATAGGATAGTATGCGAATGTTTTTATGGGTATAATGCGAATGTTGTACCAATGTTACAAAATTCCTTTATTTTTTAGAATGCTTTTTTGTTCAGGGTACTTTTTTATTAAATGCTGAATAATGGACTGGGCTTCTTTTTCTCTTTTTAGGTAGACTAGGAGTCCGATTTTGTTGAGTAAGGCATTTTTGTAATCTGGGTCTAGTGCTAGGGCTTGATTATAATGTTGTAGTGCTTTATTGACTTTGCCTTGTTGAGCAAAAAGCAACCCTAGATTAGACCAAGCCATTTTTCGATGAGCATCTTCTGCTAGTATAAATTCAAATGTTTTTTGAGCTGCTGCCAGTTCTTTCAATTGAGCTAATGTTGTCCCTTTTTTTTCTTGAAACTCTAAGTTGTAGGGGTGTATTTGAGTGGCTTTGGTATAGTAGTCCTTTGCTTTGGCAAGTTGGCGGAGTTTGATGGCAGCTTCTCCAATTCGATAAGCGGTCCATGCGTCTTGCAGTGTATTGACGGCTGGTGCTATAGCTAATAATTGTGCAAATTCATTTCTATTAAAATAATAATGAATCAATACTTTATTTTTTTGAATAGGATCAGCTTGAGTGGCTTTTTTGAGATAAAAATCAACGGAATCTAAGATAATAGGAGAGCCCATAAACTTGTCATAGAGTGCTAAGTATCCTTTTGCCATATCTAGTGGAGTAGGTTGGTCAATAACTAGGCTTTGTAGTCCTAAGAAATTGGCAATATCTTCTACTTTTTCTTCAGAGAGCGTATCTTTTTGTTTTCGATTGAGGGTATTCTTTTTACCAATAAAATGATCGCTAATATTAACATGAGGAATGTCAATGCTACCAGATTTAGGCATATGGCATTGTACACAATTATCAGCTAGTTTATCTCGCTCTAGGGGTGTTTCAGAACAGTCAAATAATTTACTTTTTGTGGTTTTGGGATTGTGGCAACTAATACAAGAAGCATTGTAACGATTTTTGTCAGTAGCATGGACATTGTGGTGTGGATTGTGGCACGTAATACAAGACAGTTCGCCAGATACCGTAAAGCATTCACTCAACTGAAGACGGTCCGCTTGGGATGCCATAATAAATCGTTTGTCAGAGTCTGTGAAGCGAGGTAGAAATACATTCATAACATCTGCTAGAGCCATTCCTGGTTTGAAATCATAAAAGGTTTTCCCCTCATTAAGTACAGTAATCCCTTGCAGATGACAGCGTTGACAAAGATCCATTTGTTTGTCGATAGGTAAATGACGTGGGTTGATAATACTGTAGTCTATTGCTTTACTGGTATCTACTTTTTTACCAGATAGTTTTTCTTGTACGTGCAATCCTCCTGCTCCATGACAACGCTCACATTCTATGCCTAAGGGGACTTTGTGGTATTTGTTTTCGGATCCACTAGCAGGTGTGGGATAATGATTGTGGCAGGTCATACATTCGGATAGAATTGCTCTATCAAATCGCTTGTTATTACCATCTTCAAAACCAGGGGCTAAATCCCATTTTCCATCTTGTGTATAGTAAGTAATAGGAGCTTGATAAATATATCCATTCCTATTCAATAAGTGGGAATTGGTATGGTGTCCAGAACCAATGATATAATCTATTTTTTCAAGGCGTTGATAGGTGGTATCTTCACCCTCAAGACGATATTCAAGGACAAAAAGAATCGAATCTTTTAGAAATGGATAGTAATGCATGTCCTTTTCCTTATCATAAATGATGTGTTCCTTGCCAAATTTGGCAGCAGTCTTGTGCCAATCTGCGGAGCCAAAAGATTGTCCCATTCCTGTCTGGATGTAGGTGTCATAGACATCAGCATGGCAGTTACGACACATTTGCATTCCAACCATTTGAACGGAGTCATTTAGATTTTGGAAGCCTACATCTGAAGTGTTTGAGCTAGGAGTACAATAGGTAACCAATAGGGCAATTAGCCCTAGTAGAATTAGTGGTAGTATTTTCGTATTCAAAAGGAATTCGTTTTAGAGTATATCCCAATAATATTTAGACGGCTTCTTAAATAAAATGCTATTAGAAATGAGGGTCAATCTCCCGAAGAGCAACTCTGAAAAATAAAGGGGTATTGGGAGGAATCAGACCATTGCCTTGTTCTTGGTAAGCGAGTTTAGAAGGAAGCCAAAGTTCTATCTCGTCTCCTACATCGGTATATTGAGGGAGAGCTAGTCGCCAACCAACTATGGCGTTATCTATGCTAATAGTATCTGGAGTGACTCCACTGTCATAAATGATAGTGCCATCTAGTAATTGACATTCATAATCTACTGCAACTTTTAGATTAGCACCGAGGCTAGGGAATGTCCCAGTGGACTGGTCGGTAGTCAGACGGTAATAATAACTTGCCGCAGAATCTTGTTGAGCAACAATACCATTGCTATTGAGATGTTGTTCTATAATCCCAATTTCTTCTTGTAGCTGTTGATTGATTTGTGCTTTTTCACAACTCAATAGTAGCAAACTGCTAATAAAACATAAAGTATAATAAATGTATTTCATACCATAAATTTAATGAAGTTGTTTGAAAAGTTTCTTTCTGCCTAGATGAAATACTTTTTTTTATAAAAATCTCTTTCCTCCTTAAAGAAAAATAGAGCTAAATCAATCATTGATTTAGCTCTATTTTGGGAGTAATTAGATAATTATAGTGATTACTATTTCTTTTTCACTAAGTAAATACAAACAGGTAAGTGATCTGAATAACCACCTTGATATTTCCCTCCAGCATAAGTTCTGAATGGGTACCCTTTGAAACGTCCTGCCTTATTGATTAAGAAAGAACGATAAAAACGGTCATAAGCATAGAAACGGTAACCTTTTTTATCATTTAATGTACCGTGAGAAATTAAAATTTGGTCAAACAGATTCCAAGAGTCTCTCCATGCAAGTGTTCCTAAACCTTGTGTATATAATTTATGGGCAGGATTGAAAAACTGTCCTTCCTTTACGAATTCTTTTTTAGCTTTCGCACCAATAACATTTTTGACACTAGGGCTAACAGGGTCATCATTCAAATCACCCATTATCATAATTTTTGCTTTTGGATCTTCCTTTAATATTTTGTCAGTAAAATCTTTACAGAATTTAGCAGCTCCTTCTCTTAGGTAAGATCCCCCTCTTCTAGATGGCCAGTGACAAACAATTACATGAACTACTTCACCATCTAACTTTCCTTTGACCCAAAGCATATCTCTAGTGAAAACGGTATCTCTTTCTTCTACTTCTTTTCCATCGTTTTCATTATCGTAAAATAGTTTGGGGGTTATTTTTCCACTTTCTATTACCGAAAAGTATTTAGGATTGTAGAGTAGTCCCACATCAATTCCCCTTTTGTCCAGTGAGTTGTAGTGTACAATTTGATAGTTACGGTCTTTGATTCGATCTTGTTTGGTGAAATCGACTAACACTTCTTTGTTTTCAATCTCACATACACCTAAGATAGCAGCTCCATCAGGTGTTTTCTCTGTTCCTAATTTCGAAATAACGTAGGAGAGATTTTGTAATTTTTCTTGATAAATTTTACCTGTATAGGCATAAGAACCCTCTGGTGTGAAATCATCATCTCTTACACCAGGTGTATTGAGTGTGTCAAATAGGTTTTCAAGATTGTAGAACCCGACACAAATGATTTTGTACTGCTCTTTTTGAGAAGTACCACCTCTTTTTTTTGCTGCTTTTTGTGCATACAAACCTTGTGCTAAGAGTAAACTGACTAGAAGAAATGCTAGTTTTTTCATGTTGCTATTTTGATTGATTGATATAGATAATGGAATAAATCTAATGAGACCTATGATAGCTCTTTTGCCATTATTGTACCAAAAATACAGCTTTTTGTCAGACATTCTATTTCTTCAGAAAAAATAGTAAAGGAATCAGGATTTGTTTTCGGAGCACTGTAAGGGAAATGTAATGTTTACATTAATTATAAGTTAACTTCTGTTTACTCTTAGATCAGATAAGAGCATGTTTAAAATTGTATTTTTCAATAATATGAGTACCATTTTTTTGTCTTTGATCCCCAATTTACTTGTCAATGATCCTCACGGACGTGACG
>CAYOJF010000125.1:0-12718 GCA_964404215.1 uncultured Aureispira sp. | reverse complement strand
TTTTAATATTATTCTTCTACGCGACTTAGAGCACATACTCTTAAAACTGTGCACTTTTACAACCAGCTTTACGTTTACGTCTTTTTCTGAATCCAACCAAACCGTTGTCAATAAAGTTGTAAGAAACGGTAATCATTGTGAGTAAATACCAGTCATTTTGTTTGTCGCCTCTGACTAGGTTTCCGCCACGCAGATCAATATAAGTCTCATGATTGGTAACAGCTGCTCTATCATTTGCATCAGCAATCGTACTTGGATCTACCGCTAATAGTGGTGTAATATAGTTAAGGTATTCACTATAACTCATATTCTGTATGTGAGCTAAATCAGCACTGACATTTTGATCATTCTGAATCGTGCTATAGATGTATTCGTAGCTCCTATCAGAGAATAGTTCTTGAGCAGACTTATCTCCAAATTCACCTGAACGATAAGGTGTCTGATCATATAGCGGTTCTTTGCTAACAGCATCAATAGGATAAGTTTGCCCAACATCATCTAAGTAATCAGTAAAAGTAGGGCGAATGCCAATTTCAAAGCCAATATTAATATGACTATTAACTGCAAATTTGACTCCTAATCCCATTGGAATTGAGATTTGCGTTCTAGAGTAAGGTTTACGATTAGACAGTGTACTACTACCTTGTCCTTCTGTATTGAGGTCATGTAATGGAACCATTTCACCATCCTTGTTTGGGTCGAAATGAGCAGAACGAGGATTGAAATTAAAAACCCCGATCCCTATGAAGGCATAAGGAGAGAACATTTGGTCATGTCCTTGAGGTTGGTACCCCATCAAATTAGCTTCTAGTAGTAGAGAGCCTTCAAAAACGTGTGACTCAAAAGCTAAATTTCTAATATTATTTCTCAATTCCTTAGAATCAGCATCACTACCTGAAATAAACCCAAGAGCAGCTTGTCCTCTTACACTGATGAATTTGCCAATGTTGTAACGGACAAATAAAGCTCCGCCAGGACGTAGGTGTTTGAAGTCAAAAATGGAATTGGTTAATTCTCCTGAATAATTCATGATACCAGCACCTAGGCCAACTTCAAAATAATTTTGATTCCAGTTGTATTGAGCATTGGAGAAGAAGGGTAAGGTGATTAATAATGCAGCGGCTAATATTTTTTTCATTTGATCTTTTTGGATTAGTATGTAGAATTTTGAACACTCTTCAGTCATTTTTTCGATCGAATTACATTCTGAAAAGTAATCTTTGTGCAACTACTTATAGTGTATGTAACGTGTTTGTATTGTAGATTAGTATAACAGTGTTGTTTTATACTTTGAAGTTGTTAAAAAAGGCTCTTCCTATCTAAATGAAAAGTCTTTTTTTGTTACTTATCGTTAAAAATTAGCTGATGAACGAGTAAAACATCCTAGAAGGTGTTTAATGAAGAATCCCCTAAGGCATCCGCTTGCAGTTCTCTTCATTAAGTGTCTACAAGACACTTACACCAAAAGGAGATACCTTCGCTCATAGTCAAATCTCAGTCTGAAGTAACAAAAAAAATACTCATTTTTTCAAAAATGAACTTTATTAAACAACTTCTTTATCTAAAATAAGGATTAAAATTGATATTGCCAATACTAAAGACCTCCTTTCCTTGTTAAGAGTATGTTTAAATAACTAGTTGAAACTATTTTCCTATGATTGCATCTTAAATTCTTTTCTAATATTTAGTAGTGAGTTCTATTAAGTAGACTTTTTTCACGGCGGAAATATTTGTTTGACTACTTAATACATTGCTTGCAATACTTCTTCGCCTAGTTTATTTTCTGGAGTATATTCTTTAGTTAAATCTCCATCGCAGACGGCTGCTCTTGCATCTGCATACCATTTCCATTGAAAGCCTCCAGCCCACCAATCTTGTTGACCAAAAGTTTGTAGTAATGCCCGCATTGCATTGGCTTGTGCTTGTTCATTCATAGGAATGCTATCTTTAGTAGCTTCCAAATTCCAGGTTTTGGAAGCGGACTTTTCTACACTCATATAACCAAATTCAGTAAATAGAATAGGTTTTTGATATTGGGTGTAATATTTTTTGATTTGATAGTGAATCGGAATCCAAGCTTGTTTGAGTTCGCAGACATTGGGAATTTTTTCTTCAGATAAAGGAAAGTAAGTATCAATGCCAATATAGTCCATTTTCCCCCAAAAAGGAACAAGATGAGTGTCATCCCAGTTGGAAGCATAGGTTAATTTGCCATGATAATAATGTCGGACGGTATCAATTAAATTCCCCCAGAAATCAGGGTTAGAACTAATTGAGCTTTGTAACTCGGTTCCTATACAAAAAATTTCAGCTTGGTGTTCGTCTGCTATTTTGGCCCACTTAATAATATAATCCAGATACCCTTGGTGAAATGTATTCCAAGTGATTGGGACGCTATTGTCTAACTCATTCATCCAGCCTTCCATAGACCAAACTTGTGGTTTAACCATAACAGTCATTTGTTTTGCCTTAGCCTTCTGAATAATATCAATATTAGCTCTGGTTGCTATGTGTCCCATATTGCATTGCATACCATTCATCATACAGGTACTATCAAAGGTAGCGGTACTGGGCGAAAAATTAGTTAGCGGGATGACTGTAATACTATTGACTCCTAACTCATTTAAGTCTTGAATAGGAGTGTTTTGAATAGGGTAATAAGAAGCAAAAACAGTCATTCCTTTCATCTTATCAGCAGCTATTTGATAATCTGCTTCTTCGCAGGGTATTGGTTTGCCACAAGAAAAAAGTAGGATTTGGGAGACGCTGATGTATAGAAAAAAGCAACAAAGGTTTTTCATAGAGATATCGTTTGAGTAGTTAAAAGTAAGTGACTTTTTATTAGACGTCATTATGCATGAATTCCTTCTAAATGAAATAGAAAAAATCATCCAATTATGGATGCCAGATTGGGTATAGTGATCTACTAAATCACTTTCTACACATAACGAAAGATAAATAGGTTTTGTTAGGCTTTGCCTTTAATCTTTATACATCCCTTTTAGTACAGTTTCACATTGCTTGCCTTGTGGTGTGTAATCTCGAGCTGCTTCCCCTTCGCCTAAGGCTGCACTCTGATTAGGATACCATTTCCATTGGAAACCACCGCTCCACCAGCTTTTAGTTCCAAACACTTCTAGTAATGCTTGTACCGCATTGGCTTGAGCTTGTTCGTTGATATCAACACTGGTACGATCTTTTTCGAGTTCCCAAGTATTGTAAGCACAACCATCTAGACTCAGATAGCCGAATTCCGTAAATAAAATAGGTTTGTTCCATTCTTGAGAAAAGACATGAAGTTCGTTCATGGTGGGTTGCCAAGCTTCTTTAAGATCACAAACTGCAGGGGTATCATCCTTGATCAGCGGGAAGTAGGCATCTGTGCCAATGTAGTCTAGTTTATCCCAAAACTTAACTTTCTGAAAATGATCCCAGTTGGTCGCATAAGTTAGTTGACCACTATAGACTTGGCGAATAGAGTCAATAAGCCCTCTCCAATAATCAGGGCGTTTTTCAACAGAGTTTTTGATTTCTGTACCAATACAAAATAATTCTACTTCCATGCTATCGGCTAGACGAGCCCATCTCATGATAAATTTTGTATAAGACTGTTCAAAGGTATCCCACTCTGTTTCTGTTTGTAAATCAAATTCTCCAATCCATTGTTCCCAATTCCAAAGTTGAGGTTTTAACATGACTTTGATATTTCGGCTATGAGCATAGTTGATAGTAGCAGCAATACCTGCTGAGGTTTCGCCCCACCAGCCACCTTGAATAGCGTGTACTTTGGGTTGGTTTTTATAGAAAATAGAAAAAGGAAGGCACGAAACCCAGTTGATTCCGAGTTCCTCGAGAGGGAGCATAGGATCTGTTACAAAAGGGTCTTTGGGAGCCGTAAAAGACATCCCACACATTTTATTTTTTAAAAGCCCTTTTTGAATTGGGGCTATACAATCCACTGTCGTTTTTTTTTTGCAAGCGATTAGTCCCAATAAGCATAGTATTGCTGAAAAAATTAGATATTTCATAGTCATATTATCGAATAATGAATGAATTAGAAGTGGGCTTTGGTCAGAATTATTTTTTTAGAGATATCAATACGTATATTATAAGAGGGGGTAGATGAACCTATTGTAGCATAAGGGGTGCCTCTTGAAGTATAACCCGAGGCGTAAAGTTTAGGTTTATATGGGCGATCTTTTTTTGATGAACGCTTGTGATGGAATAGCCCTTGTGGGGGAGCCAATACTAGATAGGCCGCAAGTGGGTAATAATCTCCTTCTTGATAACGCTCTGGGTATCGTGCAGTATGTTTTTTTAAGAAATAAGGTGCTTCTATCAATAATACTATTTTTCCCTCAGACTGTTCCTGTATTTTGTAATATTTTTGATATTCTTTGTACTTTCCGAGTAGATCAATCTCTACACCCAAAGAGCGGTCAAAGCTAATATTTGCCTCAATTGGTTTGAGGTAAGGAGGATAGGTAATCGTAAGCGTAAACTTACCCAAACTATCAGTTACATAAGTGGCTTGTAAACTATCTGTAAGGATCTCTAAATCTAGTGACTCGAACCATTGATTAGGGTGAAACCACAAATAGCAAATAGAATCAATAGCGTTATTTGTAGGTAGAATTTCTCCTGGAATATAGATATCTATTCGACTTTCTTTATAGGCTATTTTTTTTTCAAATTTACCTGCCTTATCAAATTGATAAGAATGTGTCTTTTCTTCATCCCAAGAAGTATTGATATTGAAGCGAAGATCTTTGAATTGGCTAGGTTTGTTGTGTATTAACTTTAGGTTTAAATAGCGTTCCTGAAAAGTACCGTGTAAAACAGAATCATACTCACTTTGATTGATATAGTGTGGTTTGGGAGGAGTGGTAGATTGGTGATGACAATTAGTAGTAAGGATAACTAAAGTTGATGTGATAATAGTAAGGAATATTAACGAAAAAAAGGTATCTTCTTTTTTATTAGACATAATAGAAATGGGAAAAAGGGTGATGAATCTTAATGATATATGTTCTCTTAAAAATATAATATTGATGACACGAAATGAAGTACTGCAAGAATTGGCTGTATTAGGCAATGAGCAAACAAAGAAAATTTACACCAAACATGGTGCTACAGGTGATTTTTATGGAGTAAAGGTAGCAGATTTAAAAAAGATACTCAAAAAGACGAAGAAAAACCATGCTTTAGCTTTAGAGCTATTTGATACGGAGAATGTGGATGCGATGTATTTGGCAGGTTTGATGGCGAATGAGAAAGAAATAACGGTAACTACTTTGCAAGATTGGGCGAAAAAAGCGAACTGGTATATGATTAGTGAATACACTGTACCTTGGATCGCTGCGGATAGTCCTTATGGCTGGACTTTGGGATTAGAGTGGATAGAGAACTCATCTGAAAATGTAGTAACAACAGGGTGGTCTACCTTGAGTAGTTGGGTAACCATAACAAAAGATGAAGAATTAGATTTGAATCAAATAGAACAGTTATTGGATCGTATTGTCGTTCATATTCATGAGCATCAGCCAACGCGAGTAGCTCACGTCATGAACCACTTTGTGATAGCGGTTGGTAGTAGTGTGATTCCTTTGTCCGAAAAGGCAATGGCAGTAGCAGCAAAAATTGGAAAAATAAGTGTAGATATGAATGGTACTGCCTGCAAAGTGCCACTAGCAAAGGACTATATTCAGAAAGTGATAGATAAAGATCGATTAGGTAAAAAGAAAAAGAAAGCTAGGTGTTAAACTAGTTAAACATACTCTTATCTGGTATATCAAAGATTCATAGTTAGCAACTATTTCAAAACACCAGAGTACTTTTAAAAAGAGCTACAACTTAATGGCTATTCTCCTGTTAGATCGTTCGAGTAACAAAACAAACTATCTGCAGATCAAAAAAGCTTTTATATGAAAAATAAATCTCTTGATATTATCAATCAATATGCCATCAAGAAGGACTTATTTGCAGAATTGGGAGGGGTGGTCTATTCATTATTGAAAACACTGGTGCACCAAGAGGTGCATACGCACCAAATCACTTACCGAGTCAAGGATAAGGAGAGTCTGGCTACGAAGATTGTACGTAAAAATTACAAATACCAAGACATCAATGAAATTACGGATTTGGTTGGTTTTCGGATCATTTTGTATTTTGAAGATGATATCAATGAAGTAGAACGAATCATTTCGAAAGAATTTAATGTAGACCGTTTCAATTCAGTAGATAAACGGGATGTGGATGCCGAAAAATTTGGTTATCGAAGTTTACATTATGTAGTCTCTTTGAATGAACGAAGACTAGAGCTGCCAGAGTATAAGCGTTTTGAAAATATTAAGTTTGAAATACAAATTCGAAGTATACTACAGCATTCTTGGGCAGAAATAGAACATGATATTGGTTACAAAGGAGCAAATGAAATCCCTCGAACTGCTCGACGAACTTTTTATCGGATTGCAGCTCTACTGGAGCAAGCAGACATTGAATTTGTTAAACTGAAACAAGAACTTCGACGTCATGAATCCAAATTGATACAGGAGATGACTGCGGAAACCAAAGGGCTTTTGATTGATAAAGCATCTCTGAAAGCATTCATACAAGAAAGCACTATTATTACAGAGATAGAGTCAGAACTAGAAGGGATACTCTGTCCTAGAGAGAAGTTTTTCTACCCACCAATTATTGATAATCTACTTCCTAGGTTACACTCAAATAGGGTCAAATATATTGATCAACTATACCAATTGCTTACAGAAAACCGAGTGTCAATTAAGGAGTGGCTCCTTCAGGCAAAAGGGAATGAATTAGCTCATGTACAGTCTTTCTTTCATGGAGCTTGTATTTCTTGGTTACTCAATGTATTGGAACAAAAAGAAGAAATTATCATAAAAGATTAAGCAGAAAAAGAAAATTAAAACTGGCACGATATTAGGTTAAAGCGAATCAAACAGTTGTTAACGACTCGTTACATTAAATTATTATCACACATTGGTTTTATTTTTTTGTTTAATGAAGATTGCTATGAATTGATTCAGAATAGTCTTTGTTGAAAGTTAATCGATATACTTTGGTATAGTGCACTGAAATACCTAACAAAAGATGAAGCCCAAAACAATTTAAATTTTTATGAAATTCTATTGGAATTTATTCTTTTTATTAGCTCTTGGAGTGGGTTTTACTGCTTGTGAAACAGGAGATGGTGATGGAGAAACTAATAAGGTACTGGTGATTGATAACGGTGCTGTAAATGCAGAACCTAATGCAAATATCACTTATTCAGCAGCATTGATTGACACAGATGGTAATCGTACAGCCGCTACGAACGTAACTTGGTCAAGCTCAGATAATAATGTAGTGACTCTAGGGAGTGGAGGTGTTGCTACTATTGCCGCAGCAGGTAATGCTACCATTACAGCATCAGTACAAGTAGACGGAGTTACTTTGACTACTACAGCTCCGATTCAGATCCAAGCTCCTGCTTTATTTGCAGTAGCACCAGCTGCTATTTTGGTAGATACTGAATTTCCTGATATTCAACTAAATACAGTTTATCTAGGAACGCAATCACCAAGCTATACTTATACTTCTAGCAATACAAGTGTTGCTACCGTATCTAGTACTGGAAATGTTGATTTTGTAGGAGTAGGGAATTGTCAAATTACAGTGGCTGCTAGTAATATTAACTCTAGTTATATTGTACCAGTTACTGTATTAGGTGTCCCTAAAGTACAGTTGCCTGTTGTTCGAGTAGTGGTTAACCCAGAGGCTGGGGAATTGTTGAAGAATGAGACGACAACCTTTACTGCTAAAGCATATGATATTGATAACAATGAAGTAAGCAAAACTATACAATGGTCTATAGATGACAATACGATTGCTACTGTAGATGCGAATGGCTTGGTTACAGCTGTAAAAGTTGGTGAAACTAAGTTGAGAGCGACAGTAGATGGTATTGTAGGAGTGGCTGATGTAGCTGTTTATCCAGACAATGCTATTATTTTGGATCCATTTTATGCGGCTATACCAGCAGGCAAAACAAGAACATTCACGGCTACCAAACACCCTGTAGTTAGAGTGAATGGGCAGCTAGCATTGGGGCAAGGAACACCGACAACTAGCGTTAATTGGTTCATTCCTTCTTATGGAATTCCTATGTTCGATGTAGCTACTGTAGATGCAAACGGAACGGTAACAATGAAGGCCAATGCACAGGTTGGTTTAGCAACAGTATTGATTGCTGAAGATCAGAATGATGCAGAAGTAGGCGGTTCTGCTAGTATTTCTGTCGCAATTGGATCAGGTTCAGGACCAGGCGGTAGTTGCAATTGTGGTACACAAGCTGCTGGAGCGACTGCTATCAATTTGACTAGTCCAAGTACTGTAACTGTAGGATTCGGACAGACCGCTCAGATTCAGGCAACAGTAGTAGATGCTCAAGGTAATGCAGTATCAGGAGCCAATTTAGTTTACTGTTCTGATAATGCACAAGTAGTAGGTGTCGACTTTGCGGGTCAAATTTCAGCGACGGGTTTTGGTTCTAATACTGCTAATGTGACGGTATGTCACGGTAATTTGTCACAAAATATTGTGGTCAACACACAATAAAATACATAGAATAAGGGGGGAGAGTTTTTTTTGATAATATTCGTAAATAGGCTCTTAACCTTCCATATCAGAATAGTTCGTTTGATCCGGATCAAGCGGACTATTCTTCTTTTTATTAGCTTGTTGTTTTCGGAATGTATTCAAATAGGCTTGCATTTTTTGATTGGAAGCATTCAATGCTATTTGGTCATAATTAGGAATACTACCTTTTTTTTCGGGCATAGTTTCGATATAGACCGAACTAGATGGAAATGCAATATGGATGTTCATACTTTCTGCTAATTTCAAAATAGCTAGAATCATCTCTTCTCTTAAATTAATATATTCGATAAAATCAACGGTACGGAAAAATACGATGAATAGAATATCTAGAGAAGATCCTCCCATATTATTCAAATTGATAACGGACATATTGGTATTGGTACGAGGATGTATTTGATTGAGTTCTCGAAGTCCTTCTAGAAATTGTTCTATCAAATGAGGAGGTGTGTAATAAGTAACTCCAATCGTAGTGTTGAAGCGTCTAGCATGTAGTTCTCCATAATTGTCTACTACCATATCTACCAAAGAACCATTAGGAACAGTAATTAGGGAGGTGTCTAGGGTGCGAATACGTGTAGATCGGAATCCAATATCTTCTACAGTTCCTTCGAAGTCAGAAGATTTGATGTAATCTCCTAGCTTGAAAGGCTTGTCAGCAAATATCATGACAGATCCGATCAAATTTTTGACCGTTTCTTGTGCGGCTAAAGCGATCGCCAAACCACCAATAGAAAGCCCTGCTATTAGTGCCGTAACATCTACTCCAAAAATACTGAGAGCATGTAAAATTCCCCCAATGACAACAACTGTCTTAAGGGTACGAATGACAATAGGAAGCAATTGGTCATCTGAATCTGTTTCTGTTCGCTCAACAATTCGTTCAAAGTAAGAACGTGTCAAGTCAACACAGTTTAGTAACAAGAAAATTATTAAAATAGTATTGAAAATTCGTAAACCACCAAGTAGATAGTAGCTCAACCAAGGTGGAAGACGTAGGACAGGTAATAAAACAAAAAATAGATAGGCGACAATTAGAATACTACTTGATCTAGAGAGTTTGCTCACAATGTCACTATCGAAATGGTTTCTACCTAGCCTAGAGTTGGCAATGATTTCTAGTACAAAATTAACGAGTCGCCAGAATAAAAGATGGACTATAAAACCTAGTAATGCTAGAATAACAATGGCAAGATATTGCCATGCTTCTAAACCTAAAAACTTACGTTCTCCTTTAGGTAATAAATCTAGTAAGTAATGAGAACCAAGGGGGTAAACACTTTGATGGATTTCTGATATTTTGGAAATAGTTTCGGTCGAATATTTCCAATAGTCTGCTCGGCTTTTATTGTTTTTGAGTTTAGGACGTACTAGATATACACCAGGTAGTTCTTTAGGGAAAGGAACATAAACGGGGTTACCACTTGTAGAGTCTATGTATTGTGGGTTATCAGGAATAAGTCCTTCTCTTATTTCGAGTCCTTTACCATCGTATATCTGCTGTAGCTTGATTGCCCACTCAACCGATTCAGAGCCTATTTTTATTTTACGTCGTTCGCTTTTTTTGACGAAAGCTTTCGCTGATTCGACCAAGTTGTTATCTCGTTCTTTTTCAGACTGAGCTTTTTTTTGTTGGTAATAAGTATGCTGATAAGCTGCTTCTCTAGGACTAGAAAGATCCCCCACAGGTTTGTTATGCTCTTCGTCTTGAGCGATTGCAAAGATAGGAAGCACTAGTAGGATTAAAAGCCAGATAGAACGAAGAGACATATCAAGGAAAGATTGGGAATCATGAAATAAAAAAAGCATTCTAAATGTTTAGAATGCTAATATAGACTCAAAGGTCTTTCTTTTTCGCTAGAAATACGAATTTTTGTTAGAAATTATTCCTCTACATAATAGGTGGCATCTTCTAAGATATATAGTAATCTAAAAGGATCATACTCTTGTCCTTCTTTGGCTATATTAAGGCGTAAAGTCCCCTGAAGATGAATGGGTTTGTCCATACGATAAATAATAGGTGTTTTCGCTTCGACTTCTATGACAGACTCTGGTCCAGCAGCTCCACAAAAATAACAGGAACTGTAAGAAAATTTGGATAGAGTCATTCGCCCTTTAGTCAAATCAGCAGGGATAATATATCCTCTAAGGTCAATTTTTTTGCCATCTAATTTTTTTACTTTTTTCCCAAAAGTAGGTGTCTTGCTAAAATCTTCTGTAAAAGGATTAAAAGTGGATTTGATGGTTACCTCTTCCATTACATCCCAATAGCTAAAGTCTTTCTTACCTCGTTGAGCGGAGGTAGTTGTACTACAAAAGGTCAAAAGTAATAGGAGAAAGAATAAGTTTTTCATTTGATTTTATTTTGATTTGGTTTTAAACCAGTTCTAAGTGTATATTTGAAAGGAAAGAATGTAGCTGTTACCTCCCAATTGGAGAATGACAAGAAACCTATCTAGTAATATTTTACAATCTTTCTAAGAATGCAAAGTATAAAAAAATGATGCCAAAAGGCATGGAATATTATTCAAATTCATAAAAAAATAAAAGAAAAATGACAGTAGAAGAACTTATAGCCGCTGTAGCCACTGACAAAATAGCATTAGTTTTTTTATTTTTGTTATTGCCATGTATGGCAGTGGTCAACAATAAGCTAACAAGTTTGAGAGGCATGGTTTCACCCTATATCTATATTTATGCTACTATTGTCTATGCGACTTGTATTTTCGGAGTCTTATCTATTGGTCTTTGGATACATACCGCACTGTTTCAAGAAAAAGGCTTGTTAGACTTAAATTTCTTTGTGTATTATCTGCCTGTCTTTTCTATGATAATCACTTTAGCTATTCTCAAAAAACAGATTGTACTGAGTCATTTGCCTTGGTTTGGAGAGTTTTATGAGTTGGTTATACTCTTATCCGTTGCCTTTGGGTTAACTCTTTTTATTATAGACAAGGAGTGGTTACATTTTTCTAATGCATGGTACATTTTCTTGTTTAGTGGATTGCTTTTTGGGATATTTAAGACAACCTGGGAGCGAATTTCGCAAATACGATAAAAGAAGATAAACATTGTAGAGCAACTCTAACGACTTGACACCTTAGAATTAAACAGCTAGTTAGATTTAATCTAAATAATAGTTTTTGTATGAAAAATGCTGAAAAAAATGTATTTTCGCACGAGACAGAAACTAGTTGTAACACTTGTTATTCCTGTTGATAAGAACAACAATACATTTTAATAATTTAAAAGATATTATCCATACTATGGCATTTGATATTGATATGATTAAGAAGCATTATGCTTCTTTGCCTTCCAAGATAGAGGCAGCACGCAAGGAATTGGGCAAACCTTTGACTTTGTCAGAAAAGATTTTGTATTCTCACCTCAATCCTTCGTCAGGACTCAAAAGCTACGGAAGAGGAGAAGATTATGTTTATTTCTCTCCTGACCGTGTTGCGATGCAAGATGCTACAGCACAGATGGCATTGTTACAGTTCATGATGGCTGGAAAATCAAAAGTAGCAGTTCCTTCTACAGTACACTGTGATCACTTGATTCAGGCTAAAGTAGGAGCAGGTAAAGATTTGGATAGAGCAAATGATCAAAACTCAGAAGTTTATGATTTCTTGAGTTCGGTGTCAGATAAGTATGGTGTTGGTTTCTGGAAGCCAGGAGCTGGTATCATTCACCAGATTGTATTAGAAAACTATGCTTTTCCTGGTGGAATGATGATTGGTACTGATTCTCATACTGTGAATGCAGGTGGATTGGGTATGGTAGCGATTGGTATTGGTGGAGCAGATGCAGTAGATGTTATGGCTGGACTTCCTTGGGAGCTTAAAATGCCTAAACTAATCGGTATTCACCTCAAAGGTAAATTGAATGGGTGGACATCACCTAAAGATATTATTTTGAAAGTAGCAGGTATTATTGGTGCTAAAGGTGGTACTGGTTATATTGTAGAGTATTTTGGAGAAGGTGCAACTAATATGTCTTGTACAGGTAAAGGTACTATCTGTAATATGGGGGCAGAGATTGGAGCAACTACTTCTACTTT
>CAYOJF010000124.1:0-12894 GCA_964404215.1 uncultured Aureispira sp. | reverse complement strand
TTTGTTATCTTAGAAATTAGAAGAAGAGGTGGTTAAGTAACCTCACAAATGTTTCTACAGTGAAAAAAGTCTACTCTTCGCATTTTTGATCGTTAAAAAGTCTCTTTATAAACAACTTCGAAATAAAAACACAAAACTATGTTTGGGAAAATAAAAAATTGGATGGGAATAGAAGGAGCAAAAATACGTTTACAAGTATTGCCTTCCTATCCTAGTGGAATAGAAACAATCAATGGAGAACTAGAAATTTACTCTAAACGTCCCCAAAGAATCCTTCAGATTGAAATAAAACTATATGAAATATATACTCATGGTACCAAAAGCGATAAACGAATAGATGAATATCTACTCGGCACATGGGACTCTGACCAACCTATAATGGTAGATGACAATAATGCTGAAAATGTTTTTTTCAAA
The DNA here is from genome assembly GCA_964404215.1 of uncultured Aureispira sp. Lineage (GTDB taxonomy): Bacteria > Bacteroidota > Bacteroidia > Chitinophagales > Saprospiraceae > Aureispira. The sequence goes on along the minus strand of CAYOJF010000124.1, from coordinate 12,477 downwards.
CTCCCTTATCAACCATTAGAATCTAATATGGATAAAATTGCCAATAAAAACACCCTATTCAAAGGATTAGTGTCTGTAGCTAAATCTCTGAAAGGAGTAAAATCTGAGTATAAATTAGAAGCACGTGTTACTGTAGAAGGTCTCAACTGGCAACCTTTCACTAAAACAATGATTCGATTTGAGTAGAAATCATCAGATATCTACTTGTTCAATAACTCTACTTTGACCGTATGTACCTTTCCGACTAATTCAGAAATAGGTTCAATAATCGTTTGTGCACTAAAAATATTTAGTTTAGATGATTTACGTCCACTATAAAAATTAATCGTAATCTCTATATCAGGGTTCATCAACTTCAAAAATGCTTTTTCGTTTATTTTTCCAAACATTTTCCACTCTCGCTCTTTACCTACTATTTGTACTCTTCTATTCATTAAATACAACAGCCCTTCCTCCTTATTGTAATACTCCAAAGACTCCACTGCTACTGATTTTCGTGGCTCACCCATAATATCAATAGAAAACTCTAGTACCTCTTTTTCATCATTTAGCAATTCAGCCACTGCGGGTGTCAAGTTAAATTTCAGTGTGAATTCTGGAACAAAAACAGAGTCATCTATGACCTCAAAACGCTGTTCTGCTGGTTTATCTTCAGGCAACTGCTTATCAGATTTGTTCAAATCCAAGATTGCATACTCTTCCATTGCTCCTTCATTGATAAATTTCACTAAGATTTTACCAGGTTGATTAGGAATTGGATGTAGTACACCTTCGAAATTACCTCCTTTATTGTATGCTGGTAAAACTGTTTCACGTATCGAAAAAGTCTGCAATATTTTCCAGCTCTCTTCTTGATAAGTTGCAATATGTACTCGATTGAGTGTCGACTGATCCAACCAATTGACAACATAACTTATTTCATCGGTACCATCTCCATTCAAATCACCTTCATTTTTAACAAAATCAATCCCTAACTGATTCGCAGCATCACTGATCAAAAGTGGAGCTATGTTTTCATGGGTAGAAACTAACGTAGTCTTAGGAGTTTGGGTTGGAATATAAGCTTGTAGTTCATCATAACTTTTGCCACTATTACGATTAATCGGTTCATTTGTATGTTGATTTAAATAACTTTCAGTCAAGATCTCTTCTACTCCATCTCCATCAAAATCGCCCCTCAATTCAATCCTTGGACGGCTAGTCATTCCTGTATTCTCTTCTACCGAAGGTGTGGTCAACACCTCTGTCGTAGTATTAGTAATCGTATCTTCTTCTGTATTCGTAACAATAGTACTGTCTGTACCACAACTGATAAGGGTCAATACTATTATCAGCAAAAATATATATCTTCTCATAACTGTCTATTTTTCTAGAGTGAAAACTGAAGTGTCAATACTCCTCCTATACGAAGTCGCTCATTAGGACGATAGCCCATGACAAAATCAGCTCTTAAGAATCGAAACAGATTCCACCCAATCCGATCAATTCCTACATTAAATTCAAAATAAGGTTTCTGCTCTGGTGTGTATAAAAAATGTGCTCCAGTGACAAACTCAAACCCTAATTTCTTGAGTCCAGGTATTTTATTCCAAATAAAACCATTAAAATCATGTTGCACGTGTACTTCTGCAAAATGGCTATTGGTACTATATTCATAATATGGCAGAAGCTGATAGCTATTCAGAAAAGCTCCAGCTGCCGCAAACATCGTATGATTACCTGTAAAATGGTGATAATCCATAAAATACAAAAACGGCGATTTATTCAAAAACACCCCTGCTCTGGCATTATAACTAAATAGACCTGCGATTCCTAACGGGACATCTGACTTAGTCAATTGTAGCTCTACATAGTCATAATTAGTATTTCCTTGCATTATATTCATTCCCCTACGATATCGCAGCCAAATATCAGGTCCTTTCCCCTCTGTATAAAATCGTCTATTGGGATAGGTAACATACTTCTGTCCAAAACGAATTCGTAGTGCCGCCGTCATTTCTAGCATATCATTGGCCACAAAACTAGGTAAATCAGCCGCTGGGGGACGACTAAAATCCTTTGGGTTATTAGAAAAGAAAGGCTTATCTGGGTTTCTAATCCATGAAAAATCTGTATTATTCGTCACTGCCGAACGTTGTCCATATTTCACTTCCCCTTTGAAAAATAATCCATTAAAAACATGCTGAGAGTAATACACTCTCCCATACACTTCATCATAAAACTTACCATAATTCTGACGTAGCAAAAGTGTGTAATAAGTATTCAGTAACATACTGATAGGCTGAGATATTTGGAACTGTCTAAGCTGACGTCCCCCTTCTACATGCAGAAAATTATTCATTTTAGAATTGAATTTGACCTGAAAATAGCCCATTCCTCTAAATTGCTTATCGTCCAGGGCATACTCCCCTTCTGCATGTATATTATACCATTTAGTACTTTCTTCATCCAATCCTTTGAAAAACTCCACTCCCAAGCCCAACAACTGCCCCTGAACACTGCTAAAAGTTAACTTATCCAAGGGGGATAGAACTTTAAACTGGTAGTTTTTGTAGGTATTGGTATACGTATATCCTGTTAACAAATTTAATAACCCAAATTTGTTGTTTTCCCTATCCACCGAATCTTTATACGCCTTAGTACCTTGTACTTTAGCTATACTATCTTTAGTCGTATAATCGACTTGCTCTTGATCGGTCAGAGCTACAGGTCGAATAGAATCCCAATAAGCCGCTCGTTTGTCATTAGCAGCTTCCTCTACTCTAAATATCTCTGCATTGAAGAAATTTTTCTCAAATTTTGGTTCTAAATTATAATCTGTAAATACACCAATAAATTTACCACTTGTTTTGATAAATAGAACCTTTAGATTGAACGTTATTTCTTGTGAAAAAATACGCCATTTATCTTCTCCCAAATTGATGTGTGTTTGCTTGAAGGTAACCGTATCCAATATCGTAATATTAGCTGCCTGCCCGGTCGTAAATAACTCTGTACCATAAATCGCCCAATCTTTATCTACAATATAAATCGTTCCCTGAAAAACAGCCCCTAATTTATTTTTAGGTAACACACGTATTTCATTAATAACCCGTCCTCCATTATCCTCAAAAGTACTAATCAACTTATAATCGTAAGTAGCTAAAGCCCCTGTTCCAATAGGAGACAAAAGTTTTGCATCGCCCAATTCAAAAGTATTTTCATAGAAAGACATCTCTGCCATAGCGGCTCCAGAATTGAAACTAAACCCATTATCATCACCACTCACTTTAGAGGAGGTCATAATTTCTTTGAATTCGCCTTTTTGGTAATACAATTCTGACAAAGACTCTGAAAGATAAATAATCCCTGTACCATTAGAATCTAGTCCAGATCTCAAATCGCTTAGAGACTGCCCCATGAATGTTTCGGGCAAATCTTTAATAATTTGTGTCCCTTTCATATAAGCATTACAACTGAAAGCCTTAAATTGTTTTTCGTAATACTTTCGCTTCCGAATCGCCTTACGAATAATAGCATAGGCAGGATCCTCTCCTGCTGTCACAACAATTTCACGTATATTAGACGCAGTTGGCGTTAATACAACATTCAATTCTACTGGCTCTTTATCTATTGTTACCGTCCGCTCTTCTGTTTCATAACCAATGTATTGAAAAGCAAAAACATAAGTTCCTGCTTCTAACTTAATCGTATACTCACCATCCATATTAGTGGTGGTACCAATGGAAGTTCCGGTTACATAGACACTAGCGAAACCTAGCGGTTCTCCGTCGGTCGTCTTTAAGGTACCAAATAGTTTGGTCGCATCAGCGGACCAAACGATGCCAAATACGAGTAAAAGGCTAATATAATATTTCATAAATTTATGATTAGAAGTTATTGAGATTCAAAATGAAAAGGTACTTTATATTTATACAGTTGTTTGGTTTGATATTTTGCTTCTACACTCTCATCTGTCTCATAAATATACATCCAGTTCCCTTTCTTACGAAAGAATCTTTCTCCTTTCCAGAGATTCATTCGAAGTTCTTTTATTTGTTCTGTATTTATTCTATTCACATAAATACTATAGTTAGACTCTTCTATTATCCATTTGACTTCCTCCTCTTCCATTTCTAGCCGAAATCGTTCATCCATATACCTTCTATCTTTAGGTTCTACTATTTCTAGTCGTTCCAAATCACTTATATTATAAATAGAATACATCTTATCATTATATAAGGTAAGATGGTTTCGTTCTACTAGTAATGCATCACCAAGATCGTAAGCCACTCCCTGCCACTTTTGATTAGCCTTTACATTAGATATCGCATGAATATTATTTTCCGAATTCAAGAAAGTACCTTCTTGAACAAACACATAATGAGTTGGTGTAGCAAAAACATAAACTTTCCCTTTCATTAGATCTAGTCCCTTTTTTACCTCAAAAAAACGACGACTTTTTGTATCCAAGAATAATTCTTCCTCTGAGTAATACTCTATACTTGACCAATCCCATCCAGACTTACTTACAATTTCTTCAAAAGATATCTTCTCAATATCTCTCCGATAAGCACTGGCCGACGTGTTTAATCTCAAAGCTCGTCCCGTTTTTATATCAATAACATATTCCCCTAGCAATATTTCACCAAAATGATCATTCTGGTAAAATGTTGCTAATATAGTGCTCTTTCCTTTTGCTACTCTAACTTTTGCCCCCTCTTCTAATTGCTGTAAATATTCCCCTGATGATGTATCTCTTAATTCTATTAGATCCCAATCTTGCTGTAGCACACTCAAGTTCTTTTCCCATAATAGCTCACCTGTCTCCAAGTTGATTCTAGATAAAATAGATTGAGGAGACAATGAATCAACTATTATTTTTTCCCCTAACTCTAATAAACATGTAGAAGACTGAACTATCAGTTTTTTCCCAGTAGTATTCCGTGTCCATAGCAATTCGCTAGTGATACAATCATAGACCTTCCATACATCTTTTTCTGTCTGTATCAAATCTACCTTTTCCATCTGGCAATAGCCCTTACTCCTATTTTCTCCCTCATTGATTTGAAAGTAAGTAAAAGTATCTATTTGTACTGCTTGTGCATTAATTTTAGTCGCTACTCGATAATAATCTGGAATCAATACAAAGTTGAGTATTAGAAACAGCAGAATAACACCTCCTAATATTATTTTTTTCATAATTTTTTATTGCGACTCGTAGTTAATCGGTAGTTTATATCTATAAATAATAAACGCCCTATTGTCTTCTTTTTTATCTTCAGCTACTTCGTAAATATAGAGCCAGTCCCCATTTTTTCTCAAATAGCGTTGAGTACCTACTTGATTCATCTGAATGCTTTTCTGTTCCAAATTTAAGATGTTATTTAGATATAAGTGTGTTTCCGATTGCTCAATCATCCATTCTGCTTTACTAGCCTTAGTCGTCAACCAACTCTCGTTGTTCAGCAGAGTACTTTTTCTCCATTCCTGATTTTCTAGTGCAATAACACCATCATCCAAAGCATAATAATTATAACTCCTATCCACTACTTTCAACATTTTATTATCCCAAATCTTGACTTTTTGTCTGGCATCATAATCCAAAAAACGAGGTATTACCTTATTCTTTGATTTTGGCAAAAGTAGCAGTTCTGCTGTCTCTATATAAGGTGTTCCATAGTAGTGTAATACCCAGTAATCTTTTATTTCTTTTATTTTCACCCTTTCTTTATACCAAGCTCCCTGATAAAAAGCTCTTCGACTTTTTGAAAAAAAGATATTTTTAGAAGCATAATAATCCATATTCTCCCAAGAAATCTTTAATCGTCTGATTGCATCAAAATCAACTGTTCTTCCAAATTTTGATAGTGGTTTATGATTCAATTTGGTTTCAGCAAAAAAAATTACCTCTCCATCTGCTCCCTCTATAATTTGATAAGCAGTACTATCTGATATCCATTCTTTAGCGACTCTATCGTAATCATTATACTCTAAAAGAATACTACTATTTCCCGTACTTACATCTATATTTTGCCACCCTAACAACAACTCTTTTACCCAAATTACGTGACCCGTTTTTAAGTCTATTCCAGAAATTTTACTACTTCCCCCCCTACTATCTTCTTCTATTTCTAACAAATACTTAGTAGACAAGACGAAGGTTTGTTTTCTCACTGTCTTTCGTTCCCACAACATCTTTCCTGTGTAACGATTATATGCTTGCCACATACTGTCGGTTACCTTTACCACATCTACCTCTTCATCCATAAGATGAAACCCTAATTTAAAACCTTGCCCTTCCTTGTATTGCACTCCCATTAATGTATCTACCCTCACTGCTTGCTTTTCTATCTTTGAAGCATAATCTTGTCCCATTGGTACAATTGCAAAGTTGAACCACACTACCAACACAATAACACTTATCCAAGTCAGTTTACTTTTCATAATCATAGTTCTTATTCAGACTCAAAATCAATCGGTAGCTTATATTTTTGGGTGATAATAGTTGGGTCATACTCTGTGGGGTATTTTTCTCTAATGTAGAAATAAAAAAAGCCGTCTTCTTCTATTATTTTTAATATTGTCTTCCTGCTATTGGGTATTTTAAGTTCCTTTAATTTAGCCTCTTTTTTCATTTCTTTGATCTGTACCAATTCATTCTCCTGGCTAAACATCCATTTCCTCTCTCCCTCTAGATCAACACTCCCATAGTTGTAAGAATAAATAGGTAGGCCTTGATAAGATTTATAATTACCACTACGTATCGCACGAATGGGGTGTAGTCGATGCCGTCTATAAGATGATTGATTTTTGAACGAAATAAATTCAGATACATACAACTGATCCTCTACTATTTTCAATATTCCTGATTGGGTATGAATGGCTATAAATTCACCTTGTCTATCATTCGGCACCTTTCTAATATTAGATGACTTAGGTATAGTCACCACCCTAGTTTTATCAGAAATTCCATTCTGTCTAAACACCCAGAAATACTCCGCATCTAGAATAGTTCCATTCTTAACCCGAAAGAAAGGGATCGTATCATTGGGATTATGAAATAAGTTAACCTGTGAAAAATATGCTATATTGATTGAAACCCTAGGTATTTGAGCCGACGAAATTACCCTTAGAGGCATTTTCCTTGATACATTATTGGAATCTAATGCCTGTACAAAAGACTCTGATCCTGTTTTAGTATCATATAGACTCCAAATTTCGTGCGAAAACGTATCTATCTGTTTTCTATTTGGACGCTCAAACTCTTTTTCTATTACTAAAGTAGTTGTTCGACTCAAATCAACTGTAGGTACTACTTTGCCTGGTAGTTTTAGTGGTTGTATCCACATTATTTCTCCCGTTTGGAGATCAATTCGCTGAATTTTTTCGAAGAATATACCACTAGAACCTTTCGTCACCTCCAAGATAGTCTCCTGTTGCTCAAAAACTAATATTTTCCCTGTTGTAGTTTTTTTCCAGCGTAATTCATTTGTCGCTCTATCATAACACTCCCATACAGACTGCTCTTCGGATATAAAAGCATGAGAAACATCTAACTTATTCAACAAATATAGCCGTTCTTCCTGCACCAATTCTTTAGACTTAAAAAAAATTTGATGTTCAGAGACAGCTTGATAAGCCAAATTCTCCGCTCGATCTCTACGAGCAGGTAAAAATACAATATTGAATATAAGTAACACCAATATAATAGCCCCTACATAAGTTAATATTCGCATGATAGATTTGGGATATGAAAGTTTTGAGTCATTTTTTGAGAAAATACAACGAAAGGTTCGTATTGAGAAATCTAATGTCTTTATTTTGCAGCAATAGAAGTCATTATGAATAGGGTTGAACGAAAGAAGCGAGATAGATTTTTTGATTGATAAATAAGGGTCAAAATGGGTAGATAACATCACAAAATCGAGTGCTTGACACCAACAAATCTATCCCAAATATAGCTCCTTAGCAGATATCTAGTGAGATCGCATACTAGCCGATATTAGCCAAGTCCATTCATAATACACTACAACAGAAACACTTAGCTTTTGTAAATTATATGACTAAAAAACTCCTCTGGTACTTCCTTTTGTCCAGTAGTTTACTATCAGCCCAACTGCCTGATAGTACTCCACTCCAAACTACTATTGACACCCTCTATGTAGAGTATACATACCGACTAGCTACCTTTGGTGTCGGACATAATGGTGTTTCGTTAGGAGAAGAAGCACTCCAACGATATGCCTCCACTAACTTAACGACCGTTCTCCAATTAGAAAGTAGCTTCTTTGTCAAAGACTATGGCGTAACAGGTATTAGTACACTTTCGGGGCGTGGTGGTGGTGCCGCTCATACCAATGTACTTTGGGAAGGTTTCAATTTACAGAGCCCCATGCTAGGGCAAGCAGACATCTCTCTTCTGCCTACTATTTTCATAGATCAGATTGACATACAATATGGAGCCGAGAGTGCTTTATTTGGCAATAGTAGCATTGGTGGTAGTGTCCACCTTCAGACCAATCAAAAATTTAATACTGGCTGGTCCTTTTTGGGAAATGCCTCTATTGGATCTTTTCAACAACTAGGGCAACAAATGAAACTGGCGTTTAGCAACAAGTGGTATAGTACTTCTTTTCGTTTTTTCCACAAACAAGGTCAAAATGACTTCTTTTTTGAAGATAAAAATGCTTTTGGGACACCTAAACCCATTCGTAAGCAAACCAACGCTCGACTCCAGCAAACAGGAGGAATGATGACACACGATTTCAAACTACAACAACATACTTTTGGCACTAAAATTTGGTACCAATATAGTTTTCGACAAATTCCTCCTACCCTACTACAAACAACTAGTGAAGATACTCAAACAGATATGGCTTGGAGGGCAACTGCCGACTGGAAATGGGTTGGAAAACAAATCTCTTGGAAAGCCCGTACAGCCTTATTTGCAGAATCTCTATTATTCCAAAACCTAGGAATAGACTCTCGTAGTCAAATCCTTAGTAGTAGGACAGAACTCGAAAGTACTTGGTATCCACTCCTTTCCCATCGATTCAATTTTGGAGCAAATTATAGTTACTTTACGGCTCTATCAACAGGATTAGCCATTACTCCAGTACAGCACCGAACTGCCCTTTTCCTTTCCTATAAGTTTTCACCAACCGATATGCCCCTCCAAACTGTATTTCATCTTAGGGAGGAGGTCGTTAATACACAATGGACTCGCCCTGCTGTTTCGCTCGGTACAGAATGGCAATTCTATAAAAAATGGTATTTACTGGCTCACCTTTCGCACAACTACCGTTTACCGACATTCAATGATTTGTACTGGGACGTACTCGGAAACCCTGATTTAGAACCCGAATATAGCTGGAATAGTGAACTTGGAATCCATTTCCCTATTTACCACAAAAATATCACCTTCAAAGGAGGGCTAACAGGCTTTTGCAACCTAGTGGACAATTGGATCTTGTGGTCTCCCAATCCGCAAGGACTCTGGCGACCAGATAATATAGAACAAGTTTGGGCGAGAGGTCTAGAACTACAACTGAAAGCAAGCTACCGTTTCTCCTCTGGGAAGATTTCTATTAATACCAACTATGCTTATACACAAAGTACTCGTACAGAAAGTACTACCTCCTCTCTGATTGGTAAACAACTCATTTACACCCCTGTTCACAATGCAAATATTGCTCTGGCTTTTCAGTACAAAAATACACAGATCCTCTATCAGCATAGCTTTACTTCTAGTCGATATATAGACAATCTTAATACAGAAATCCTTCCTTTTTATCAATTTGCTCATCTTCGACTAAGCCAATCTCTGCCTATTGACAAAAGTACCTGGAGGGGATATATTCAAATCAATAACCTGTATGGAGCTGATTTCCAAATCATATCTAATAGACCTATGCCTTGGCAGCAATTTGAAGTCGGTATTCAGGTAGATATTCAGTAATTAAGTAATAGCACAAAAGTAATCGTAGAATAAAATAAGAACTACTTTTTGAACAGATTGAAGATAAAACCAGAGTCTTAGCGGTCTAAGACGAGGATTTTAGATAAAAATATGGACAAAAATAGACTTGTTTTAATGCGAGAACATTTGTTATATTACTTAAACCTTTCTCTAATCAAAAACGTCTTATTCCTTTGATAAAGAATAAGACGTCTTGTTAATTTTTTTATTAGCATATTTAGGCATATACTAACAATATTATTGCATCCTACAAAGCAGGAAAATAATCTTTATTTTTGCGTAGGCTAATAGTAATATACTGATTAGCGGGTAAGTTGGCCGTTTTCACAGTAGCCTTTTCGGTTTTGATTTCTACCGAAGTCTTCGCCATCGAAAATTCTTTTTCGCCTACCCTATACACGCCTACCAAACGATTCATCAAGTCATTCATTATCGTCGCATTCTCACTGGCTTGCTCTTCTGATACTACCACACTATTTTCTACTCCTGCATCTACTGTATGGCAAGTCAAATTGAGTTCTAATTCACGAGCCTTGATTTTTTCTTTAATATCTGCAGGTAAATTTTCCCACCAGTACTGTAATGTTCGGATATTATCATTATCTACTGCTTCATTTCTAAGATAAATCTCTGCACCTAGTGTATTGAGTTTCACTGGCACTTGTTTCACAAGACGAATATTAGTCTTATGCTCTTCATTTACTTTCAAACGAGTAGTTTCAGCACTATCAATCAATTTAGTACTGATGGTATACTTCATATCTGTATTAGTCCCAATGATTTGCTCCAATGTTTCACCTGTCGTTTCTATCTGAGAATCGTTCAAATCAGGATTAATCGTCTGTTCATCAGAGGTAGTAATTTCAGAAACTACTTCTATATCTACTTTATTTGCCTTAATTTCAGATTGAAGTGGTTGTGGCAAACTATCCCACCAAGATTCTAACTCTCTGACATTTTGGTCAGACAATTTGGCTTGTTTTATCTCATCCTTTTCTCTTGATATACTAAATACATGCTGCTCTATTGGGACGGAGATGGTTGTTTCTTCTTCGGCAGCAACAGAAGTAATAAGTTCGCTTTCTGTTAGTAGGGTCGTACCTAACACGTTTGTAGTGCTCTGGTTCTTGGTAGAATCAGAACAACTAGTTACTATTAGTAGTAAAAGTAGGAATATCGTTAGGTTTCTCATATTACAAATATATTATATTAACAGAATAGCAACAAAAATGCTGCCAATCAATTAACTATTTTAATAATTCTTTAACAGCCCCTGCTGGGTAAATTAACTTACCTGTTTTTGTGGTCTGTTTAGTCTCTTTACCTGTATGATTCAATATTTTATAAACTTCTTTAGTTGTCAGTTTAGGTTTAATTGATTTCAACAACCCTACTAAGCCTGCCACATAAGGCGTAGCCATAGAAGTACCATTAAAATATTCGTAAGCGTTATTCGGAATAGTAGAATAAATTTGAGCTCCTGGAGCGGCTATTCCCATTTTCAAATCGCCTACCGTATTAGAGAAACCAGCCTTCTGAATGGACTCATCTATTGCTGATACTGTAATCACTCCATCTACTGATGCCGGAGCCCGACGAATAGCATTTACATTTTCATTTCCTGCCGCTACGACTACAATAGCTCCTTTCTTATTGGCATATTTCACTGCCTGCTGGTAAGCTCTCTGAATCTTATCACTAGAAGGACCTCCCAATGACATTGATAGTACTGCTGCTCCATTATCCGCTGCCTCTATCATACCATCTATGATTTTTTTCTGACTAGTGCTACCATACTTCCCAAAAACTTTAATACTAGTTACTTCTACATAACTTCCGTTAGGGGCAAATGATGCCACTCCCACTCCATTATTAGAAACCGCTGCTGCAATTCCAGCACAGTGTGTTCCATGTCCTTGTGGATCTTGGTTGTGGATGGCTCTTGTCGAAACAAAATTAGCCTTCAAATCTTCATGATCTTTATCTACCCCAGTATCTATAATCGCAATTTTTGCTTTCTTTTTAGGCTTAATTTTATTACTAGCCAAATAATCATATAGTTGTTGAATTTCCATTGCTCTAAACCCCCATACTTTTGACAATTCAGGATCATCCACCGAGTACTCTCCCTCCTGTGGTGGAGTAGAATTTGGTTTCGTTTCCATAGGATCCAAAGACAATATTTCATTTGCTTCTACATTATCCACCAATCCACTATTTTGTAACGCAGCCACAATGTCCGTATAGGCTGCCGTCCTAGCAGTGGGAATATTGACCGTATAATAATCGTCCAAATCTGTTACAGCACCATCTTGAGGTGCAAATGCTCGTTCTAACTTCAAGTCATATTGCTTGATGATAGCATCTAGCTCCTCGATTTGATGCCCATTGCCCAATTCCACTAATAATTCAGCGTCTTCATCTATTCCTTCTGGCAGCGTATTCGAAGAGGACATCTTAACGGTATCACTGGTATTCGAGAATGGATTATAGCCTATCTGTGCACTATAGTACCC
>CAYOJF010000123.1:0-12899 GCA_964404215.1 uncultured Aureispira sp. | reverse complement strand
TTATCTTAATTCATAATATGAAATCCCTTTTTCTACTACTTTTTGTCTATTTTTTTGCTCAATAGCTAAGGCTATTCATCAAAAAATGAGTCTCAACTAGCAAAAAAATGGTACTCATATTATTGAAAAATACAATTTTAAACATGCTCTAAAAAAAGGAATTACTGTCTAGTACAGTAATTCCTTTTTAGAGATTTTAGATTGAGAAGTTGTTTATTTACCTTTTCCGTCGGTAAAAATTTCTTTAACAATATTCTCAAATGTAAATCCAGCAAAAGCACATCCTTCATTACTCAGTTTTTTCTGAATTAGTAGGATAAAATCTTTTTGTGTGCTATCGTTTTTCTTTAGTTCTTCATCTGTAATTTTGTAAAGAGAAACCCCCATTGTATTTACATTTTTCTTGAATGTTTCTACCACTTCTTTACTATCCATTTTAGCACGCTGTTCGGCTACTTTTTGGAGTAGTTCTTTGCCAGCAGCTTCTTCTAGTATATTTTGGGCTTTTTCGTCCGTAGCAGCAGCTGATTTTAGTATATAGGTACGAACATCTTCATCTACGAAATAGAAAGTTTCGTTAACGTCAGTACAGTAAGTATCTGCTATCTGAGCTGCTTTATCGTCCAGCGATTGTGCTTGAGCTACTTGGCAAAATAATACGAATGCTATTGCCAATAATGTGGTTAATTTTTTCATAGTTAATATTGATTATGTAAAAGTTTATTCAGAATAACCAGGGAAGGAATCTAGGACAAAGTTTTGATAAAACATTGCGGCGAAATCACATCCTCCAGCTTGTTGCATTTTTTCTTTAATCAAGAATAAGAATCTATTTTGAGAGATACTAGGATCTTGGTCAAAATCTTCTTGGTCAACTTCAGTTTTCATTCGTGTACCAAAGTCGTATAGTATTTTGGTAATGATTTCCCTTTTTTCTTCACTACCGAGTAGTTTAATTTGTGCTTTTGTTCTACTAATCACATCTTCTGATAGCTTTTCTTTGTAAGCATTTATTTTTTCCTTAGCCCCCTCTATATTTTGCATCTCTGCCAAATGTACCATGACAATTTTGACATCTTCATCCACAAAATCAATTGTCTTACTAACATCGTTACAAAAATCAACTGCTGCTTTAGTTGCTTTGGTGTCTAACACTTGGGCATATAACTGGCAGTTTATCAAAAATAAAAAGGTGTAGAACAGGTATTTCATTATAAAAGGTGTGGAGTGTGTTCGAAATTAGAGCATGTTTAAGAATTAAGTTCTTTAAAATCAATGATTTGGGCGAAAATGAATTGATTTTGGATTAAATAAGCCTCTTTTTGGGTTTGATAGCCTTAGCTATCAGGACTCAAAAAAGGTGCAATTAAATTCTAAATCAAGCATTTGCAGCTTGAAGTTAATTTTTAAACATGCTCTTATAGTCCAAGTATAAAGGTTTAGATATGCTCTTAATCTAATCGTACTCCTCGGTTCTTTTTCTTACCAACAACTTGGAAGAAATCAAGGAAGTAAAGTGCTTTGACTGAGAACTGATTGCTTTGTCCATTGGCAAACATATTGCCAAAGTTTTGAAAATAATCATATTCTGGAACAGAACCATTAGAAAGTACTACATTTTTCCAAACAATATTGAGTTCACTACCAGGGGCAAATCTCCAACGGAATATTAAATCAACATTAAAAGCATTGTAGTTATTGTCGTGTTGACCTTGGTAGTTGGTTGGTAGCATATTTCCTTGTTCACCAAGTAAGTGAAACTGATCGTATTCAACTCTTGCCCAATAGTGGCGTACTCGCAAGCTAAGAGCAATCAAGTCACTGAATAGATAATTGGCATTAATTGTATTTTCAACGTCTTGCCTTTTTCTACTACCAAAAATAATCTGTCGGTCGCCAGCAGTGTTAGTTGTTTTGGTGACATAGCCAATACTATTTCTCCTCCACGTAATCGCGGTCTCAAATACCATATTGAATTTATCACTAAATCGCAATAAGGGCTGGAGGGATGCTCCAATCACATCTGATCCTTGCCATGCGTCGCTGCCCCAGAATCGGCGATAAGAAAAACTGCCATCAAGAGCAAATACTTTACGATAATCAGATGAAAACCAAGCTCCAATACGAGTCCAAACAGGTTTGGTCCATACACGGGCATCTGTTCTAGCTTCAAAAAAGTCATTATTTCCCATTGGCTCTATCCGAGCATCAGCTCCTATGGATAGGAAATTTTTGAGTGTTCCTCCCCATTCACCTCCTATTGATAAAGACATGAATTCGGAAGGGTTGTAGAGTTGATTGTGCTGAATATTGATATTGGACCAAGTTCGTAAAAAGGCTCCTTTAGGTTCATAGGTATTGTACCAGATATTCGCAAAAGTATTGATGTAATTGGTTCTACCCACAAAACCCAAATCATTGATATTATAATTTTTGCTAAGGGTACTTTGTCCTACATTAAATCGAAAATTTCCACTAAATTTATTAAAACTAATATTGTATCGATACCCATTTTGGTAAGATTGAGCATACAGTGTTGTATCTAAAAAGCGTTGGCTAAGAGCGGCACTACCTGCTACCCCCCATATATTTTTTTTGTCTGCTATTTTGAACTCTGTACCTGTAGCTACAGCATCAGTATATCCTCCAAATCGAATAACAGAGGTATTGATAAGACTGATATAGGAGTGTTTCCAAAATTGTTGATCGGCTACAATGACATTATAGTTCGTGAATCCTTCTGTTCTATACTGTCTATTTTCCGTTGAGAGGGTATCATTTATTTGTGCAAATGAAGGAGCAGTTACCGCATTGAATAGCCCCAGTCCTAGTCCTTTTTTAGTTCTTCCGGATATTTTTAGAGCATTAATCAGATAAGGACGTTGTGGGTTTTTTGTAATAACTTCATCCGTATTAAGATCATTATCGGCAATAGAATAATGTTCGGGCTGACTACCAATCCTCCTCGAATAAAATAGATTAGCTTTACTAAAGAGTTCTACCCCTTCTGTGAAAAAAGGCCGTCTTTCGGCATAATAGACTTCAAATGGGCTGAGGTTAAAAATAACATTGTCTGATTGTATATCACCAAAATCAGGTACCAAGGCGACATCCAGAGTAAAACTTTCATTGATGCCATATTTGAGGTCTGCCCCTGCTGAAAAGTTAGGGGTCCAAGCGGGAGTAGTCGGATTATTATCTTGATTATAATTAAGGTAACCTGCTACATAAGGGGTGAGAGATAACCGAATAGGAGGTTGTATTTTTTCAATTCCTTTGAGCAATCCATATTGTTGGACTTGGTTCTCGTTGGTAGGGTCTATGGTTGACCAGAAGAATTCTTGACGAGTTCGACGTATGATTCGGCTAAAATTAATGCCCCAGGTTTGTTCTGAACTTTTTGGAAAACGAAGTTGAGAGTAAGGTATCTCTATTTCAGCAACCCAGCCTTCCGTATCTATTTTGACTTTACTATCCCATACAGCATCCCAAAGTACATCTCCTGCACTTCTGTCAATTTGGACACCTGCGGAAGTAACGGAAAATTCAAAACTAGTCTGTTGGGTGAGCATTCCATCGATAAAAATAGTAAAACGATCGGCATTGACATTGCCAGAAGCATCTCTAATACTGAGCTGTTTTAATATACTATCAGGTGCTGTATCCCACATTTTGGCTCCAATATAGATTCCCTCAGTCGTATACAGGATGCGTACTTCTGTTTTTTGAGAAGGAGTGGCATAAGGATTTGGACTCAATTCCGTAAAACTAGTTGCTACAGTTGCCTGTTGCCAGACCTCATCAACAAGGTTGCCATCTATAATAGGAGCTTGATCTACATAGGTAGCGATCAAGGTCTTTTTTTTTGTAGAATCTATTTGAGCAAAAAGCCCTTCTATGAGCACTAGGTTTACGACAATAAACAATAATAACTTTGGCATTACAATAAGATTGTAAAGTGAATAAAAAGTTAGACAAGTGGTTTGATAGCTTAATTGGCTAAAGTCCAGCTTAGAGCGTGTCTGAAATGGTGCTTTTAATAACTTCAATGGTCTATTACAACACAGGGATTAAACGGCTACTTTTGCTTTAATATGAGGATCTGGATGATAATTTAATAGTTCAAAATCAGTATACTCGAAATTGAAGATAGAATTAACATCGGGGTTTATTTTTATTTGGGGCAATGGTTTAGGTGTTCTGCTGAGCTGTAGTTTTGCTTGTTCCAAATGATTGGTATACAAATGAGCATCTCCCAGTGTATGAACAAAATCACCTACACCTAGTTGACAAACTTGAGCAATCATATGAGTCAACAAAGCATAAGATGCAATGTTGAAAGGAACTCCCAGAAAACAGTCGGCACTTCTTTGGTAAAGTTGACAGGATAGTTTACCATCAGCAACATAGAACTGAAATAGAGCATGGCAGGGGGATAAAGCCATTTGGTTTAGTTCTCCTACATTCCATGCATTGACGAGCATTCTTCTCGAATTAGGGTTTGTTTTTATCTGGTGAATAACCTGTTTGATTTGATCAATTGTTTCTCCATCTGGATTAGTCCAACTTCTCCATTGTTTACCATATACAGGTCCTAGATCACCATTTTCATCTGCCCACTCATTCCAAATCCTTACCCCATTATCTTGTAGATATTTAACGTTGGTATCACCTTTTAGAAACCAAAGTAACTCGTAGATAATACTTTTGAGGTGAAGTTTTTTGGTTGTAACTAAAGGAAAACCTTCCTGTAAGTTGAATCGCATTTGATAGCCAAATACACTTTTGGTACCTGTCCCAGTGCGATCATCTTTTAGAGTTCCTTCGTCTAGAATATGTTGTAAAAGTTGATGGTATTGTTGCATCTTTGTAGCTTTTGTTTATCACAAAGGTAGCCAAAAAAAATACCTTTCTCCAAGCAGAGAAAGGCAAATGAAATTTATATAACGGAGATTAAAGGTTATGTAAGTAGATTTTTGACTCTAATGAGACAAAGCATAAACTAGAGGTTATCATTACTAAACTAAATATAGAGTAACATCTATTCGTAATAACGAATAATTATCTAGCAGAACTCAATCCTTCAATCTGCTCACCATCTTGTGTTTCTACAAACAAAACATGATCTGGTACATGGATGGTGTAATGAATGGTTTCTTTGATTTCTTCCCCTTTTACTACAATTACTTTATTATTTTTATTAGTAGCAAGAAGCATAGTAGCTTCTGTTATTTTGCTAGTCGGAGCTAGATCGTAGCGTCCAGATTTGACCATATAATCTAATTGAGGCAAAGAACCTGCCGATATTTTGATGGTGGTTTCTATAGAAATTCTAGAGCCTTTGGTATGTAGAATTTCGACTTGATCGCTTGGGACATCAATTTTTATTTTGGTAATGGCTTTATCTAATACCAGTAGCTGTGCTGTTTTTTTGCTTGCTTGCCCTAATAGTTGTGTCGTACAAACTAAGAATAATAGGGTAAGTAATGGAATTAAATTTTTCATATCTTTTTGTTTGGATCAGCTGTTAGTAAAATGCTAGTGCAAATTTTACTAGAACTTATTTTTGTTTTTTCTTTGTAACGTCTGTATATCTTTGTGTTATTATATATTAGGCAAGCAGTGTGCCAAACTTCTATTAAGAGTATTTTTAATTGAATGGTTGTTTAGTTTAATTATTTTTTTAGCATTAAAAAAGGTCTCAATAGCATCTAAAAATGCTATTGAGACCTTCATACACTGTGTTATCCTCTTACTAATTAATCATTTATATTTTTAGAGTATGCTACTTAGGTAGTAATTATTTCGTATAATTTCTGGCAAGTTTTCCAATTCCGTGTAGTAGCGGCTACTTGGAGTTTAGTTTCTATTTTATTATTGGTCATTTTTGCTCTCCCATAGCCATCAGGATAGTACAAGTATAGTTTATCCTCGACTAACTTTAGTTGTTCGGTTCCTGTATCAACCTCTAGTACTTTCGGCAATAGAGTAGGGGATGGTGCCTCTTGCAGAAAAGTAACATGAAGATATTTTATATCTAAGGTGTTATTTTCTATTAAAAATGGGTTGTTCTGTATCATTGTAATCCAATTCGTTTGGTGGAATACATGAACTGGAAGGAGATAATCAAAGGTGTTTTTGATTGTATGTTGGATCTGTACTGCTATTTCTTTAGGTGGCTGTTTTTCTTTCAATTGAAAAACAAGGTTTCCGCTCTGAATATACGTTTGGACATTTAAGAAACCTGCTTTTTCTAAGCATTGTTTCAATTCCTTCATTAAGAGTTTATTTTTACCGCCAACATTTATTCCTCTGAGTAGGGCAATATATTTGTACATAGGTTTTTTGGTATTTTGTGGCTAGAGCATGTTTAAGAATTAAGTTCTTCTAAGTCAGATATTTGTAGCTTGAAGTCAATTCTTTTGTGCGATTACTTAAACATGTTCTTACTCTAGATTAATAGTTGGTTCTTCTGTAGAGATGTCCTCTTCTTCGATAGAAGTGGGAGATGTAGAGCGTTTTCGTCGGCTAAAGTAAGCCGCATCTCTAATACCAGAATAATTGGTCAAATACCATTTATTATCGACCAAAGCATACATCAGTTGTATCATAAATTTGCCTTGTATGAGCATTCTTTCTTGCATGACATTATCCATATCGACTACTTGACGATCAATATCTCGACCATCTGCTATGACTGGTTTTAGGTATTGCCAGTTCTCTAGGGTCCAGATAAATTGCTCTTCTCCATTGGGTGAAAGTCCCAGCATTGGAAACTCTATTCGTTGTAGTTGAAATAAACTATCCGTATAGAATTTGTTATGAAAGACATTAAAATCCTCTCTACCTCTAGGATCCATAGGAATAGACGAATTGTCTGTACAAGACAGGATGCTTAAACATAAGATTACAAATAAAATATATTTCATTTTATATCAATTTAGAGTTATGATTTTTTTTGACAGGCTTTACGATAAAATATAACTTGTCCTAAATGGATTGGTGTTATTTACATAAGAAGATAGGGACAAAAAAGTAACAATTAGAATTAATTTTTTTGTCAGGGAATTTATTGAAGTATTATTATTTTTAGTCTATAACGACAGCAGTACAAAGATAATAATCTTCTGTTTTTAGATAATTAATTTGATACATTCCTTCATAATTAGGTTTGATGATACTAGCAGTAGTATTTCCCTTCAGTTGATGGTCAAAATATTTGATTTGTAAATGTGTTCGGTAATCAACTTTGCCTAGTCCATAGGCTTTGAATAGAGCTTCTTTGATTCCCCAATAGTAATGTAAGTAATCTTGATAGATGATAGTAGGTTGATTTTGTAGCACTCTTAAGCGATTCGCTTCAATGTATTTAGCAGCGATTTTTGCCAATTTAGGAGTTGAGGTTTGTATATCAATACCAATGGCTTTTTCAGACAAAGCTACCGCTATCCATTGACCACTATGGCTGATAGAAATATGCTGCGTACTATCAGGTAAGGTTAGTTTACCTTGTGATGTTCTTTTTAAGGCTCTAAAATCAATGGAGGTTAACTGTTGCAATAAAAAACGACTGACCATCCAGTTTGTAAGTGCTTCAGGATATTTGAACCTCTTAAATAGATTTTCTTTTTCGGTAGGAGATAGCTGTAGTTGTTGTTCAAAAAAAGAATTAGGTTCTTGAACTTTCCAAACGAGTAAGGTGTAATCGTCTTTTTGTATGTTTTCTATAATTGGCATGTCACAAATATACAAAAAAAGCCTTCAGGTCACTACTCCTGAAGGCATGTGATAACAGGTGATGTTATCATTTCAATCACTATCTTTTTCTTGTAGTGTTTGTATTACTAATTCGAAAAAGATAAAATTACTATCTCAACTATCTTCTACTAAGGTAGAAAGTGTGCCTATTTAAACCAAACGCATTTTGAGCGAAAACTTAATAGAAAAACTTATGTTTAGGAAGCTGTTTTTAGAGTTAAGTTTCTGTTTTTCAATTGCTTAGTTTTGTGATTTATTAGCTAGAACTATTTTTTATGGAGCATTTTATTCCACAATCGTTTGAATAAAGTACGACTAGGATCATTGTCTCTTATCTCTAATAGTTCTTTTAGCCCACCTTCTACGGATTGCTGTACCGTTGACTTCAAAGACTGGAGTGCTTCTTCGTCTGCTTCTTTTCCTATATAATCAGTCGTTGAAATTGGAGCTCCAAATTTATAGTAAAATCGTTGTGGTCGTGGTAATGGTGTCAGTCCGACTCCTTTTACCAATGGAATGACCATATCTTCTCTGACCCCAAAATGTTTGAGTAAGGTGCCTAGGGGAGAGGCCAATATTTCTTTACTATCCCAGATTAGCTCGTAGCTCTCTTCACCACCAACTGCCGAAAAAGGAATAATGGTACATTGGTGCCTGATGGCCATTTTTGCAAAACCTAATCGATTTTCCCACTTTAGTTGATATTCTTCGCCTTTGTTTTTGAAAGCTTCTTTGGAACCACCAGGAAAGACCAATAAAAACTCTTTGCGATTCATCAGATTTGTACAGTTCTCTCGTGATCCTTCGACCATCCCAAATTTAGAAGCTAAACTTCGCCAATAAGGTACTTTGAAATGAGCTCTATCTCCAAGAGTATAGGTGAATATACCTCGTTCTCTATAGAGGTGAAACCACATGAGACTAGCGTCCCAGAGTCCTAATAGTGTATGATTGCCAACAAACAATACAGGTCCTTCTTTGGGGATGTGATGCAAGTCATAAAAAACAGGATCATTGAGCCAAAATAATGGCTTAAATACCTGAAACATTTGGTTGATTTGTTTAGGAGTCGGTTGTATATGCGTATCCATATTGAAGGGTCTATTTATCAGATAAGAAACCTACTTTAGTAGGTTCTTATTTGATAATATTTCTATTTGATTTTAGCTTCTACAGCTTGGTGTACCTCAGAGCTCGTTCCTTTATTGTGCACAAAAGCAACAATATAACAGTTGTCTATATCCCAATCAGCAGGAATCTGATAATTACTAATAACAACTTGTTTTTCTGTGATAGGGTTACCGGCATTGATAATAACATCTCCTTTGAAATAATTACTCAATACATCTCTCAGAACATGCTTATGTTTATAGCTATTATCGCTACCATCTGGAGTCAATTGGTATCCAGTGACATTATTTTCCGTTAACATGATTGTCAAGGCTAAGTCTTGATCAAGGATATCATTGAAAAACTGACCACGAGTAACATCTACTACTACAGAAGCTGTCTTGTTAGAAGCATCATAGGTATTGTTGACGGCGATCTCGACGATAGGAGGTTGGCAGATTTCATTATTAATCAATCCAGCCCATTTCGCTAGTTCTAGAGGGAGTTGATTTTCATCTTCAAATATTTTTCTATTGATAGAGGCAGCAGGATAAGCTTGCACTGGACCCAAAAACTGCTCTAAGTCTTGTCCATCTTGACAGCGTAGGTCAAACCCATTTCTATTGGTGGCAAAATACCCTGCGTGAATACCGACTACAATCAGTTTTCCTGGGTTTTGTTCAGCTAGTTGCTCTAGTTTTTCTGCTCCAATTGGGCAGTTGACACAGTCAATTCCTGTAAACTCTTCTACCAATATGGCTCTATTGGTTTGGCAAGGGATAATTTCTGGTGGTAACTCGTCACAACTAAGGCTAAGAGCAACCAATGCAAATAATGCTAAACTATTTTTTAAAAATTTCATATTCCTTTTTTTATAAAAACAAGCAATCTATTAATGATGACGATGGTGATGACCATCGTGGTTATCTGACTCCAATAGAATAGTGCAATTCTCGGCATGACAGTCTTCCATTTCTTTTTCTAGTTCTAGTGTGACATGTTGTATATTTTCATGTTCTAGCAAATGTCTAATTTCTTTCTTGGCTTTAGTGGCAGATTCAAAAGTGCCATTATTGGGAATGACCAAATGAGCGGTCATCGCATTTTCGGTCGTACTCAATGCCCATATATGAATATGATGAATAGATTGTATCCCTTCTATGGCTACTATCTTTTGTTTGATCGATGCAATATCAATTCCAGTAGGAACGCCATCTAAACTTAATTTGAGTGAATCTTTCAGTAAACTCCAAGTAGAAATCAAAATAATACCAACAATAACCCAACTCATAATCGTATCAATTGCATCCCAACCAGTAGCCAAGATCAGTAAACCACTCAATACAACCCCAACGGATACGAGTGTGTCAGCTAACATATGTAAATAGGCTCCTTTGATATTAAGGTCTTTATCTTTGTCTTTGACAAATAGCCAAGCTGTAATTCCATTGATTATTATACCTACCCCTGCTACCATTGCAGTAGTGACTCCATCTACTTCTACAGGGTTGAACCACCGAGCAAAACTTTCCCATAAAATAGCTCCAACAGCTACCAGCAACAGTATGGCATTTAGTAATGCTGCCCAAATAGTTGTTTTTCGATAGCCATATGTATAGTTATTGTTTGGCTGTATGGATAATAACTTGAACGCCCCTAAAGCGATAACTAAGGCAATAACATCACTAAAATTATGCCCCGCATCAGATAAAAGTGCCAAAGAGTTATACCATAGTCCAGCAGCTATCTCTAGGACTACAAAGATAATATTGAGTACAATACCAATAACTAGTGCTCGATTGACATCGGCTAATTTTAAATCATGATGGTGATGATGATGACCATGTCCGTGATCGTGACTGTGCATATTTTGAAAATACTGTGTTATTGACCTTTTGGCAACAACATTTTATGAAAGATAAGAATAATTACTAAAACATGAAAAAAGCATCATGTATTATTTTCAATCAAAAATTACTCCGTTTGTTCGATTTATTTCCTAAAAAAAGAAGATGTCAGCTACTCTGATAAGTAACTGACATCTTGCCATATAGGAATATGGCTTCCAAAACTTTAATACTTCACATTAGCTAATCCACAGAGGTCTTTTACTTCTTTTAGAGTAGCTTGTGCTTGTTTTCTGATAGCAGCAGAAGAGGCTTTTATTTGATTTTTAATGGCTTTTTTATCAGCCACAATTTCTGCTTTTCTTTCCTTGAATTGATTAGACAATAGAACAAGACCTTCTGCCACTTCTTCTTTCAAGGTACTATATTTTAGATTACCAGAGTGATAGTCTTCTAGTAAACTGTCATGTACTTCGATTCGGTTAGCGGCTTTTAGCAAACTAAATAAATTAGTAATTCCTGCACTCATTTCTCCTGCTGGAGTATCCCCTGTATCTGTAACAGCTGATTTGATTTGTTTGCGAATACGAGCTTCTTCCGCAAAAACAGAAATGTAATGCTTTTCACCAGCACTCTTACTCATTTTGCGTGTAGGATCATTAGTAGACATTACTTTAGGAATAGGCGTATAGAGGGTCTCTGGCAGTACAAAGTATTCTTTGCCCACTTGATTATTGAATCGCTCTGCGATCTCTCTGGTCAATTCTAAGTGTTGTGCCTGATCCTTTCCTACTGGAACAAAGTCTGCTTTATAAATTAAAATATCAGCTGCTTGTAAGACAGGGTAACCAAAAAGTCCTGCGGAAATAAAGTTATCGGTCGCTTTTTCCTTGGATTGGGTACTTTTATCTTTGAACTGAGTCATTCTACTCAGTCTTCCATGAGAGCAAAAACAATTGAAGATCCAACCTAATTCAGTATGTTCAGGTACTAAACTCTGAATAAATAAATTATCAGCTTCTACTCCTACTGCCAATAGATTGAATAAAAGTTCCCATACATTTTGACGTAGCTTTTTGGGGCTATAAGGCATGGTCATCGCATGGTAATCTACGACACCATAGACACAGTCATAGTTTTCTTGTAGATTGACCCAGTTCTGTACTGCTCCAAAATAATTTCCAAAATGCATTTCTCCTGTAGGCTGTATAGCCGATAAAACTTTTTTTCTCGTTTCCATTGGTATTTATTCGTACACTAAAAATAATTGGTTAATGTATGTCGCAATATTACAAAAAACAACGCAAAAGCGTTCCTAATTGAAGACATTTGTAATAGACGTTATTACGAATAGTTTCGTATGGCAAGAAGAAACATCTTTTTCTGATTGGCTTTATAAATACTCGAATTCATAGCTATGGCTATGATTCTGCGTGTTTATTTCCCCAATCAAAAAAATCTGCTCTCTTACCTCTATACAATTCTATTCGTAATAACGTCTATTTAAACGTATAAGGAGTTTTTTTATTGAAACTCTAATAATGCTTGCATTTTAGGCCATACTACATCCCAACCTGCTTTGGATTGTTCAAATCGTTCCACGCCATTTTCTACAGTGGCAAAATCGCCTTGTACCAATACTAGTTCCGTTTGGCTAGGACTGATGGACGAAAGTTTATAGGTTAGGGTGACATAGTTTTCAGGAATATCAGTTACTCCTGTATTGGGAGCAAACATGGTAAAGGTGATCGACTCTAAGGGAGTAATGGCTATTATTTTTCCTGTAACATACACCAAATCCTTTCCTGCCATATCTTTTCCTTTCCAAGCAACTGCAGCTCCTAATTCCCAAGTCGACTCTACTGCACACCCAAACATATATTGTTCTGTCAGTGTCGGGTTCGTAATTAGATTCCATACTTGGGGCGGAGTGCCACTAAAAAGAGCTTTTTTCTGTATCTTTAATTGATTGTCCATAAATATTATTTAACTGATGTTACGCAAGAATAATAGCCCTATTGAAAACCAGCAACGAGGTGGGCTTTTAGAGTTTGTTCCTAGTCTAATGTTTAATTTTGAATGCTTAATGCTAATACAATAGCACGTTAGGCATTCAAAATTAAACATTAAAACATTCAACATTGTAAAACGACTTCTTATCCAATAGCTAACTGTTATTATACA
>CAYOJF010000122.1:0-13793 GCA_964404215.1 uncultured Aureispira sp. | reverse complement strand
TCTACTAGTCATTGATTATAATTGAAGTTGTTTAAAAGTGATTAGACATTATTAAAGCCATGATAAAAATTATTAAGACTCCAAGGCTAAAAATTATAAAAACACTTCCTAGCACTCTAGGAAATATTGATTATCATATTGTTATTTATGATGAATCAATTTTGGGAGCTAATAATCACTGGAATGAGCTAAAAGAAGCTGAAGTTGCAGATTGGATTTATGAAAAAGCTGTCTATCAAGATATTTATGTGATTCACTCTACTAGTACTAGAGGAGAAAAAATTACTCCAATAAGTAATTTTAGTAATGGATTTTCTTCTAATAGAATTAATTGCGATTCTATCTTATCCTATCATTTCCTTGCTACAAAATATATTCAGCAGCATATCCATATAAGAACTGGTTTTCATGAAAGCTCCCCTGAACATAGTCCATCTTTAAGCATTAACAATTGGGAGTCAATGTCTAAAATATCTAATGGTTTCCATGAACTGAAATTAGATAAAAACCAATTCATTTCTATCTACCAAGAACAAATTCAACTATGGAATAAACAGTTCCTTAAATTGGTATAATCCTTCCATCTAAAAAACTAACCATGCTATCTAAAATATTAAAAACTGGGCTTTTACTATTCTTTGTAATGCAATCCCTGCAAGCACAGATAACTCCTACTGTTGATGTTTCGTCTACTATTGAAGCAGTTACCGTTTATCAAAAAAATGCCCGAATCGTACGAAAAGCAAAGGCAAATATTCCTGCTGGCAAAAGTGAACTCCTACTCAAACAATTGAGTCCTAAAATCCTTATTAATAGTATACAGGTTAAGCTCAGCAATAAAAATATCACTTTAATTGCGGCAGTTCCTAGAGCTAATTATCTGGAAGAGACCGTTGTGTCTGAACGATATTTGATTGTCAAAGATTCTTTAGATTTGATTGAATTCCAACTCAAAAAATGGGAGATAAAAGAACGAGTACTCCTATCCACCAAAAAGACTATGATGGATAATAACCCTCTAAAGTCTACTACAGAGGAAACCTATTCCATAGCAGATGTAAAAAAATTAATGGATTTCAGACAAAAGGAATTGAGTTTGATCGAAACAGAGTTGTTGACTATTTCTTACGAAAAAATAGCTCTCATCAAACAACAGCAATTATTACAAAAGCAACTTGTTTATTTAGCGAGTGCCAAAGAAAAGCCAACAGGAGAATTGGTATTACAGGTACAGTCAACAGGAGCGGTTTCTACCAATATAGAAGTTGAATATGTCGTTACCAATGCCAAATGGACGCCACTCTATGATCTCAAGTCAGAAGGGATTGACCAACCTCTAGCACTTACTTACAAAGCTCATGTTTCACAGTCTACTGGTATAGATTGGAAACAAGTAAAAGTCAATCTCTCTTCTAGTGATCCTTCCTTGAGCCATGACCGCCCTATACTCAACCCCCTGTCATTAGATATAACCTCTATTCGTCCTCAAACAAAACGCAAGAAAGGAAATACCTATATTCAATATCAGGGTTCGGGGAATGTCGTATTGGAAAAACAACTTCCTCAAAGAAAAAGAGATGTTAGTAGTATAGCTACTACTACCGCTGGTATTAGTCTCTTAGATGAAGGAGAGGCTATTAACAGCACTGGTTCTCGTTCTAGTAGTAACGACGCCTATATTGATGGAGTTAGGGTTGTGGGGAAATTTGGAGTTCCTGAACCTGAAATAGTATCTCTATTGACTGAAAATGGTGATAATACTATTGAGTTTGAGTTAGAGTTGTTGCAAGACATCCCAAGTGATGGAGAAAAACACATCGTGGAAATTTCTGAAAACGAACTGAATGTAAACTATGAGTATCATTTGGTCCCTAAAATGGATAAAGGGGCTTTTCTGCTCGCTAAAATCTCCAACTATGGGCAGTATAATCTGCTAAATGGTCCTGCCAACATTTTCTTTGATGGTGTTTATTTAGGACAATCCTACATTAATGCTTCGGTTACTACTGATACACTACTTTTATCCTTGGGTAGAGATGAAAAGATAAGTGTTAGTCGAGAGCGAGTAAAAAGTCTAAAAAAAGAAGCTGGAGCTTTTGTAAAGGAAAATATTCAATTCGAAATCAGTATTCGTAATAATAAAAGTAAAGCTATTGAAATAACACTATTAGATCAAATTCCTCTTTCCAAAAACAAAGACTTAGAAATAAAGCTACTCGAAAGTAGCAGTGCAGTCCATAACAAATCTTATGGTTCTTTAAGATGGGTTCGATCTATCCAACCTAATGAAACCACCAAAATACTATTTGAATATGAAGCCAAGTACCCCAAAGGTAAAGGAGTCTATAAGGCAAGGTAACAATCCCCTACCCTTTCTTAATCCTAGACAAGGTCTCTGGAGTCATTCTCAGATAAGAAGCGATATATTTATTGGGGATTTCTTGAAATAGTTGGGGACTACGTTTCCAGACTCGCTTATAGCGTTCGAGGGGCGAAAAAGTAAGCAGGTCTTTTTCCCTTTCGAGTTGCTGAAAAATCATTTGTTCTAGTAGTTTTAGCCATACTTGAAATAAGGTAGCGTCTGACTGAATCAAAGTCATAAAAGCCGTCTTAGTAATTACTTTTAGGCGACATTTCTTGATTGCCTGTATATAGAGTTCAGAAGGTTCTTCTGAGATAAAAGAATCTAAAGAGGCTATAAAATTTCCTTTATAACCTAGTCGAATGGTATGCTCTTCGTATTCATCCTGAAAGAAAATACGAAGGCTTCCCTCTTCTATATAATACAGTTTTGTATCCGTTGCTCCACAGACTTTGAGATACTCATTACGTGTCAAATCCCGTACTGTATGCCATAGATTTTGAGCTTCGATCTGAGTCGCTATAAAATCAATTGGATTAGTAGATAGGCTCATTTAGAACTTATATAATGCTCTAATAATGATAGAGCGATTAATGACATAATCTGGACGTTCACCTTCTGGATTATCATTATAAATAGTAGGCAACGAGCGAGACCACCTCACATTAAGACCAAAATTTTTAGTGATAAATACATTGGCATCTAAAACAGCCATCAAGTCATTTCGTGCAAAACCATCCAAATCTAACCCCCCATTATTTTTGATATTAATATTGAGCAAGCGACTATAAGACAATCCTGCTCCAAACATCATCCGTTGAAAGACGTTACCATTAGCATCCTCTGCGTCCCAGTCTTTGTAATAAATCAAAACAGGAACCTCTACATAATCTAGATGTACGGTAAAGGGATTGAACGAACTAGTCCCAGTAGCAGAACCTTTTTGGGAAAATAAAATTTCTGTTCCTAATTCGATTTTTTTACCAAATCGAATACCTCCCCTTACGCCACCATTTAGTCCAATTTTATTGTATCCCGCTACAGCATCCCCATCTATCTGGGAAATATTCATTCCTACTAAGACCGTCGCTGTAAATCTTCCTTCCTCATCTGACTGAGCAATTGTACAAGTGGCAACCAAGAGCAGAGCAATCAATAGATATAATTTCATAAGTTTGTTTATTTTTGTACATAAAATGGAAAATATGCTAAAACCAACCGCTACGAACTTAAAGAAAGTCGAAAATATATTCAAAGAATTAGGCTATAAAATAATCTACGAAAAAGGTCATTTTCAGTCAGGCTACTGTATAGTAAACACTCAAAATATGATTGTAGTTAATAAATTCTACAAAACAGATGCTCGCATCAATTGTTTATTGATCATTCTGAAAGATATCGAACTCATAGAAAGTGACTTACAAGAAGAGACCTTTGCCTTTTACACGACTCTAAATTTTGATAAACTAGAGGCATAAAAAAAAGCTCAGCACCGAAGTGCTGAGCCAGAAAACTAAACCCTAAAACCCATGAATTAAACTTCAAATATTCTTGTTTGTTCATTCTGGCACCACTACTAACGTAAGTAATCTGGCACCTTTATTTCGTTTACAATATTAAGTATATTGCCTGACTTATCCAAAACATTAAACTCAATTCTTCTATTTAATTTACGTCCCAATTCTAAGTCGCCACCTGCAGCAGATTCATTTTTAGCTACGGGATCTCCCTCTCCATAAGTTTTATAAGAAAGTCTATTTTTATTGATTCCTTTAGCTATCAGATAGTTAGTCGCTTCTTTTGCTCTATTGGTAGAAAGTCTTTTGTTGTAATCTACATTTCCTTTAGCATCCGTATGTGCCATTAATTCCAAGTTGTAATCAGGGTTCTGACCGAGGTAACGAACATACTTATCTAGTTCTGCCTTAGCTTCTTTGGTTAAGTAATAACGATCAAAATTGAAGAAAATAGGATACAAATCTGTTACCCCAACATTAGTCGTAACGACTGGGGCCGCTTCTCTTGCTGTTAGTTTATTGCCTGTACGTGTAGGTGGCACATAATCACAGGTTACACTACATTCTTGACGAAGCTTGTCAAAATCAATTACTCTAGCATGTGCAAAACCTGCTTTTTTGACTTCTCCTTGAATTCGTTCTGCTTCTTCTTGCGAACTAGCATCCTTGTAATAACGGTAAATGTAGTTCACATCTAGTGTTTCATATACACCAGTAATATCCTTAAAATAATTTTTTTGAACAGGACTAGCATAGGCTGCTAATTCGACTACATAGCGGCTATTCTGACCAAACATAATTAGACTAGTACTCATTAGTACCATCCATGCAAAGAGCTTTTTCATCATTCTATTTTTTAATAACTTATATAATTAGATTTATCCAAATTTTTCTTCAATCAGCTTTTTGAGTGCTAACATTTCATCTCTAAATTCTGCTGCTGTCAAGAAATCCATATCTTTAGAAGCCGCTTGCATTTTTTTCTTACTACTCAATACCGCTTTTTCTAACTGATCTTTAGACATATATTGTACGATAGGATCTGCCGCTAAGTCACTCATTCCTTCGTCTTCTTGCAAATAAGCTTTCTTACTACCAACAGTGGTTTGCTTCATAATCTCTTCTTTAGACTTCAACACTGTTTTGGGTGTAATCCCATGCTTCTCGTTATAAGCCATCTGTAAGATACGTCTTCGATTTGTTTCATCTATCGTATGTTTCATAGAAGCCGTTATTCTATCCGCATACATAATCACCCTTCCATTAGCGTTTCGAGCGGCACGCCCTGCTGTCTGTGTCAGTGATTTTGAGTTTCTCAAAAAACCTTCTTTGTCTGCATCCAAAATAGCTACTAAAGCAACCTCTGGTAAATCTAACCCCTCTCTCAATAAATTGATACCAATCAATACATCAAATACCCCCAAACGCAAATCTCTCAATATTTCGACTCGCTCTAAAGTATCAATTTCTGAGTGAATATATCGACATTTCACATTGAGTCGCTCTAGATATTTTGCCAATTCTTCTGACATTCTCTTCGTAATCGTCGTGATTAGAACTCTTTCATCCTTGCTCACACAATTATGGATTTCATCTAGCAAATCATCTATTTGATTGATACTTGGACGTACGTCTATAGGTGGATCAAGCAAACCAGTTGGGCGAACAATTTGTTCGACAACTTCCCCTTCAGTCTGTTGCAGTTCATAATCACTAGGTGTAGCACTCACATACATCACCTGATTGACTACACTCTCAAACTCTTGAAAATTAAGTGGTCTGTTGTCAAAAGCACAAGGCAATCTAAAACCATGCTCTACCAGTGTAGTTGTTCTCGCCTTATCTCCTCCAAACATCGCTCGGAACTGTGGCAAAGTAACATGGCTTTCATCAATAATCATCAAGTAATCATCTGGAAAATAATCTAATAGACAAAATGGTCTCATCCCAGGCTTTCGCCCATCAAAATACCGAGAGTAATTTTCAATACCTGAACAATATCCTAGTTGACGCATCATCTCCAAGTCTAACGTGACTCGTTCTTGAATCCGTTGCCCTTCCTCGTATTTATGCTCATTATTAAAATACTCAATTTGTTCGTGTAGTTCATCTTCGATATCATGAATAATTTCTTTCATTTTATCTTTTTGAGCTACATACAAGTTCGCAGGAAAAATAGCGAATACATCTAGATTTTCAATTGACTTCCCTGAGCTAATTTCAATTCGTTGAATTTCTTCGATTTCATCTCCCCAGAATGTGATACGAAGTCCATCATCCGTATACGGCAAATTGATATCAACGGTATCTCCCCTTACTCTAAAAGTACCTCGGTCAAACTCTATTTCTGTCCTCGAATATAGGCTATCTACCAACATATACAATAGTCTATTTCTGCTCAATACCTGCCCTACTTGTAGTCGAATAATACTGCTCTTGTAATCTTCTGGATTCCCTAGACCATAAATACAAGAAACCGACGCTACGACAATAATATCTCGTCTTCCTGTTAGTAGTTGTGTACTCGTTCGTAGTCTTAGCTTGTCAATCTCTTCGTTGATTGCTAAATCTTTCTCAATGTAAGTATCTGTAGCAACTACATACGCTTCTGGCTGATAGTAATCATAATAGGAGACAAAGTACTCTACTGCATTGTCTGGAAAAAACTGTTTGAACTCTCCATATAACTGAGCGGTTAGGGTCTTGTTATGAGATAAAATAACAGTTGGGCGTTGCGTCTGAGCAATCACATTTGCCATAGTAAAGGTTTTTCCTGATCCCGTTACTCCCAATAGACATTGAGCTCTTGTATCATTATTGATCCCCTCTACTAATTTTTCAATTGCTTTAGGTTGATCTCCTTGAGGTTGGAAGGGCGAATGTAATTCAAATTTCTTAGACATAATTTTTTTTTGAGGTCAAATTGTATAGAGGTCATTGCTCTAGTTGGACTAAAGGTACTAGGAACAAAAGGGGTTACGAAATCTAGTTGTTACAAACATAAAAAAAATGCCTTTCATATGAAAGGCATTTTTTAAAATAACAATATTTACTTTACATAAAGCTGTTATCTATATTTCATCAACAAAGTCCAAACTATCCACCTACAGTAGCGGTTGCTTTAGCAGGAGTAGCTGTAGAAGATGCTACTTTTGTAGCAGCTGTTTTTGATTTTGTACAAGTCTTAGTACAAGTAGTTTTTCCTTTTGTACAAGTTTTAGTTGCTGTTGCACTTGCACTAGTTGCTGCTGCTTTCTTTTTGCAACAAGTCTTTCCAGCTGTTGCTCCAGCACAAGACTTACCAGCTACTGCTGTTGCACTCGCACTAGTCGCTGCTGCTTTCTTTTTGCAACAAGTTTTCCCAGCTGTTGCTCCAGCACAAGACTTGCCAGCTACTGCTGTTGCACTTGCACTAGTCGCTGCTGCTTTAGTTTTTGTACAAGCTGTCTTTGATTTTGTACAAGTTTTAGTTTCTGCTGTTTTGTTAGCGGCTGCTTTTGCAGCGTGAGGACACTGTGC
Organism: uncultured Aureispira sp.; assembly: GCA_964404215.1. Classification (GTDB taxonomy): domain Bacteria; phylum Bacteroidota; class Bacteroidia; order Chitinophagales; family Saprospiraceae; genus Aureispira. Next base: position 6,395 of record CAYOJF010000122.1, on the reverse strand, counting down.
ATTCATAGTACCCAACCCAACAAATGATAACATTAGAAACATCATAAATAGCTTCTTCATAGTAGTTTTTATTTTTAATTATTAAATGATAAATTTTAAAAAATACATTTCAAATGTGTACTACTAAGATACAACATTAGAAACTAAAATTGGATTTATTAAGGTAAACTTAACAAGTTTATTATAGATTTATGACAAAAGTATCATATCTCTTATCACATCACTTATTTATACCTATAATACTACTAATAGTATACCAAATATATTCTTCTAACACCTCCCTACTTCCTTGGTTTATATTGCTGCAAAAACTTCTGGGGGTCATTTTCCTCTATAATTGTTCGTAATACCTTTTGATCTATTTCCTGGGCAGTCAAATTTGGACTGGTAGTCTTCAATGATTTACGAAGGTGTTCTGCATATGCCAATACCATACGATACCCTAGCCACGTACCACTATTACCAGGTAAGGAAGCACTCGGATTAAAAGGCCCTGCATTGACATACTTTGCAAAGTTCTTTTGTTCGTCTGAATAGAGCATTTCCTCATCCGTCAAATGTTGATAAAGTTCTAACTCTCCTTTTTGGCAAAACTCCATCTGATAAGCAGAAAAACTAAACTTAACGCTATCTGCCACAGTAGGCATCAATATATCTGTCAAATAAAATTTCTTTCCTTCCATTAACATAAAGTCAATCATAAAGCCCGCTTTCATTTTTGCATAAGTATTGACCATGTCTTCGGCTATTGCAAAAGCAGCTTTCGGAACTAAATGCTGACGGTTTAGTGTTCGCTGCTGATAAAACGGGATTTTAATTTGAGAGTAAGGAGCATACCCTTTGCCTAATGCCATATCCAATGGTAATGGCACAAACCCATCTCCTACCGCTCTATCATAGCTATATTCACATAAGTGAGCTATTCCCTTGGTCAAAGGAACTTGATTCATATAGTTGTAGTATTCAAAATGAACCGCTAATTCATTCAAATCTTTTTGTATATCACTCATGTTCCCAAACACCTTCTGTATAGTATCATAGGTATACTGTGTAGGCTTATAGCTTAAATACCCTTTTACGATTTGAGCTTCGAGCATAGGTTCAGGTACTCTCAATACAGAATAAAGATAACCATTAGCAAACTGAGGATACTGTTCTTTTAGTTGTGTCAATCCTTGATCGAGTTGATTGGTATCCAGAGCAAAAAAATCTTGATCAAATCGCATTAGTTCCACTTCCGCTTTTATTCCCTTGGTGTCGGGGACATAACGACTCTGTTCTACAGTCACTACTTCACAGGATGACAAATAACTCATTACTAGAATTAGTAGAAAATAGTTAATTATTTTGGGTGTTTGCATTTTGTTTTAGATTTTGAGTGACAATTAATATCTTATTTTAAAACTAACTGTTAATTTACCTATTATATTGTGATTCTCTGTATTTTGACATTTTGTTATTATAGGGATTATTCCAAAGGGAACTAATCTTATCTATCTAAGTAGATAGATATTAAATTAGACTACTGTTTTCTTATTCAAAAATAAAAACAAATCTTATGTTGAAGAAAATTTCTCTACTTACAATTCTACTTATTAGTGTTGTAACTGCTCACGCCCAAAATTTCAAATTCGGTGTTCATGCTGCTCCAGTGATTTCACTTATGGGTAGTGATTACAAACAAGTATCAGGGGCTGGAGTTAATGTTGGCTTAGGAGTGGGTGTAGAAGTAGAATACTACTTGAGTAGTACTGAAAATTATGCTCTTACGTTTGGACTTGATTTTGCACTCAATAAAGGGGGCTCTCTACTCTATAGCTATGGTGGTTACATTATGCCTCTGACAGATTTAGATCGTAATACGTTTACAAATAGGGCTGGTAACAACCCCACTACTGGTACAGATATCGATATGATGGCGGGTACTAAAATCAATTACGGTGTTAACTATTTAGAATTACCAATTGGTCTAAAATTACGCACCAATGAATTAGGAGGAAGTTATTTCCGTGCCTTTTTCCATCTTCCAATTGTAAAAATAGGTATTCCTGTGAGTGCCAATGCTAGAATTTTTTCTGCAACAGGAGTTGCTGATAGCATTGGTTATTCGATTAGTGCAGCTGATGAGCCTTCGAAAGAACCTAATGTTTATTCTGACATCACACCAATTCAGTTTAGTTTAGGTCTAGGAGCTGGAGTAGAATATGCTCCAAATGCAGATGGCGGACTACGCTTATTTGCTGGTATTTATTATGATACAGGGTTAATTGATGTGACCAATGGTTTTACTGGAGATAACGTTCGCTTAAGAGAACCTAATACGGCACTAGGCAGTACTGGTGAAGTGAAAAGAAACCCCACGAACATGTTACATAATATTGGGCTAAGAGTTGGTGTTACTTTCTAATTAAATACTAGAACTAAACACAACAATCTATACTACAAAAAGCGAAGTTAAGAATAGCTCTTAACTTCGCTTTTTTTATTGAATCCACCGATCCTTTGTCTCGTCCTTCACAAAAAAGGAGCAATCACCATGTTGTAATTGCTCCCAACTTTCTATCCAACAAGAGAGTTATTTTAATTATTTAATTTGAATCGAACAGGCATATTCATTCTGACGTTCACTGCACGTCCTCTTTGCTTACCAGGCGTCCATATTTTTTTCTTCTGATTCATCAGCTTAACTACTCTAATCGCTTCTCTACCTAAGCCTGCTCCTGGATCTTTTAGTAGTTTATAATCTTTGATAGATCCATCCTTATAAACCACAAAACTAACTACAGCTACACCTTCTATTCCTATTTCTCTCGCTTGTTCTGGATAACTAATGTTATCATAAATAAAAGTCATTAAAGACCTATCAGCACAAGCTTTCTTGGCATCATAATCATCATCTGATAGTTGTTCACAACCAGGAAATAGGGGCATTTTTTCTGGTACCAGAATAACTTCATTATCATCTTTAGGTTCTGGAGGTGGAGGTGGTATGAATTTAATTGTGGGTGGATTAGGACTTGGCGTTGGATTATACGGGCCTGTATTAGCTGGGTTTTGAGGGGCAACTGGATCTGATATTACTTCCTTTGGCTTGGGAGTAGGGATCGGCTCTTTGCTAATTTCAATTTCTAGTGATTGCTTAGGAGGAGGAGGAAGAGCAGGGGCAGATTTGGGTGGACTGGTCGTAATAGGTACTTCCATCTGTACATCAGAAGCTATTGCTACAGGTTCTCCAAAAATAGACTGCTGTGTAAATTGTGTCCATGCAAATGCAATGACAACAATCACTAAAGCACTACATGTCCCTACCATCTTGATATTACTATCGTAACGATGAAAATCAACCTCTTCATATTTTCGCAATGTCGGGGAATTCCTATCGGTTGTATGTTGTCCTTGTATTTTTTGTGCTTGTTGATTAAGATATTTCTTAAACATCCAAATGCCAACACCCAATATCGCAGCTACGGCTAAAAAGCCAAGTAATACCTGTGTGCCTGTCAATACTAGCGTTGTTGTACTAAAAAATGTATTCATGATTTCAACTGTTTTGTTCTAAAAAGTTAGTTATGGGTATAGCAGTGCCCCTAAGAAGAATCGTTGGATTTTTCTTTCAGTATCAGTGCTAAAAAATAGAATTGAATATAAACCTACTAAAGGAAGTCTGGTGAATGACAACACTTGTTAGACCAACCTATAATTGCTTTGTGGTGCAATCAATTATCGCATTAGTGCTATTGTAAGCTTGTTTGATTATATAGATGTATTGAAATTCTTTTTTGGTGTGTCTCCCTCATTTTTTTAATAAAAAATGTACTTTTAGTATCTAAATATATTTATACCCTGAAGTAGTTTAAGCTTATAGTATATAACGAAGTAAATACTTAGTTTCTAGGATAAAGCTCCTTTTGAATTTCATGCTCGGAAAGTATGAAACAAAGAAAAGTTCCCTAGCATTTTAAGCGTCAAAATTTTGCTTTAAGTATATTTAAATCACTTCAATTATCAACTTTCATACGTGAACACAAGAACAGCACTGATTCATCATTTCAAACAATTTCCTAATAGAAAAATTCTGCTACCTTTTTTGGAATGGGTAGAACTAGCAGTTACTTTTTCACAGAAGCATAAACTACCGCTCGTGGCTGCTATTGAGCCAAAGAGTTCTGCGTTGTTTATTGCTATTAACGAAGTAATTGTATTCCAGCATAGCGTACTAGATCGTAAACACACCTTAGCCTTACTACAGTTAGAGTGTGACTTAGATTCTTCTTTGTATGTCTCTAATTTTAAGAATATTGCAACAGAAAAAGCCATCGGCTTGGCTTCTTTTAGATTATCCCAAGAACTACTTGAAAACCCTATCCTCAAAAATAAGTGGTTGAAAGCATTAGAGTTGTCAGCTACAATAGCTCCAACCAAAAAGGTAAAAATCAATACCTCCCACAATGATTGGATCACCAACATTGTCTCTGATACTACTGTCCGACAATCTATACTAAAAGAAGTAGGTCGCTTACCTAAATATCAGAATTTATTCCCCAAAGCAATACAAAATATTCTTTATAAAAACCCTCAGCTAAAAGCACTTCAATCCACACCTGATTTTTGGTTTGAGAAAGGTCGTAATTTATTATTGCAATTTGATCAGATAACCCTACGGGAAACAGAATATGCCCAGTGTCTATTAGATTACCAAGCCTCTAGCGAACGGTTTGATATCTTTGTAGAAACCTCCAAGAACCAAACTTATTATACTTTGATTCTATTAATCGGGAAAATAGTAGCCCATATTGAATCTAAAGCAACCAACAAAAATAACTGGAATACTTATTCTGATAATCGAACGGTGGCACAAACTGGTATTCGTCAACATCTTTGGGTACAGCAGCTCATCTATTATAAAAAAGAACATAATTCTATTGAGGGACTTCGTACCACTGCTATCAAAAAAGCAGTGCAATATTTACGATACCCAGCAGAACACCTTCCTATTTTATCTAGTACTCACCAAAAGTTAATTGCTCATCATCTATTAGAGTGTCCCTATATCCCTAATGATTTCACACTCCAATTGATTAGTTATTTTAATCAATTCCATATTCAAGTAACGAATTTCGAAAATTATACTTACCTCATTCATCAATTACTATATCATCCAGATTGTTTACCCCTCTGGCTATATGATGATGAAGAAATCTATCAATCAGAAATAATAGCTCCATCTATTACGGAACCTTTCCAAAAATATACTTCTAATCCTCCTAATCCATTAGCATCTACTTCTTTTCCTTTGAATCAAATACTATATGGTCCATCTGGAACAGGAAAAACATTTGAAGCCATTCGGCAAGCTGTTGCAATTATTGCACAAACAACACCTAGCAAAATAAAGCAATGGGATCAAGAAAAGATAAAAAGCCGTTTTGATACCGCTATACAAGAGCAACAAATCGTTTTTACGACATTTCATCAATCCATGTCCTATGAAGATTTCCTAGAGGGTATTAAACCAATACTGATTAACAATCAAGTACAATATCATATTGAAGATGGAATTTTCAAAGCCATTGTTGAACAAGCAATTGCAAATCCTTCACAACCTTATGTATTAGTCATTGACGAAATGAATAGAGGAAATACCGCTAATATTTTAGGTGAATTAATAACACTACTGGAAAAGGATAAACGATTAGGAGCGGCGAATGAGATTCAGGTGAAACTTCCTTATTCTAAAAAGCTTTTTGGAGTTCCTAATAATCTATATATTATAGGAACAATGAATACTGTTGATAAGAGTACGGAGCAGTTGGATATTGCTCTACGCAGACGCTTTGTATTTACTCAGAAGCTTCCAGACTCTTTATTATTATCAACTAATATTGATGGGATCAATATTCAAGCACTTCATCAAAGACTAAATGAAAGACTAAGTCTATTACTTAATCAGAATAATACGATTGGACATACCTATTTTATGTCTATTCGAAATTTTGAAGATTTACAATCTACTTTTATTCAACAGATTCTACCACTACTATCTAATCTATTTTACGACGACTATCATAAAATAGCATTGGTATTGGGTCAATCATTTGTAGAGGTCGTTCCCAATCCTTCAGAACGGTTAGCGTCTATTACTTCCTATCAACAACAAAGTTATTATCAGGAGGAAGCCTATCAACTCAAGCAAGCTCCTTTTCCTAAAGAAGCCTACATCTCTATTTATCAATAATGGGTTGTAAGTAGGTCATCAACTGTCTAGCAAACTTAAAATAGCATTTTTAAAAGATTATACATACCCTAGAATAGATACCGAACTACTTAAGGATTGAAAGTAAGTCTAGATGAGGAGAGGGGATGTAATAAAAGAGAAAGGGGTAAACAAATCATAT
>CAYOJF010000121.1:0-13811 GCA_964404215.1 uncultured Aureispira sp. | reverse complement strand
TCATGCTGCTAGAATTGAGATACTTTGTTATAAAAAGTTTCATTTCTACCGACCATTAACCTAAATACTTCATTTACTTAATATATTTAATTGATTATGAATCCAGAAGAACAATACGCCAACGAGAATCAAGAATACGTTAATATTCAAGAAGCGGACTGGAGAGAGATTTCTTCCGCAGAACCTGAACAACTGGTTATAGAAGAGCAAGAACCTGTTCAGGAAGAAGTTGTCAATGAAGAAGAACAAGAAATGGAGAACCAGGAAGAAGAGCAAGAGGAAGAGATGGAGATGAAAGAAGAAGTAAAAGAAGCTCCTGTAATGGATAAAGAGGAAGTAAAAGTAGAATTGCTCAACAAAATCGATATGATTGACAGTTCTCCTCTTCAGTTTGAAAATATTCAACTTCTGATCCAACAACAAACAGATAAAACAGATATCATCTTAACAGATACAGAACTAGCTGCTGCTACAAATCAAGTTATTGATGGGTATAAATTGCAAATGCAAAATGCTGCTATAAAAGATTTACAAAAAGAACAACAAATAGATGTTAATGTAGCAACACTTATTGAGAAAGTATTACTTGACTATACTCCTAGTGAGCCTACAGACAAACAAGGTAAAGAAGAATCTCTACAAGACATCTTAGATGAACTTCAAGCACAAGAAGAAGTCATCAAAAAGCAACCAACTACAGAAGCAAAAGATAATCTTATCCAAGAGATAGTCGATAAAAAGATCGAAGAAGAGGAAGAACAAACAGAAGAAGAAACGCTTACAAAAGAAGAAGTCATGAAAGATGATACGATTTCAGAGCAGGTTTCGGGAATGACTGAAAATACAGCTACTAAAAAATAATACTTGTTTCTCAAGCGAAAAAGTAAGGTATTCTTCTTAAGAAGAATACCTTACTTTTTTTTACACAAGACTCCTCTTATTTCACTTAACAAGCTATTTCATCAGCAATCAAAAACACTTCTAGATAAAGCTATTATGGATGGAGACACAATACTAACACCAGAGGGAAACTCACCAGTAAAAGGTAGCTTTATTCAAAAAGTGAACATCTGAAATAAATACTCATGTACCATTTTATTAAGGTCTCTATTATTTTTATTATTGTTACTTATTTTACTGTAAGCTGCAAAGTAACAGATTCAAAACATAATATCTCTAAATTTACTATTCAAGTAGACAATACTACATTAGTATTCCCTTTCAAAAAGTTTCCCAATGCAGCTCAAATAGACTTAGACTATGCAGGTAGAACTGAAATGCCTGACATTGTTTACCTTCAAAAAGATTCTAAAGAAAGAAGAAATAGTTGCTTTACTATTTCAATCATCACTTATGCTAACGACACACTAAAATTTGTTCCTGTAAGAGATTATGCTTGCATATACATTGATAACCAACCAATTATGAGCAAAATTAACACAAACTCTTCTTTCAACACAAATAAGATTATTACTACTCCTTAGCAACTCACAAAAAATACCTATCTTTAAGAGCATGTCTAAATAATATGAAAAAAAAATACCTCAAATATCTCTACATTACTATTGCTGCAAAGCTGCTACTGATTGGTATCAGGCGAATTATACTATTTCTAATAGAAGACCTATCCTTACTCCAACCACAACAAGTTGAACTATTGTTTTATGCTATGAGTGGAATTTCTACTCTAGCCAGTATTATCTTGATTGTTATGATCTGGATTGATCGAAAAACTACATTCACTCCCATTACAGTTCCTACTCTAATTCTGTTTTCTATTGCTATTTTATATAATTTCTCCTTGGGGGTATTATTACTCATTGTAGCCAACATTGTATGTACCAAATATACCTCCAAAGCGAATACACTCAATTTATCTCAACACTTAATAGACGATTAATCTATGGCTTCTTTTTTAGAGAAAATAGTAGGCAAAAAGAGTAATAAATACCTTAAATATCTCTTACTGCCTGCCCTATTTTTGTTAGTCAGTAACCTAATGGAATGGCTTATTCCTATATTTCCCTTTCAGGGAGTGTTCCAGCTCTATAGTCTTTACGAAAATAGAATTTTCAGTATGGTTCTAATCTTCATTGCGATTAATGATAGAAGGCACTTTCAAGCGATTTCTTCTCTCTTATTTTTCATTTTATTGATATCCATCTACAACAATTACATAATAGGCTGTTTGTACTTTGTATTGATTAGCTATATCTTAGAGTATGTACCTGATGACGAAAGTACTTCTCCATCCTAAAACAAAGAGAATCCCTTCTTCTCTGAAAGAGTTTTTCTAAAATTAGAATTTAAGTGGCATAGATGTTTCCTAGATGAAAACTAATCCTTATATTTAGTTCTGTATGTCAATACCAAGTCAATTGACAACTGTTATTATCAATTTGATCTGTTATTTAAACCAATTTCACTCAACTATTTATACCTCTTATGCAAGAAGCATTCGCTAATTTATTTAATAATCCAAATAGCAATCAAACGATTGTGTTGTTTATTCTTTTAGGAGTTTCCTTTCTATTGGGAATATTACTTTGGGTTTTATTAATGCACTTTCCTGCTGTACGCAAAGCAAAAAAAGAAATAGAAGCTCTAGAAGAAAAAAATCAATTATTAGAGAAAGCGAATAAAGATATTTCTCAACGAAATACAGTACTAGAAGCAGACTTAAAACGTTCGAACGAAAGCCTAGAAACAACCATCGCTAATCTGAAGGAAAAAACAGAGAAAGCGACTGATCTGACTAAAAAACTCAACAGAACAACAGAGCAGTTAATACTCTATAAAGATAACGCAAGAAGCTACAAAGAAAACTATGAAGAATTGATGGGCAACTATCAAGAAATAGTAGAAAAACAAGATAAAGACAAAGAACAATTAGAGAGTCTAAAAACAATCATTGAAGAAGTAGAGAAAGAAAGAGCTGTATTAAGCAACGAAAAAAGTACAGCTACCTCTAGCCTCCACCGCCTAGAAGATAGAGAAAAAGAATTGACTCAAAAGCTACTCAAGGCAAACGAAAACATCGACTTGCTCAAAAAAGATTTAGATGAGGCAATGAAACAAAAAGCTGCCCTCAAACAGTTGGCATTCGAAACAGAAGCCAACAATAACATTAGTAATTCTGACGATAAAGAACTACAAGAAAAAGTAGTTCGCCTACAAGCTCACATCAAGGACTTAGAAACAGAGAACAATGACCTTATGGAGCAACTCCTCCCTCATGTCAATGCTCAAAAACAAGCAGAGAAAGAAGCCGCAGAGTTAGAAGATAAAATGATAGAGGCTCTTGCAGAAGTAGAGGTTAATATGAACAATGATGGTTTCTTTGTTGATTATTCAGAACATGAGTTAATTAAAGATAAAACCTACCTCAAAGAAGCACTCCAACAAGAAGATATTATCCAGACAGAAAATACAGGAGAAATAGAAGAGATCGAGGAAGAGGAAATATCTGAAGCAGAGCTAGAAACGATGCTATTTTCTGAAAATATGGCTACTGAAGCAATGGCTTTGCAGGGTTTTTATAATGAAATCCAAGAAGAAACATTGATCACTCAACCATTGGATGAAATAGATCAAATAGAAGATGAAGATGAACGACTCGAAAAACAATTGTCAGTCGCTCAAAATATGCTTGCCAACAACCCACTCTACCAAGATAACATAGCCAAAGAACTTTTGATTGAAAACGAGGAACTGTTAGAAAAGAAATTAGCTGAAATTGTAGTCAATCCATCTTCCGATGTAGACCATGAAGTCGTCATACCTACCGTAAAAATTGAAGCGGAAGAAGATCAACAAATGGAACAAATGATTGCCTTAGCTAATAGCACCATGGAAATGGAAGGGTTATACCAAACCATTTCAGAAGAAAAGCTAGTAGGTGTAGAAGAATCTGAAGTCACTGTTGCTAATCAAAAAATGTATACTTCTGAACTAGAACAACTTGTAGTAGACGCTATTGGAAAAACAATTCCGGCAGCTAGTGCAGAACAAAAAGATAACCTCAAAAAAATAGATGGTATTGGAATGTTTGTAGAGGAACAACTCAATCATTTTGGTATTTATACTTTTGAACAAATAGAAGCTTTTGATGCTGATTTCATCAATAAGTTAACTGCAGCTATTGGTTTTTCGACCGAAACTATCTATAGAGATAAATGGGTAGAGCAAGCCAAAGAAATCATAGCTTCTAATTAAAATCCTATCTAAACCGTTGTTTAGTAAATATACTTTATATTAACAGAGGGACACGTTTTATCCTAATTCCCTCGTAGAAAAATCGCTACATGAGTACCGAAATTCCCGCTATACTTCTCATGTTTGCCAATCAGCAAGACGCTTACTTGGACAAACTAAAAGAAGAAAGCAAAATAATCAACACTATCCTAAGTGGGCATGATGACAAGGGAACCATTAAGGTTTTCCGAGAAGAAAGTGCGACCATCAAGGATATGAATGATGCCCTACTCCGATTCGAATCAAGAGTTGCTATCTTTCATTATGCAGGTCATGCCGATGGAGGCAGTCTACATTTTGAAGGGGGTGAAGGCAATGCAAGTGGCATTGCAGAACTGCTAGGCACACTCCCCAATCTACAATTAGTTTTTCTTAATGGTTGTTCGACCCAAGGACAAGTAGAATACCTAATGGACAATGGTGTGAAAGCGGTTATTGCTACTGCTGTTCCGATCAACGATGAAAAAGCTGTTGTTTTTGCTCAGAATTTTTATCGTGCTTTATCCAATTTCCATACTATTGGCAGTGCTTTTGAGCGTACTGTTTCGCTGATGAAAACTATTTACGGAGGCGAATTCAGTGCAACCATTGTCCGTCGTGGAGAACAAGCGTTTTTTGATAATACAGAACAAATGCCTTGGGGACTCTATGTCAATGAAGGCGGTGATGAAGCACTAACCTGGGAAATACCAACCTACCGCGAAACGGTACAGCAGCCTCATACCGAAACAGTTAACTTCAAGGTCAATCAAGAATTGCAAGAAGTAATCAAAGCCATATTAGACATTAATCCCGCACTAGAACAACTCTGTATAGTAGATGGTGTCATTGATAGTAGAGCAGCTCTTTTACAGATCATACAAAATTTCCCTTGGCCGATTGCGACCCAAATACGACTACTAGTAGCTCGAGATGGTGATATGGATACCCCTTCTATGGAGAGAATAAAACAATTGGTGAGTGTTTATATCAATACCTCACAGTTTTTGTTCTATACTGCCATGTCTCAGCTTTGGCATGAGAAACAGTTAGGAAATATTACAACTTCCAAAAGTTACTTGGTTGATATGCTGCATATCAACGAAAAGCAGCACGGACAGTTTGATTATCTTCGTCACTTTATAGAAGTCGTTCAGATTCTACAAGAAAACAATATTGAGCTTTTCGTGAAAGATTTTGCGATTATAGTAGAAGATTTTGTAGAAGGAACTGATTTGTACAAAGCCTATGATTATCTAGAAGCCTTGCGTTCTGCCATCCATACTGGACGAACAGAATCTATTGAAAACAACCTGCTACAAAAAGCAGCTGATGGAGAGTATCATTTATCTAGTATTCTCATCGAAACGGCTTTTATGATTCGATACAAATTGATTACTATTCGAGATATTCATGTAGTGAATCCACGCTATATGGGTGCCAAGTTTAATCACTTTATGCGAAGTCTTAATGTTAGTGTAGGGAATATTGCCGTCAGTAATGACGCTCTAAAATTGAATAGTCGCTCTTTTGATATATTTTCTAATAATGCCTCCGTTATTTTGACATTAGATGTCCAAAATCCTGAATCCTATCTCAATTTATCTCCTTTTATTATTGATGTCAATTCATTTAAAGAAGGAATGACAGAGGATAGAGCCACTGAACAACAATTGTTCATGTATGCCCATCGTTCAGGAGAAGGAAATACACAAGACTACAAATATTACTCTACTTTCCATAGTAGTTATATGGCTAAAGAAAGGCCTGCAGATCAGTTTATTGTCCGAGCTACAGAAAGTGAACAAGAGCAATCTGGACGGTCTGGGCGTTCGCTCCGATCCTCTAGACGCAATAGTAGAAGAAGGGCTACTAGCAATACGCCAAGCAATGCTGTTAATCATTATGAAGTGCTCAAAAAGCAGTTCGAAATTTTAGAAAAAGACCTAATTAGCTAATAGATATGCCTCACACAATAAAAAGTCCTTTCAAATTTTTGGACGCTTACGACAAGGAAGATAAAGAGATATTTTTTGGGCGTACCCAAGAAACCCTTGAACTATACGATCGTATATTCGAAACCAACTTGGTATTGCTATATGGAGCTTCAGGTACTGGCAAAACCAGTCTAATCAACTGTGGATTAGGTAATCAGTTTGAATCTACCGACTGGCATCCTATTTTCATTCGCCGCAAGGATAATATCATCGAATCGACTCATCATGAATTGCATGACCATGCCATCAAAAAACTAGGCGATGAAACAAACAAAAATATTAGCCTAATTTCTCGTATCCATTCCTTATATCTTGATTATTTCAAGCCGATCTACCTAATTTTTGATCAGTTTGAAGAAATCTTTATTATGGGATCTAAAGAAGAGCAACAAGAATTTTTTGAGCTCTTGTACGAAATATTAGAGCAAAATATGCAATGCAAAATATTAATCTCCATGCGAGAAGAGTATATTGCTTATCTTTCCGAATTTGAAAATGTCATCCCCTCTTTATTCGATAATAGACTTCGGGTCGAAAAAATGAATAAGAAAAACCTTAAAGATGTTATAAAAGGTACCGCAGATGAATTCAATATCACACTCAAGGACGAAGCCGAAAGAGAAGTTTCTGAAATGATTATTGAGAAACTTCGAGATAAAAATCATGAAATCGATTTGGCGAACCTACAAGTTTATCTGGATCGTCTATACCGACTAGATGCAGAGCGTCAAGGTGGCAAGACCGATTCTATCGTGTTTGATCCCGCTTTGATTGACAAAACAGGTAACCTAGAAGATGTGATGTCTTTATTCTTGGACGAACAAATTAAAATCCTCAATAAAGAGCTTAATACCTCGTACAAAATTGACAAAACGAGTATCCCACTAGATATTTTATTCGAATTAGTAACTGATAATGGAACTAAACGTGCTGTTGATTTGATAGAGATAAAGAAGCGACTCAAAAAAGCAAAAGATATTGATGGTCGTGTAGTAGATTATTGTATTCACCGGTTCAAGGAAATGAGGATTTTGCGTGAATTGAACTAAGAGGACCTTTTTATGAATTTTTTATTTGTTTGTAGCCGCAATAAATGGCGAAGTCGTACTGCTGAAACTATTTTCAAAAACAATGGACAACATATTATAAAATCAGCAGGAACTGCTAGTTCTGCTAGAATAAAAGTTAACCGATCGTTATTGGAATGGGCAGATACTATATTCGTAATGGAACGCAAACACCAAAAGCAAATTATAGCACTAGCAGGTGATTTAGACGGTTTGTCAAACAAAATAAACATACTGCATATCCCTGATGAATACCAATACATGGATGAAGAGCTAATCGAAATACTACAAGCAAGTATAGATGGTTATTTTTAGACGGATGTTTACCTCTTCTTGTTATCTCCAATTCGTCAAAACTAAATCTAGCTAAATAATGAATATTACTATCTTGTCTCGTAGTGCTAGTTTGTACTCCACTAGGAGACTGCTAGAAACAGGTCGAAAAAGAGGCCACCAGGTTCGTGTGATAGACCACTTGAAGTGTAATCTAAAGATAGAAAAGAAAAAGCCACAGATCTATTATAATGGTAGTTACCTCCCAACAGTAGATGCTATCATTCCTCGTATTGGTGCCTCTGTTACGTTTTATGGCACTGCTGTAGTAAGACAGTTTGAAATGATGGATGTATTTACTGTTGTTAGTTCAGAAGCTTTAACCTCATCTAGAGATAAACTCAAAAGTTTGCAATTGCTTTCTAGAGCAGGAGTTGGGTTGCCCAAAACTGTTTTTACTAATTTTTCTAAAAATGTGCAACATGTAGTTGATTCTGTAGGTGGAGCTCCAGTTATTCTAAAACTTTTGGAAGGAACACAAGGTTTAGGCGTGATTTTGGCTGATACTCCGAATGCTGCTGGCTCTGTTATGGAAGCATTCAATGGTTTGGAAGCTCGGATTATTGTCCAAGAGTTTATATCAGAAGCTAATGGAGCTGATATTAGAGCATTTGTAGTAGACGGTGAAGTAGTTGGAGCCATGAAAAGACAAGGTAAAGAGGGTGAATTTCGTTCTAATCTTCATCGTGGAGGAAGTGCTCAAGTAATACAATTGACTAAAGAAGAAGAAGAAACAGCTCTAATAGCAGCAAAAGCAATGGGACTAGGAGTAGCAGGGGTAGATATGCTCCAGAGCAAAGAAGGACCATTGGTACTCGAAGTCAACTCTTCCCCTGGTTTAGAAGGAATAGAGCGAGCAACAGGTAATGATATTGCTACTAAAATCATTAAATATATAGAAAAAAGTGTTACGGTTTAGAATATACTTGAAAATTGACTCATGAAAATAGAATTATCACACGACTTTCTAGCAAAAAAAATATACGAAGAGGCTTCTACTGAAGATAAAAATCAGTCTAAAGCTATGCGTTATTTGCAGGAGTGTTTTGTCGCTTATCGCTACAATGATAAAAATTTATTGTTGACCTCTAATGATTTGCAGTATCTAGAACCCTACTTGGAAAAATTAGAGTATGACAATGCTATTCAGCATTATCTAGAAGAAAGTCAACAAAAAGTAGCTAAGGATCGAAAATGGGCTGCTTTAAAAAAATATGGTACAGCTGCGACCATGGTTATGTTCTCCTTAGTGATGGTTTCTATGTGGGGTATGTGGCACAGAAACCACTCGATTTCCTTGACCGGGAAACTAAAAGAAGCAGAAACTAAACTTCGTAATAAAAATAAACCAGCTCCTATTACAGCACGCTTCCCTACCAGTTTCAGAACCATACAACTCAAAGGACAAATAAAAAACGAATCTCAACAACCTCTATCAAGTGCTACAGTACATATTTTAGGAGCAATTACCAAGACTGATGCTGTTGGTAATTTTGAATTACATGTTGTCTTACCAGCTAAGCTATTAGATCAAATGATTCCTGTAGAATTCAAACAATTAGGCTATGAAACATCTATACTTAAAATAGATGCCGACAAAAGTGTACATCGCCATGAGATTATCCTAAAAAGTAAATAATTTATTCATAGCTCATCTCTACAATCGCTTCTAGCAACAACAAGTTAGTTTGTGATAAGCCGTTACTAGCATTCAATAATGGATAAAATTCTTCGATACTCTCTGATTTGACAATCATTTTGGTACAGATACCTTCCAAACTGGCCCAATAAACTAAATTATTACGAATGGCATCTCCTAAATATTCGGAAGTATCTACCAACGGAATAATTTCTTGAAGATTATCCTCATATTCTATAATACAAGTATGGTATGCCTCCATACAAAGGGTATGTTTTAGACCTACTGTCTTAAGCATATAATAACTAGGAATGGTGTGTGCATAGATATTCTGTTTACCAACCATTTCTATCATGTCAATATCATTGTGCTCTTCTGTTATCATTTTAATACCATCTCGTTCAGCGACTCGTCTCAGCTGATTGCATAGTTCTTGATTCGCTGCCAAAAGAGTATGGTTAGCCTTTGCTAACTGTGTAACTTTCTTCTGGGTATATCCACCTCCAAAAATGATTTTCCTATAGTCCAACCAAGCTTCTTGTAAAGGGATTAATTTCTGGTCCATCCCTATCGTCAATAATTCCACTTCCAATTCTTCTAGTTCATCACTAAAAGTTAAGGCGTCATTCTGCAATTTTTGTCGATTGTCTTTTTTATCAATCTTAAGAACTAAGCTAATGTAGCTTTTAGTAATTTGTTGGCTCAAACTTGCTTGTTGATAAGCTCTTGCTAACAATTCTTTAGTCGAAACCTGTCCTTGTGTCACTATAGTGGCAAAGAGTAACCCAATTGTTATATATATCTTTTTCATGAAAATAATTTCCTAATAATTTTAATAATTTCACCTTCCTACGAGCCTGTTTAGAGCATGTTTAAGAATTAACTTCAAGCTGCAAATATTTGATTTAGAATTTAATGTCCCCTTTTTTGAGTCGTGATAGCTAAGGCTATCAAACTCAAAAAGAGGCTTATTTAATCCCAAATCAATTCATTTTCGCCCAAATCGTTGATTTTGAAAAACTTAATTTTTAAACATCCTCTTAAGAATTAAGTAATCGCCAAACGTACTCTAACGTATCACGGTTACGTGATTGCTCCAATCATTGGGAAGCTGAATTGTTGTACCTTTTACACTAAGCCATTGTAAATTTTTCACATAAGACAGACTCGTACTTACGCTTTGGAGTTGAGTATAAGACAAATCCAAAGACTTTAGTTTGGGTGTATAATACAGACTAGCCCCAAGTGACTTGATAGAAGAAAAAGACAACGACAACACTCTCAATTGGGGGACATAGTATAGTGACGATCCCAAGTTACTAATGAAGTTGTTTAAGAATAACTTCAAATTGCTAATGAAAACTAATTTTCCGCTACTTGGCGTTAAAAATTGACCCCATAGCTAAGGCTATGAACTAAATTTTTGCCTTAATTAGCTAAAAATTTGTACTCATTATCAACATAATTCTATTTTTAAACAACTTCAATATTTGTTTTGCTCAAAGATAACACTTCCAAATTAGGAATATAATAGCTGTTTTGGTTAAAATCATTGATTTAAAAAAACTTAATTCTAAACATCCTCTTATCATTGAACAGATAGGTCCATATAATTGTATTATTTTTAGTGAACTTATTCAAGAGCATGTCTAAATGAAAGATCTTTCCAATCATTTTTAAACAACTTTAATTAGAAAAAACTAAAAACCAACTACTATACCAAAAGATATAAACCATTATGAAACATACATTTTTTTATAGCTTAAGTCTGATTATCATTTTTTCCATTAGTGCCTGTAGTGATACTTCTCAAAATACACCTACTGACAATATCGATTCCCCCCCAAGTATGGGCCAACCAGCAACTTTAACAGAAATAGAACCTCAAATCAATTTCGACCCTAACCAATTAACGACAGCACTCAAAGGGGTGTGCGTTCAATTCAAAACACTAAGAGGACAAGATAGAAAAAGCCTATTTGATAAAATAGAACCCATCCTACCCAATTGCCCTGTCGCAATAGGAGAAGATAATAGTTCTGATTTTGATTTCGATAATGCTATGCAACGTATGTCTCCTAGTGACCTAACAGAAATACTAGGTCCTCCAGACAAAACTATCGAAGAAGAAGAAGGGGCTATTGTGTATTACCTTACTGCAGACGAAAGTTACCGAGCTCTATTTTTTCTAAATGCTAAAGGAGTTGTTGTTTGTAGTGCCGTAGAGGCGGACTCTTAAACCTCTATACCTGCCACAAAAAAGCTCCCAAGTCCAAATGGACTTGGGAGCTTTTTTATTTTTTAGGTTATACCCTGCTCAATAACTGCCTAATCATTTATAGTTTACTATACAAACCTTACGGTCATTTCGTTATTACTTCTACTTTATTTAGATCCAGTTTTTTGGAGTAACTCTTTTTCAGTGTTTGATGAAGATTCACCACAACTAATCACACTTAATAACCTCTTGAACGCTATCATATCTCTGTTCAAAAAATCGATACCCAAAAATCAGAAAAAAAGATGACAAAACTTCCCTCCTCATACTAAACAGGCATTATTACCAATATTTCATAATAATGCCTGTTCTAATTAGAATTATATATTCAACCTATCGGTACATCACCGCTTTTACAGCTCTTACCACCTCTGTTGGATTCGGTAAGTAAGCATCTACTAAAGTTGGTGCATAACACATGCTCACATCCGCTCCATTCAATCTAGTAACAGGAGCATCTAAGTAATCAAAGGCATTTTTTTGTACACGGTAAGCCACTTCTGATGACACACCCGCAAAAGGCCAAGATTCATCAATAACAACCAAACGATTGGTCTTTTTGACAGACTTGATAATAGTCCCTTCATCTAGTGGGCGAATGGTACGCAAATCAATTACTTCCGCAGAAATACCTTCTTTTGCCAATTCCTCTGCTGCTGCTAAAGCTACTTTCATCATCTTATTATAAGACACGATGGTTACGTCTGTTCCTTCTCTTTTTACATCTGCCACACCAATTGGGATCAAATACTCTTCCTCTGGCACTTCACCCAAATCACCATACATCACTTCCGACTCCATAAAACAAACTGGATCTTCGTCCCGTATAGCAGATTTCAATAATCCTTTGGCATCGTATGGATTAGAAATAGAAATCACTTTCAAACCTGGTACATTTGCCATCCAACTCTCAAAAGTCTGTGAGTGCTGCTGAGCCAATTGTCCTGCTGATCCCGTACCTCCTCTAAATACAATAGGACAAGTAAACTGTCCTGCTGACATAGAGTTTACTTTGGCGGCATGATTAACAATTTGATCAAATGCCAATACAGCAAAATTCCAAGTCATAAACTCTATAATTGGTCTAACACCAGCCATAGCAGCCCCAACTCCTATCCCTGCAAAGCCTAACTCTGCAATAGGTGTATCTATGATCCGTTTGGCACTAAACTCTTCCAACATTCCTTGACTGACCTTGTAGGCACCATTATACTCTGCTACCTCCTCTCCCATCAAAAAAACGGTTTCATCTCTACGCATTTCCTCTGACATTGCTTCACGCAAAGCTTCTCGCATACGAATTTCCCTTACTGCCATAATTTTTAATCGTTTATTGTTCGTTTTATGGATATTTTTGTGTTCTGATCGTTAGAGTCTTTCAAAGACTCTTCACTTCTTGATGTCGAAATTACAAAGCTGCATTTGATTCTACAATTATATAGGTGTATTTTTTATAAAAAAACAGTCTTTGTACTTTTATTAGACATTATTACGAATAGTTTCGTATAGCGAGCAGAAACATCTTTTTCCGCTTAGATTCATAAATACTCGAACTCATAGCTATGGCTATGATTGATCCACTAGTGGCACTCTCCACTAGATGTTCCCCGAACATCTACCCGTTGGGTACGTTCGAGCGTGTGTTTATTTCTCTAATCAAAAAAATCTGCTCACTCACTTCCATACAACTCTATTCGTAATAATGTCTATTGTAGTAATAGCAGAAATACTTCCTTTTGAAAGAAGTTACCTATCTTAGTACTTTGTATATTACTTCTAAATTGATTCTAAGCTTTTATGTTCAATAAAAATAAACTTTCTTGGACGGACCAACTGAAAGACAAAATAACGAAATATGTTGATGAATTATTCGAAGAATATCGAGGTCAACTTTCTATTGATTTATCTAGAGGATTAGCAGCACTAGCAGGACTGATTGCTCTTTGGACACTAGCAATTGTTTGCGTGGTTTTCATTTCGATTACCATCGCTCTTTTGATTGGATGGATCCTATCTTCCTACTTCCAACAATTTGCTTATGTATTAGGCTTCCTATTGGTAGCATTAGTGTTATTGGGTGGAGCTTATTACATCCTACAGCACAGGAAAAAATATATCGAACAACCTGTCTTCAATACAATGTCTAAAGCTTTACGCAGTCCACTTGAAAAAGAAAACCATGCTCCCTCTTCTTCTGAAAAAATGGAAGATGAAGTTGTTTAAAAATGATTTGTTTTACTTTTAATAAGAATTAAACAAAAGGC
>CAYOJF010000120.1:0-13868 GCA_964404215.1 uncultured Aureispira sp. | reverse complement strand
TTGCTCAGCTGCGTTGGGTTGAAAAAAAATAGCTTCTTCCTCTTCTTCGGGAGGAGGGTTATTGAAATAATCCAATACTTTTTTGGTCGCGGCCTTGCCAATATGCTCTTCTAGCAGAGCTGGATCGGCTATTTTTACTTTTTCGACTGAGCCGAAAGTAGAAAGTAATTTTTCGGCTGTTTTCTTCCCTATCCCTGGTATTTTAGTGAGTTGAGTAGTAATGAATTTTTTAGATCGAATATTTCGATGAAACTCAATCGCAAAACGGTGTGCTTCGTTACGAGCCTGTTGGATAACTTTGAGTGTAGGTGATTTTTTGCTCAACAAAAGAGGAACATTATCTTCGGGAAAGAAAATTTCTTCCAATCGCTTCGCAATCCCTATAATCGTCACACGTCCATATATATTCAATGATTTGAGGCTCTCAACTGCAGCAGATAGCTGCCCTTTACCTCCATCAATCACAATCAACTGAGGCAGTGGTTTACCACTCGCCAAAACTCGCTTGTATCGACGATACACAATCTCTCTCATAGAGGCAAAATCATCCGGGCCTTCTACCGTCTTGATATGAAAATGCCTATAATCTCGCTTGGAAGGCTTCGTATTCTTGAAGCAAACCATAGAAGCTACGGGATTGGTTCCTTGCAGATTAGAGTTATCAAAACATTCCAAATGGGTCGGTAAAACATCCATTTGTAAGTCTTTTCTCATAATCTCTAGTACCTTTTCCGTCGTTGTTTTTTTGTTTGCTCTTGATATTGCTTGTTTTTGTTTTTGCAAGACATAGTACTTCAGATTTTTCTCTGAGAGCTCTAGCAATTTCTTCTTATCTCCAATCCTAGGGATAGTCATTACTGCCCCGTCCCATACACTTGGAATTTCGATTGGGACAATTACTTCAGGTGCTATACTTTGGAATTTTTCTCGGAGTGTCTGAATCCCAAAAATCAATAAATCTTCTGGAGCATCATCTAGATTTTGGTCCAATTCTAAGGTAAAAGTATTGATAATAGCCCCTTCTACTACCTTCAGATAATTGAGGTAACATAAGTCCTCATCTTGCATGATACTGAATACATCTACATCTCTTATCTTAGGATTAACGACGGTAGATTTTCCTTGATAATTATGAATAGCATCGTATTGCAATTTGATTTCAGCTGCTCGTTCAAACTGCATATTCTCCGCATATTCTTGCATCTGCTCTCTTAGATAATTTTTGACGGAACCAAAATGTCCTTTTAGCAAGTTCGCTACTTGGTTTACTTTATCTAGATAGTCTTCCTCCGATTCAAAACCCACACAAGGAGCTTTACAGTTTTTGATATGATACTCTAGACATGGCTTGAATTTTTCAGCAATGATGTTTTCTTCACTCAAATTGAGATTACACGTCCGTAATTGGAATAAATTTTTGATCAATTCCAATATATTATTGATGCGATGCCTAGATACATAAGGGCCAAAATAACGCGAACCATCTCTAGTAATATTACGAGTAATAAATACTCTAGGAAAACGTTCTTTTTTGATACAAATATAAGGATAAGGTTTACCTGATTTGAGCATTACATTGTATCGAGGTTGATGTTTCTGTATCAAGGTTGCCTCCAACAAAAGAGCATCTTGTTCAGTGTCTACAATCGTATATTCTATCCTAGCAGCATTTTTGACCATCAATTTGGTCTTACGTCGCATATCTTTCCGATTCCCAAAATAAGAAGCTATTCTCTTTTTGAGGTGTTTGGCTTTGCCAATATACAGAATTTCATCATCAGCACGAATAAAGCGGTACACCCCTGGTTGCAAAGGTAGTGTATCTGAAATAGCATTATAATCCTCTTTGGTCATTCGTTCTTAAGCTTTGATTTGGAAGTATATTTAGAGCGTATTTTAAACCTATTATTAACGTAAACTAATGATTAAACACCTTAATTATCAATAGTAAAGCGATAACTTTAGGACTACTGATAACATAATGAGTCTCTTGAAATTCAAACATACCACTCTTCTTCTTCAAAAAATAAATTGAAACACCCTCTTATGTGTGTAACATATTCAATTCAATAGAGTTGGTATTTGGTTCTGCATCGCCACTACCTCTAAAATAACGGTGTGTCCAGTACATAGAAACTAAAGCAATCCCAACAATAGGTCCTATATAAATAGGATTTAAATACCAATCATTAAACAACAATATAATAGCTGCTAAAAAGACCAGTCGCATTATTTCAGAAATATATAACCAGGCTTTAGATTCTAGAATACCACTCAAATTCACAATAGTATGCCACAAAATAGCCGTTCCTATCCATTTTTCGAGAGTTGTCCAACCTAGACCTGCTGTAATGATAAACACCATCAACCCCAAACACAAAATCATATGCAAGGTAATATATACCTTTGCTTTAGGAAACATAATAGTTTGGAAACGGACTTGATTTTCGGTGGTAATTTCATCGTTAGGGACGTATTCAGGCATCCCCCTTGGTTGCCATGTCAGCGGTTTGAACCAAATTTTGATTTTATCGCTCCAGTAGGGAGCAGCTACTGCTACTTTCCAAAGCTGTATGTAGTAATGAAAGTTAATTTTGATAGGATTCCATGATTCTGGACCACCATACATACCATACACCACCTTTTCATCCTCTTCTTCAAATGTTCCAAATAGTCTATCCCAGATAATCAGTAGTTCTGCATAATTTTTATCTAAATACTGAAAATTAACCCCATGGTGCACTCGATGATGAGAAGGCGTATTGAAAATATACTCTACCCATCTCCAAAACTTAGGAATTACTTCTGTATGATGCCAATATCCTAAAAACAAATGGACACCTGTCATCATGTATATATCCAATGGGGCAAACCCTAATAATGTCAAGGGCCAGAAAAACAAGAAAGACATTAGACGTTGGGTTACACTCGCTCGTAAACCTACCAATAGATTCATTTCTTCGGCAGAGTGATGGGGGGAATGTGCTGCCCAAAGGATATTGACTTCATGTCCCCAACGATGCACCCAATAAAAAATAAAATCAATCCCAATCAGCAATAAAAACCAATTGTACCAATGTTCGGTATCTAATGGCAAATGAAAAAGATGAAAATTATCCCACAAAAATTGATAGGAGATAGCGACTCCAACGGCTACTAAAAGATTGGTCGTTTGATTGCCTAAAGCTGTACCAAAGTTGGCTACTGACTCCTGAAATGTAAAAAAGCTCTTTCGGGCTAAAGCACAATAAATCAATTCTAATACAATCAATCCAATAGCAATAGGAGTCAATAAACTGTAGATATTTTTCTTTTGTATCGAAAGTTCTGCTGCTTGCCCTAAATCCGTAACGAGGTAATAGGAAAGTGCCATTGCAATCACACCAAACCAAACAAAATGAGCCGTCTTAACCATGTTTCTTTATTTAAACTTTAAAAAATAGCTAGCTCATAAAGATAAGGAAAAAACATCAATATTGCACATCCGTTTTAGGTAACCAAGTTTGTAACTCTTGAATATGACTTTCAGTAATAGGATTACTAAATAGATATAGACCACTAAGATTAGATAGCTCCGCAATACTAGATGGGAGTGTTTCTATTTTATTAGACGGCAGTTCTATTAATGACAAATTCGTTAATTGACTGATAGTAGTAGGCAATGTCTTGAGCTGATTACTCTGCAAATGCAATGCTCTCATTTTTTTTAAATTGCCAATAGACGGTGGCAAAACTGTCAATTGATTATGTTCTACTTTTAGTATTTCCAACGACTCAAGATCCCCAATCTCTTCTGGCAAATGAGTCAGTTGACTGTGACTACAATATAACCGTTCTAATCCTTGCATTTGTCCAATAGAAGCAGGGAATGTTGCTATAGTAGTCTGATTGAGTATCAATTCTTTTAGGGTAGTATGTTTGGTAATAGCAGTAGGTAATTCTTCCATAATCACCGCAGACAAGTCAAGTGTCTCCAATCCTTTCAAACTTCCTAAAGAATAGGTCAGTCCATTCAAATCCATTCCACCGAATTCCAATCGTTTTAGAGTCGGCACTTGCTCAAGCTGACGTAATACAGTATTGACTTCTAAGTTTGTATATCCCAAATACAATGCTTGTAGTTGAGTTAACTCCAGTATACTCGCAGGCAAAGTAGCAATAGGGTTTCCTCTAACATCGAGTAACTTCAATTCTTGGCAACTACCAATCTGACTCGGTAATGCTTTAATCGAATTATAAGCCACTTTAATTTCTATCAAGTCCTTTAGTTTAGAAATTTCATCTGGGAGTTGTTTTATTTTATTATCTCTTACATCCAATTGCTGTAGCCGAATCAGATGTTTAATATCCTTGGGTAATTCCGTCAGGTTATTATATCTGAGTTCTAATATTTCTAAGTGTTCTAGTTTTCCTATATTCTTCGGCAGAGCTTCTAGTTGATTTTTGTTGGCAATTATCTTTTGTAAGTTGGTACATTTCGTAATGCCATCTGGTAAGTGTGCTAATTCATTGCCATCTAAATATAAAATTTGAAGTTTGGTCAACTTATGAATATCATCTAATGCTGTTAAACGCTGTGACCTCAAATCTAAAATATAACAGAAGTCTGCTTCTGCCACGGCCTGTTCTAGATTGGTATAAGCTGCTGTTTGGGCAAGTTCTGTATTCGAAAGTAGATACTGAGCTTTCATATTGCAGCTCGTACATAATAATAGGGTAAATAGAAAGATATAGTAGGTCATAAAGGTGTGTTTCTTCGGGGGTATTGTTAGACTGTTTTCATCAAAGTAACTTATAGTCATTGTATTATACATCATGCCACTAAAAATATGCTAGAAGTTAAAAAGAAAAGAAAAGTTTGAACCATCTTACAAATTTAATAAAAATAAGGCACAGCACCTACTACAGAATATATAAGTCCATCGCTCTATCTAAAAGCAGCTCAAACAATTTTAATAAATCATTAGAATTGCTCAACTGCTTGCTGTAACTTTGGGTTTTAGATATAGGTGAATTAAGTATATAGCTATCTCACTATCATGAGCTACCTACATACCTCCTTCTATTTTTAGTTAATGACATTTACGATTATTATGAACGAACGTTTTGCTCAAGATATTAAAGATGGTTTGCAAAAAACCAATAAATCTATTCCTTCTACTTACTTTTACAATGAACGAGGCACTTGGCTGTACCATCAAATCATGCAACTACCAGAGTATTATTTGAGTCATTGCGAAACCGCTATTCTAGAGCAAAAAAAAGAAGCCATGCTTAGTCACTTTAGTAGTGGCAATAAGGCATTTAACCTAATTGACTTAGGGGCAGGAGATGGCTCCAAAACCAAAATTCTCTTAGAAGATTTTCTCAAAAAAGAAATTAACTTCCGTTATACCCCAATTGATTTATCACCCTCTATCTTATCTGCCCTATCAGAAAGCCTTGATGCAGCCTTCCCTAGTTTGGACTATACTGCCATGCAAAAGGATTATTGGCTAGCATTAGAAGAGCTACAAGAAACCTCTAATAAAAAAGTACGTAAAGTTGCTCTGTTTTTAGGGGCTAATATTGGCAATCTTACTGATGAAAATGTATTGTTGTTTCTTCAGAAACTCAAAAATACACTGAACAAAGGAGATCTTATCTTAATTGGATTTGATCTAAAAAAACGTCCAGAAATAATTTATCAAGCGTACTTAGATACCAAAGGGACAACGGCTGCTTTCAATTTGAATTTACTGCATCGAATCAATCAAGAGTTTGACGCCAATTTCAAACCCAACTACTTCCGATTCTATCCCTATTACAATCCTCAAACAGGAGAAGTAATGAGTCATTTGGTCAGTCAAAAACAACAAACTGTACAGATCAAAAAATTAGATTTGGAAATTGAATTTGATCAATGGGAAGCCATCCACACTGAAGTTGCCAAAAAATACACCCTAAATCAAATCAATCAACTAATTTCAACCACAGGACTTCAGCTCAAAGAGCATTTTTTGGATGACAAAAGTTACTTTGTCAATACCCTTCTAGAAGTTTAAAACTTAAGTAATATAACAAATGTTCTCGCATTAAAACAAGTCTATTTTTGTCCATATTTTCATCTAAAATCCTCGTCTTAGCCCGCTAAGACTCTGGTTTTATCTTCAATCTATTCAAAAAGTAGTTCTTATTTTATTCTACGATTACTTTTGTGCTATTACTTAAGTAAACTTTATGTTAATTAATAGTTTTAAAATTTGGTATTTTTGTATATTTGATAATAATCGCAATCTACTAAACCTAAAACTACAATTAATATGAAATTACTTTTTACTTTTTTTACAATCGCATTATTCGCTACTATTTCGGTCGGACAAAATGTGGATTACAATGCCCGCATTACTCAATTTTATGGGAGTGACTGTGGAGAAGCAGGCAATGAAGAATGGACTTGGTATGGTTATCTGAGTGATAACACTAATTTTGGTTCAGAAACAAGTTCTGGTTGTGTTCAGTGTAATAGAAATGCCAATTGTACAGTTAATGGCACCTATGCATCTCGCAGTAGAACGAATATAGCTGCAACACAACTGAGAGCACGTCTTGATGCATGGGAAGATGATAATGGAAGCCGTTGTGCTTATGCAACAGGTACCTTTATCAATAATGATGACTGTCGTACTCAAAATACCTGTACTTATACCTTTACCAATCCACTAGAATATCAATTTACTGGTGTTACTAGCCCAACCTGTGGTAATAATGATTTTTATCTCAGGACTTTCTATGAATACCGCTATTCTACAGTTCCCTTATCTGATGCTACTGAGTATACTGCCACTGCTCTTAATGGAGGAGGAAATCGCCCATTTTGGGGATCTAGAGGAAATTGGTCTATAGTAGGTAATGATTGTGCTACCTCTGGTACTATTAGTGCTAATCAAACCTCTTCTTTCAGTACTACTGTCAGCTGCAAGCGTCAAGTTACTTTCAGGTGGCGTGTATCTTCCGAGGCTTGTTGCGATTTCTTGGAAGTTTATGTCAATGGTGTTCGTAGAAACAGAATATCAGGTACTGTTGGTTGGACAACTGTGACGTTAAATCTAGATTTTGGAAGCAATGTAATTGAATGGCGTTATGACAAAGATGGTTCAATAAATTCTGGTTTAGACAGAGCTTTTGTAGATGAAATTCGCTTCATAGACGCTACCAATGTTATACCAGGAAGTATCACGGGAAATCAAGTGATTTGTTCTGGTGGAAATCCAGGCAACCTAGCCTCTACTGCAATTGCTCAATCTTACTCCAATACAATTAATTATCAATGGCAACAAAGCAATAATAATACAACATGGACTAATATAGGAGGAGCTACTGGAACAAGCTATAACCCACCAGCTAACCTAACCCAAACCCGTTACTACAGGAGAAGAGCACAGGATGGTTGTGGTTTTACTGCTTATACCAATACCATTACAGTTACTGTCAACCCACTCCCCAATGGAAATTTAGCAGGAGGCGGAACCATCTGCCCAAGTGCCAGTGGTAATATTACTTTCAATGCCACAGCTGGTACGGGACCTTGGGATATTATATACAATAGTAATACTCTTAACAATATCAATACTGGAACTAATATTCCTGTCAACCCAACTACTAGTACGACCTATACCCTATCCTCTATTACAGATAATAATGGATGTATTCGAACTACTGGTCTAGGTGGAGGAACTACCGTCAATGTCAATACAGAATCTACAACGCCTACTATTGCGACAGTATCAGGCATACAGTGTCCTAATACCACTACTACACTGACGGCCTCTGGAGGTACAGCAGGGACAGGATCTACTATCCGATGGTACACAGGTCCAAACGGAACAGGAACATCACTAGGTAGTGGCAGTTCTATCAATGTGAGCCCTAATGCCACCACGACCTACTACGCTCGTAGAGAAGGTACTTGTAATACGACATTTGATGACAGCGAAACTGTAACAGTCCGAAACTATGCCTATGCTCCTGTTGGAAGTACTGCTTCTGTTGGATTCTGTACAGACAATAGTGGATGGAATCACTTTTTTGACGCCAGCGACAATATTATCTTGTCTATACAAGGAGATCTGAGTGGGGCTTCTTCTACACCAATCGCTCGTATCAGTAATAACAATAGCATCTTCCAAGCAACAGAAGGTCCCTTTACAGTAGCTTCTTGTACCAATGGACTGACACCAGGTGAAGAGCGTTTTGAAATGAAACGTAGCTGGAATCTTGATTTCGCCGGTACTCTTAATCCACCTTATCAGGTTCGTTACTATTTCCCAGCAGCAGAAAAAACTGCTATAGAAACCGCTGCAGCAGCTCATATCGCAGCTAATCCTGCCTGTAGTTATACCTACAAAAGTCCAAATCCAAATGGATTTGTATGGTTCAAAAATGTAGGCAGTGCTTATACCGCTCCTACCTATGGTATTGGAGGAATAGAACTAGCCGCTAGCAATGGCAGTGTCAATGGTATCAATTATTCTACAATGGCTGGTGTGACTAGTTTTTCTGGAGGTACTGGTCAAGTTATACTAATACCTGACAATAGACTTCCTGTAGAATTGGTTTCGTTTACAGGCAAACACCTGAATCATAAAAACCAACTCAACTGGGCAACAGAATCTGAGACCAACAACAGTCATTTCTTGCTACAACGTACCAATGATATTTCAAATGGGTTTGAGACGATTGCTACTATTCAAGGAAATGGAACAACACCAAATACACAATATTATAAATATGATGATAATCAGCCTTTACTAGGAGTCAATTATTATCGCTTAGCACAGGTTGATTTTGATGGGACTATTACCTATAGCAATACCATTGCCATAGAGATTGCGACTCAGGCTGGAGATTATCTATTCTATCCTAATCCTACTAAAAATAAGGTTACTTATCAGTTCAGCAGCGACCATACAGCAACTAGACAAATCGTGGTTTCTAATGCCTTAGGACAAGTATTACAAACACAGCAACATACCGCCAACAAAGGAATCAATAATGTAACTATTGATATCCATACCTATCCTGTTGGGACTTACCTCATACAGGTGTTGTCAAAAGAAGGAGCTATTATTACGACTAGTAAAATAATCAAACAAGAAGAATAATATACCTAGTGCTACGATAACAAAAATGTTCGTTATCATAGCCTTTTTCATTATACCGACAAAAAAAACAGTCATTTTCTCTTAGGAAATGACTGTTTTTTTTGTCGATATATAAGCAAGAGCATATCTAAATTTCAGACGACATACTCTAACTCTAAGCGATCCTATTGTACTCCTCTACTCCTTAACTTAATTACAGGAATAATACATTCTTCCAATGAAATTCCTCCATGCTGGAAAGTATCTGTATAGTATTTGTTGTAATAGTTGTAGTTATTAGGGTATAAAAAGAACTTACTATTCTTAGCAAAAATAAAAGTCGAACTTACATTTGGGGATGGCAGTTTACCCTCCTTAGGATTACGAATATCTAATACATCTTTACGGTTGTATTGTAGGTTTTTACCTACCTTATAACGCAAATTAGTAGTCGTTTCTCTATCTCCGACTACTTTTGATGGCTCGTTGACACGAATACTACCATGATCTGTTGCTATAAATAGCTGAATGTCTTGTTCCGAAATGATTTTCAATGCTTCCCAAATAGGAGAATGAATAAACCAAGAACGAGTTAAAGAGCGATAAGCTTTTTCATCTCCTGCCAGCTCTTTGAGAATATCCATCTCTGTACGTGCATGCGATAGCATATCTATAAAGTTATAGACGATCGCCGTAAAATCATTCTGTAGATAATTATGAATATTATCTACCAAGTTTTTACCATTTTCTATATTCGTTATCTTAACATAATCCGACTTGATAGGCTTATGAAAAACTCTACGAATTTGTTCGTTAAGCAAATCATGCTCATGTAAGTTTTTACCTCCTTTTTGGTTATCGTTCAACCACCAATCAGGATAATACTCCCCAATTTCACCAGGCATTAATCCCGCAAAAATCGCATTTCGACTATACTGTGTAGTGGTAGGCAGAATACTGTAAAAATAGTCTTCTTCTTCTACTTTATAATACTCTGATATAATGGGCTCTATCATTTTCCACTGATCAAATCGCAAATTATCTAACAATAGAAACACCGTTGGTTTTTCGGTATTGACATCAGGAAAGACCATAGAGCGTAACAAATCATGCGACATGACAGGAGCTTCATCTTCATCTTTTACCCAATCCAAATAGTTCCGTTCCACAAATTTGGAGAATTCTGCATTGGCTTGTTCTTTTTGTGTTGCCAATATTTCAGCCATATTTACGGTCTTTGATTCATCTAGTTTCAATTCCCAATAAATAATTTTTTGATAAATCTCAGCCCACCCGTGTGCATCTAGTCCACTATTAATTTCCATGAAAATCTTGCGGAACTCTTGCTGATAATCTGTAGCGGTCTGTTCTCTTACCAATCGGTCAGAATCAATCAATTTGGTCAATGTCGTCAAAATTTGAACCGGATTGACAGGCTTAATCAAGTAGTCACTAATTTGAGACCCAATTGCCTGTTCCATTACTCCTTCCTCTTCGTTTTTAGTAATCATGACCACAGGTATACTTGGAGCAAGTGCCTTTATTCGAGGCAATGTATCTAGTCCAGTAATCCCAGGCATACTTTCATCTAGAAATACGATATCAATTTTGCCCATATTTTCTTCAATCTCCTCAATAGCATCATGTCCATTAGAGACCGTGATGACTTGGTAGCCTTTTTTTTCTAAAAACATAATTTGAGGTTTGAGCAAATGTATTTCATCATCAGCCCACAGAATTGTGATATTATCCATTGGTATTCATTATTTTTTAGGCGGAACGGTCATTAGTAGTATCATATATTTACTAATGGTTGTTTCTTTCGTTAATGTGCGACAAAATAGGGAGTTTTCTATTTTGTATATGAAATGTAGAATTCTGAGCTATAAGATATTGTTTTATTAGAAATAATAACGCCTACAACGGATAATATTATGGAACAGGAGATTGGTCTAATCCCCTTCACTTTCAATACTAACGTACTAAAAGCCTTTTTAGTCCAATTCCTACCTTAGTTTTGTATCATTTTATTGAGGTAAGGCTTGATTTCTGTATAAGTTTGTGTGGCATCAAAACTACTAGCACCAGTAAATACATGTCTAATAATTCCTTTTTTATCAATCAAAAATGTAGTTGGATAGGTCATTACTTCTAGTTTCTTCGCTACCCATTTACCATTAGCTACATTCTGATATTTCATATTTTTTTCCTTCATTGTAGCCTTCACTTTTTCTTCGCTGTCTAATGATACCCCCAGTACCATAACTCCCTTCGATTCAAAATCTTGCTGCAATTGATTTAGACTTGGTATTTCTGTAATACAAGGTTTGCATTCTTTAAACCAAAAATTCAATAACACAATCTTATCTTTGATCGTAGCCGTGTTATAAGATTTACCTTCTGTTGTTTTCAGTGCGATACTCGCAATAGGTTTTCCTACAAATGATTGGTTCTTTTGTTCTAAATAAGCATTATACTCCTTATCCCCCTCTCCTGCTTTAGGGTGTTTTTTCGTAGTCGCCGTTGTTGTATTCTGACAGGCACTCATTATTATACTCAAACCAATGAGTGTCAATAATATACTTCTCATTTTTTCTTTTGTTTAGTCAAATTCCCAATAGGGCTTTTTAAAATCAACGTCTGGGAGCCAGTCTTTTAGTGTGTCATAATAAAATTTAGCCAAATCTTCTGGCAATTGCAAATCAACTAAACGATACAGCCGACCCAACAAACGTGGCTCCAAATCCAACAAAGGGTTCTGATGAATATAGAGTACCTCTAGATTCTTCAGTTCAGAAATATTGCGAGGGCATCGTTTGAATTGATTGTGGCTAAGATCTAGTCGTTTGAGTTGTCTAAGTTTACCAACGCCTTCTGGGAGTTCTTTTAGTTTATTATTCTTCAGATACAATTCCTCTAGTACATCTGATTGACAGAGTTCCTCTGGCAAATAGTGCATTTTACATCCTTCTACATATAGTTTTTTGAGGCGAGGCAATTGACTCGCTGCCACCAATATAGGATGTTGATTCCAATAAGGTCCCGCTTCCCACCTCAACTCTATGAGATTTTTGAATAAAGGTAATATTGCCGCAAACTCTGCGATTTCGCTGTATTGACTAAAAAATCTAGCTCCAATCGAAAGTTCTTGATAATAATTCAAAAAACCATTGAGTTCCTGTTCTGCCCAAAAAGTCATTTTCTCAGCAGACTTACCAATAATGGTATACAGTTCTTCATCCCACTCTATAGACAAACTCTGTAAAAACATAGCTGCCAATTGATGATTACTAATATCATCACTCTTGATAAAATTCCTAATTTGAAGTGCCTGTTGCTCTTCCTCTGACAACTCCACTGCTTCTACCTCCAATACTTCCTCTTCTGTTGTTTCTTTTTTGGTAGAAACTTCTGGGATCACTTGATCAATATTGGACGTTGTTGTTTTTCGCCAAAAAGCTATTTTATCGAACCAGCTCATCTATTACACTTGCTCTACTGGAACATAACTAAAGCTCTTGACCGTATCTACAAATACTTTCACATTATCCAGTGGGGTATCTGGATAAACACCATGTCCTAAATTAGCAATGTGGTGTGGTCCATACTCTGCTAACATTTTTTGAGTCATTTGACGAATGGTAGTTGCATCTGCATATAGAGCACAAGGATCCAAATTTCCTTGTAGAACTTGTTTATCGCCCAACAATGCTCTCACTTCACTTGGAGTTTGCAACCAACCTAACCCAACTACATTCGCATTAGCTGCTGCTATCTGTGGTAGAGAATGCCATGCCCCTTTAGCAAAAAGGGTTACTGGAACCTGCGGAATAGCTGCCGCTATTTTTTGCAAATAAGGTAAAGCAAAAGTAGCAAAACTATTAGGCGACAATACACCTGCCCAAGAATCAAACACTTGAATCAAATCCGCCCCTGCTGCTACTTGTGTTTGTAAGTAGGCAATAGTTGTATTCGTTATTTTTTCGAGTAGTTGGTGTGCCAATTCAGGCTCTTGGTAGAGTAGTTTTTTTGCTTTGGAAAAAGTCTTACTCCCCTGCCCTTCGAGCATATAACACAATATAGTAAACGGAGCTCCAGCAAAACCAATCAAAGGAACTCTATTATTGAGTTCTTTTTTAGTCAACTTGAGTGCTTCATAAACATACTGCAATGTATCTGCTGCCTTTTGTCCTTCTATCAGTTGCTCTATATCTTTCGCTGACTGTATCGTTTCTGGAAAGAAAGGTCCTTTGCCAGGTATCATTTCATAGGGCAATCCCATTGCCTCTGGAATAACCAATATATCCGAAAAAATGATCGCAGCATCTACGCCTAGTTCATCTACTGGTTGAATCGTTACTTCACAGGCTAATTCTGGTGTCTCTACCAATTCCTTGAACCCAGATAAACTGGCTCTCAAAGCTCTATACTGTGGTAAAATTCTACCTGCTTGACGCATTAACCATACAGGAGGCCTTTCTGTTTTTTCGCCATTGGCAACTCTCAAAAATAAATCGTTCTTCAACATATCGTAATATTATACTTGCTAGTGCTTTAAGTTTTTTATGAATTGGTTTGGAGTATTCCCCATATAGAGAAATTATCTTTTACCAAATTCTCCTAAGAGTATAGTTCTAAATTAAACATACTCTAAGAGCATGTTTAAAAATCAACTTCAAGCTGCAAATGCCTGATTTAGAATTTAATTGCACCTTTTTTGAGTCATGATAGCTAAGGCTATCAAAC
>CAYOJF010000119.1:0-13883 GCA_964404215.1 uncultured Aureispira sp. | reverse complement strand
ACTTACTTACTTACTTACTTACTTACTTACTTACTTACTTACTTACTTACTTACTCTCTCAAGTCAATTGTAGTTACTCCAGGATATTGCTTCCCATCAAAACTAAACTTACTATCACTTGCTTTTTTATTTTCTAATTTTTCAATTTCAAAAGTATAGCGACTACCGTCATCACTAAAAATTTTAGCTGATTTCAACTTAGTTTTTGACTTCTCTACTTCGATTCTGATTTTCATGATTTCAGAATCTTTATCTAGTGGCTTAAATTCAATTTTATATCCCTGACTATTTTCACCTGTAATTGCATAAAAATATTCGTCATTATCATGGATACTCAAAATTTGTGCAGGAGAAAGAATATCTTCTGAATCAGGATCATAATCATTGATCTGCACTTCATTTTGTTTTTTATTGTAAACCCAAACTGATTTACCATCACTTATGATTTGGTTACCGTTGTTATTGACACGATACTTCTCTCCTTTCTGATAAATATCGCCACTCTGGATTTCTTTATCCTTCCCAAACTCTAATGTTAATTTATACTTTAGGTAAATTCCACCTTGAGTATCGTAACTATCTGCTAATTTTTCTAGTATTTTTTTTGCCTCAGGATCAGATTTTTCCACGAAAGTGTTCTTTTGAGCAGAAACAGAAAAGGCAAACAATAATAGGAAACAAAGATTAATATATTTATTCATTGTAATGATTTTTTTTGATCAAATAATCATTATAAAGATATTCCCTCTATCGTGATTATTCATACTAGTTTGTGTGTATATTTTCTATATAATCAAAGGCAATGCCAAAAATGAAACAGGCGAATTAAGAAAGTTTTTTTCCTAATTCGCCTGTTTTAAAAATGAGCAGAGACACACGAGCTGCTACGACTACCTACCCTTGCTTGCGTTAACACCTGGGGGAATTCAGTAGGAGCTTGCCCTGCATCTCCAACTCAGTTGCGAATATACGAGGCTTTTTTTTTCTGTGCAACTATTTCTACAAAAAATAGATTATTTTTTTCGTCTCCGCCAGAAAGCTCCACCTAATAATAATAAGCTTGCCCCTCCTATCATACCCAACCATAAGTCCATGTTTCTTTTAGTTTCCAACGTAATTGGCTGTCTATTACCTAATTGTATAAATGCCGACCAGAAAGCAGGGTGTGCTGCAATCCTATCGGCTCTAGCAATATACAATGACTTTGCCTCTTTCAGTGCTTTATCTTTAGGCATGCCACTGCTTAGATTTTGATAAAAGTCTGCCATGATAATAGCAGTAGATTTATCATTGACCTGCCACAAACTAACGACTAAAGATGGAGTCCCTGCATACATAAAAGAACGTGCTAATGATAAAACGCCCTCTCCTTGTGCAAATTTACCATAGCCAGTCTCACAGGCACTCAATACTACTAAATCCGCATTCAAGTCTAAATCAGCAATCTCATGGGCCTCTAAAAAATTATTATTTATCGTATCACTATTTTCCGTAAAAGCTAAACTTGACAACAAGGGTCTTTCTTTGTTCAGAATACCATGCATGGCTAAATGAATCACACTGTATTGATTCGCCTCTTTTTTAAAATCACCTTCGTTCGCAGCTAATCCTGTATAAAAAGCTCCATTCAATAGATTTTTCAATGTTTCTACTTCTTCTTTTACAGCAGGAATAGGTCGTAAACCATTTCTTAATTCCATATCACTCACCGTTCTGTAATTAATGAGCGTACTATCTACTTCTAAACCATAACTAGCAGCATAAGCTGTCATTTGATTATTATTATCCATTTTTTCCTTATTCCCTTTATCCCAAAGAGTCGCAGAATAATGATAGCTGATCACATAATCATGCATCAAATAAGGTAAGTTTTTATACTCTACTTGTTGTGTCTTTACTGCTGTTGTTAAAAAAACTTCAAACGGTAAATGTCCTAGTTCTCCATCTGCCACAATGATAAGTCGATCAATATGGTTTCTATTCTTTAAGATAGGAGCTATCAATGTTTTGTAAAACCAATGGGCAGTTTCAATATAATCCTTAAAATTCAGCTTAGGGTTTGCTACTATCTGTTCGTAATTAGAAAGCGTTTGACGCAAGGTTTTTATCTTTTCACCCAACTCTTTTGGTTTTATTTCTATTTTGATGAGTTGCTCTTCTTCTTTGCTGATTGCAAAAACATAAACTATACTATCCGCTACAAAATACTCTATCAAACAATCTGATGGTTCTAATTGATCTTGTATTTCTTCAAATTTTACTGTAGTATTTTGATATTTTAGTTGATAATAATCGGGATATTCTGTTTCTATAACCGTCTGAAATAATTGAATGGCATTATTAACCACTACCCTTTCATCAATCAGTTTTTTCCTTTGTTCTGGCGTCATATCACCCGTTGCATCTTTTTCTAAAGTCGCTAATTTTTTTTGCAATGCAATTTCTTTTTGTATCAGACTATCTGGTAAACCACCTATATTTCTAGCATGATCACCTTTTATAGCATCGAGTAGTAAGATCGATTTATTAAGCTCTGCATAACCAAATAAAGTAGGAAAATATTGTTCTGCATCTAACTCCATTCCTGTCCCTATAGCCAAACTAGCTAGATTAGCTATATCAGATAAATTACTTAGTTTATCTCGCTCTCCCTTAAAAGCTTTTCTAAGGTTATTATTAACCTCTAGTCCAACTTGAATAGCTTCTAAAGCTTCTTTCAAATAGACCTTATTTTTTGTCTCTTCATATTTTATATTATTTATTTGGTGCAAATAAACCAAAGGACGAACCAAAACACCCAAATTATGAATTTCTTGATCTGTTAGAGTCTTTAGATTACTCGCATTAATCGTATCATTTACAGCCATTGTTTGTGACTCAATTATTTGATAACAATACTGCTTCGCTCGATCATAATTTTTTTGTTCCAGTTCCAATTCAATCATTGATTGTAGCACATAAGAATATTCATGATTCTGTGTTTTATTCGCTTTTTCCCAAATACGCTTCCCCTTTTCGTAACAAGCTATCGCTTTGTCTTTTTCACCTAGCTTATAATAAGTCGTACCAAGGTTTTTAACATTCTTAGCAAATGAGAGATCATCCTCTCCTAGTAGTTTTCGCCATTTGGCTCCTGACTCTAATAGACATTCGTTCGCTTTTTTATATTCCTTCTTTTGATTCAAATAAAAACATCCCAAACTCATTAATCCAGCAATATAGTTTTCGTGCTCTTCCCCTACTGTTGCTCTATGAATCTCCAACATTTTATTATGAATACGTTCTGATTTTTCATCATCTCTAAACTCTTCTAATTGGTAAATTTCTACCAAATTATATAAGATATAGGCTTCGTAGGGATGATTTCCCTCAAAAGCATTTCGACAAACCTCTAATCCTTTTAAATAATACAGCTCTGCTTCTTCTATCTGATTTCGATTAGCAGCTACTGCTCCCAATCCTAATAACACTCTGACATACTTACCATCTTCCTCGCCATACAATTCTTTAATCAGTACTGCTTGTCGCTCAAAATATGGTGCTGCCAAATCACCATCTCCTGTGTTATAATAATGTGCTCCAATGGCATATAACATCTGCTCTTCAAATTCAGCTGGAATAATATTTTTGTTTTTTCGACAATACCAATCTACTTCCAAATAAATTTTTTCTGCTTCCTGAAAACGCTGCATTCTTCTATAAACATTGCCCAAATTGAACAATGCTTTGTGATATGCAAAGCTTTCTTTTCCTTCTATTGCTTCTAATTCCTTAAGTATTTCTAGTTGTAGTTTTTGAGCTTTATCATATCGAGTAAACATCGTGTAAGTATACAATAAATACTCCTGTGCCTTTCTTCTTTTCTTAGGGTAATCCTCATAGCATTTCAATGCTTTCATTAGTGCATCATTAGACAACTCTTCTTTACCGATTTCTCGTGCTATATTCCCAAGTCGTCCCCACCATTGTCCTTGTATAGTATCGGGTTTTTCTTTAATGAGAGGAGTCATTTTTAGGATAATTTCGTGGGCATCCTTATAAGCCGACTTGCTCATAGCCGTTTTATATTGCTCTGCCAATTGGTCATACTCCGACTCCTGTGCTTCGAGGTTACAATTAAAAGATAATAGTATAAAAAGAAGTATAATTCGTTTCATTCGTATTGGATAAAGAAGTTATGTAAAGGTTTATTGAGCTGAAGTTACACAAATAATTAAATATATGATTATTAGAGGTTAAGTAGGTAGTTATATCCACAATTAAGCACTTATCCCTCACCTACCTTCAAGCTATTAAACAACTTAACTATAATCTTTACTCTGCGTTATTATTCTATTAGGGTCTACTAAAAAAGCCCTCCAAAACAATTGTTTTGAAGGGCTTTTGATTTATGACTTAATCATAAAAAGTCATTTTATGTATTTACAAATTACGCTTCAATCGTAATTTCACTAATACGCTCTAAGTTTTGAGGATCCATTGCATCATACTGGAAGATACCTTCTTTTCCAACTACTAATACTGTTCCGTTTTCAGGGTTAGGAATAACATCATATGCTCTCAAGATTTCTCTGTCTGCATCTTTCAAGTTATCCAAAATAGCTGATTTGTCTGTTACATCAAATACTTTCAATCCTTGATTACCATCACACAAGTATAATGTATTTCCTTGTACACTCAAACCATGTGGGTTATGCATTTGGAAATTTTTCACTAACTTAGGATTATCTAGATCTTCGATATTGACTACATCCAATTGGTTAATAGCACGATCACAAGGTCCACCACTACGTAATGTCACATAAGCATAGTTACCTTCTACTACTACTGGATCACAAGCTACAGCATGCTCAAATTTACTCAAGAAACGAGGACTAGTTGGATCTGTATTGTCATAAATATACATTCCTTCTGTTCCACCAATAAACAATTGTCCTTCATGAGGGAATACTGTCTCTACATTGAAATCCATTGCGATACTGTTAATCTCTTTAGGGTTAGATGGGTCAGTAATGTCATAAACAAACATTTTATTGCCATCCAATACATATAGATTATTGTCTACAATAGTGAATCTAGCCATAGAACCTCCAACACCAGCTGGATTTCCACCACCATTGCTACCACCTTGAGAAACAGCCATAAACTGTGTTCCTTTCATACCCAAAGATTCTCCATTAAGAGCTAATCTTTGTTGTTCTCTGCGTTGCTTTTCAAATACTTTGAAAGCATTCTTAACACGCTTTACTTCTCCAGTTTTGCTATTAAGCGTCACCAAATCCATATAACTATCTGCATAAATAATATCTCCTTTCACGGCTACATCAATATTACCTGGAATATTGACAAAACCAATTTTTTTAGGCTCAGCAGGATTCGCATTATGCACTAGGTGAATTCCTTTGCCCATTTCATTGATCAGAATCATATCTTTCTGAACATAAATTTTACCTGGGTGCTCTAGTTTGCGAGCATCTTGTAGTGCGATCTTACTCCCACGTAATTCATCAGCAGTTTTGTATGTCAATGAATTGCCTGTGTCTGCATCATTGCTACAGCTAAATACCAAAGCAGATGCCATTACAGCTGCTCCAAATAGAAGTGTCTTTTTCATTGTTAATGTTAGTTTAGTATTTCACAAAATTTCTCTTGCGTTGACTTTGAATCAAGTACAATTTGAGGTTTATAGGATTATTTACAATTATAAATATAAGATTATTTGTTGATTGATACCATAGATTGAATACCTTATTAAATAATCTTAACACTATAATAGCTTTATACGTCATATCGTTCCATTAAGTTTCATTTTTTTTTGAAAGTTTTATGATTTCGAATTTTTCTTGACAAAAAAATAACAAAACCAATAAATACTCCAACAGAATCACCCATGTCTGTTCTTCAAAACCTCCCATATGATAACTAATATAAGTCATTGCTATTAGCCAACTCCACAGAATAACAAATCGACGATTTGTCCAGACCGTAAACAAAATCAATGGGGTAATATACCATGGGTGAATGGTCGTTGCTAATAAAAAATGTATGGTATAAATCCAAAGTATCCTGCTAAAAAAGACCTTGTTGGATGAGCCAATCTTGCCAATAAAAGACATTCCCAATATTAGTAATACATCAATAATAGGTAAGACTTTTCTTATAATCACGTACCACTCCAGTTTCAACCCTTCTTCTATCCATGAGATTCCTCTAAAACTATCATGGTACTCCCACCAAACCCAATATTCATCAAAAACAAAATAACGCAAGGCATAATAGATACTAGCATTGAATTCAAAATGTGCAAAGTATAAGGTAGCGGCACTCTTTATTTTGTACAACAACTCTAAATCAATAAAAGGAAAATAACATAATATTGTCATTCCTGTTACTATTGTTCCATAGTGTATTCCTTTTGTCCAACGGAGTCGATTAAAAAATAAGGGCAATAATAGTAAAGGAATGAGTTTCGCCAGAACTGCCGCAGCAAAGGCCAACGCTGACCATGTATATCGTTCGTCTAACAGCCAATAAACCGCTAATGCCATAAAAAATATCATGACATACTCTGTATGCAGATTTCCCATTAGCTCTACAATGACCAAGGGATTGAAAGCATACAAGAAAACCCGCTTAGGTTTTATTTTTAATTTTTCAAAAATTCGGATTAATACCCTAAACGTCCCTAGCTCAAACAATAGCACGAAAAGATGGAATACCATCACATGTCCCCATATATTATTACCAACTACAAAAGCACCAATCCCCCCCAATAACTGCATAATAGGAGGATAAACCGTATAAAATTTAGGAGAGTTGATTTTATCAAACAAAGGCGATAAATAGGGAATATCATTGACAGCAGTTGGCAAATATTCATAAGGATTTAACCCATTTGCCAATAGTCTACCATCCCATATATATCGCCAAAAATCGTCTGACAACATGGGCATGGCTAATATAAATATTGCTCTAAGAGCAATAGAAAGATAAAAATAAGTCTTTGTATCAAAGTTTATTTTTTCTTGTTGCAACTGACGCCACCAATAAATATAAATAAAAAATAAAGCAGCATAAGCTGTGAAAAATAGCCCAAATTGTTCTCTAGGAATAACATAGGCTATTAAACTATATCCGATAGCAGATAGCGTAGCAAATAAATAAGTCTGTTTCATATCAAATCAAATATTGACAGACAAGGGGAAGTCTTGTACAAAAAGTAAACGGGGGTTACTTCTCTTCAAAATATAATTTAAAAAAAGTAGGTGTACAAAAAGTGGATAAATTATTTTTATTGGAGTTGGTCAGTAGGACTAAACCAATATTTTCTTTGGGACAAAATCCCATTTCGGGACGATACCCTCTTACCCAACCACCATGATAAACAATCTGGTGCCCTCTAAAATCAAAAGAACGCCAACCCATACCATAAGAAGCCTGAGTAATCCCTGGTGCCCAATTTTCATAATAATCCGAATCTTCGTTCATTGGAATATTGGGTTTGAAGACATCTGCTAAAGCTTGTTTAGAAATCACTTCTGGATACTCTCCTAACATCGCTTTCAACCAAATAGTCATATCTGCCAAACTAGCATTGACACCTGCTGCCGGTGGCACATTGTACCACTTAGTACGGACATCTACTGCCCTCCATGTACTATCATTTTTTTTGATATGTGGTGAAGCATGATTATCAGTTGCCATCATTCCTTTATATCCAATACAAGCATTGGGCATACCTAGCGGCTCAAATATAAGCGAATCCACCATTGTTTCATAACTATGTCCTGTCTTACGTTTGACAATATTACTAATAACACTATAGATTGCATTCTGGTAGGCATAGACTTCTCCTGGTTTGTCCTCTATAGTAGCATCTCGCAATGTCTTGAATATTTCTCGTGGAGATTTTCCTGCCTGAATCGTACGAGACAAAGCATACTTACGTAGCCCTGAAGTATGGCTTAAGATGTGTCGAACAGTGATTTTTTTGGTATGACTACTACTCTTCAATCTAAAACTAGGCTCTAGTACCTTCACTGAATCTTCCCAATCAAATAATCCTCTATCCACCAAAACAGATGCTAAAACAGCAGCAAAACTCTTAGAGATTGAAGCTGTCCTAAAAATAGTATTTTCATCAATACTATCTTTAGTCCCTAGACGTCTACTTCCCGAAACATACTGCTGTACGACCTTACCATCTTTCACTATGGCATAGGCTACGCTAGGCAAATTAAGTGTATCCATCGTAATCTCTACATAATCTTGAAATTTAGCCAATACCGATTTAAGATGTTGAGCTTCTAACTGCTCTGCTGTCATTTCAATCTTAGCAACAGGTATTTTTTTTGTTAACTGGGTGGTATCTTGGTTATCTTGGGCACAAGCTGTCATGAGCAGAGTTACCCACAATAAGCTTACTATCCATCTCGTATTCATAAGTTAGGTTCTTGTTTGAGGTACAAAAGCCAACTTCAGTGATAAAGTTGGCTTTCGCAAATACTTTTATTTTACAATAGACATTAGAGCATGTCTAAAATATTCTATCTTCGTTTATCCTTTGTCAAATTAACGACATCTGTTTCTATCCATTGTCCTTGTACGCGTAATATTTTTTCAATAAGATCTCTTACACATCCTGCTCCTCCTTCTAGATGAGAAATATAATGGGCAATATCTCTGATTTCAGGAGCGGCATT
Organism: uncultured Aureispira sp.; assembly: GCA_964404215.1. GTDB lineage: Bacteria > Bacteroidota > Bacteroidia > Chitinophagales > Saprospiraceae > Aureispira. Next base: position 5,181 of record CAYOJF010000119.1, on the reverse strand, counting down.
GGTAGGACAAGTCGCTAAATGCACTAATCTCAAACATTCATAATCAGGCAAATCATCTCCCATGTAAGCGGTACGTGACAAATCAATTTGGTTCGTCTCTATTAGTTCATCTAGTACTTCCAGCTTATTGTGTGCTCCGCTATAGATGTTAGAAGCTTTGACCCCTAAACCTACCAATCGTTTGATGACTCCTTCTGAACGTCCTCCTGTAATGACAAATACACTGTAGCCTTTCTGAATAGCATATTTCAAAGCAAAACCATCTCGTGTACTCATTTTTCGCATCAGTACACCATCTTCCAATATATAAACAGAACTATCTGTCAGGACACCATCCACATCTAGTATGATGGTAGAAATGTCTTTTAATTTATCTAAAAAGCTCATGGTCTATTATTGGTTATCACGCCATTCATACACCCATTTGGCCTGAATTTGCTCTAGGTGATTCTCATTACTTTCTTCTCTTTTGCCTGTAAAGTTAGGCAAAGACAATACCCAATCTAATAAATCTGTAAATCGGATACGATAGATCTTTGATTCTGTAAATTCATCTCCAAATTTTTCGTACAATCCAATTGCTATATCTTCGTGGTCTGCCCATCCATAAGGCATATCTATTTCAAAACTCATAATATTCTTTTCGTTTAGGTATAATTTAATGTTCGTGTCCAATGATTTGTGACTGGTCTGGAACCAATACTTCGATAACCGCATCTTCGTCGTCTTCTGTTATCTCACATTGACAGGCTAGCCTAGACTCTATCCTTGGACTAATTGCTCTATCTATAAAATCTTCCTCTCTATCTGAAATTTCTCTTAATAGATCTTCTCCTTTTTCTATATACACATGACACGTACTACAGGCACAAACGCGTCCACAGTTACTGTTCAAGTGTTCTCCATTATCTTCTACCAAATCCAAAATATAGTCTCCTAATATGCCTTCTACTTCCTTGGTAGGAATACTGGTATCCTCAAATCTTAAAATTACTTTTGCCATTGTTGTTCTTATATTATTTGGCTACAAAAATACGACTTAATGCGATACAACATAATGTAATCTGTGAAAGTTTAGTTATTTGACCAAAAGCAAACAAAAAAGCTATTAATCTCTTACAGATTAATAGCTTTTCTTATTGACGGTGATAAATAAGTTACCCTATCTACACCTCCATTTCAGGAACACCACCTTCAGGTACAATTAATTTACCTGCTGTTTTTTCTTGTATTTCTTCTACTGACACCCCTGGTGCTCTTTCTAGTAAGTGAAATGCTCCATCTTTTATTTCTAAAAATGCCAAGTTCGTGACTACCTTCTTAATACAATTCACTCCTGTTAGTGGTAATGTACAAGCTTCTAATAGTTTAGATTCGCCTTTACGGTTTGTATGCTGCATTGCCACTATAATGTTACGAGCAGCCGCTACTAAATCCATCGCACCTCCCATACCTTTCACCATCTTCCCAGGTATTTTCCAGTTCGCTATATCACCATTCTGAGCCACTTCCATCGCACCTAATACCGTCAAGTCAATGTGCCCTCCACGGATCATTTCAAAACTCTGAGCGGAACTAAATAAAGAAGCACCTGCCAATGTGGTCACCGTTTGTTTTCCTGCATTGATCAAATCGGCATCCACATCTTTCTCTTCTGGAAAAGGTCCCATTCCCAACAGCCCATTCTCTGACTGCAAAAACACCTGAATATCTTCAGGAATATAATTCGCTACTAGTGTTGGTATCCCAATTCCTAGATTCACATAATATCCATCTCTCAATTCTTTGGCAATACGCTTGGCAATGCCGTTTTTATCTAAAGCCATAATTTTTCTTTTTTAAGAACGAACAGTACGCTGCTCAATACGTTTTTCGTAATCTACTCCTTCAAAAATACGTTGTACGTAAACACCTGGCACATGAATGTGATTAGGATCCAATTCGCCTGGAGCTACTAGTTCTTCTACCTCTGCAATCGTAATGGTACCAGCACGAGCCATCATAGGATTGAAATTACGAGCCGTTCCTTTAAAAATCAGATTACCATGCGTATCTCCTTTCCAAGCTTTAACCATCGCAAAGTTAGCATGTAAAGCCGTTTCCATAATATAAGGTCTACCATCAAAATGTTTGATTTCTTTCCCTTCTGCTACTTCAGTGCCATAACCTGTAGCGGTATAGAACGCAGGAATACCCGCTCCACCAGCTCTGATACGCTCCGCTAATGTCCCTTGTGGTACTAAATCTACCTCTAATTCACCAGATAACAACTGACGTTCGAACTCTGCATTCTCTCCTACATAAGAAGAAATCATTTTTCTTACTTGCTTCTGTTGCAGCATCAGTCCGATACCAAAATCGTCTACTCCTGCATTATTAGAAATACACGTTAATCCTTTGACTCCTGCTCTGACCAATGCGGCAATACAGTTTTCTGGAATACCACAGAGCCCAAAGCCCCCTAGCATCAAAGTCATATTGTCTTCGACCCCATAAATAGCTTCTACAGCACTTGCTACTACTTTATTCATTGGTTTTATTTTTTAATTAAAATTCTCTTTTCTCTCGTTTTAATTTTCCTCCAAGCCACAATACGACCGATATTAGTATATAATTTAGTATAATAATACTGAGTGCTGCTCCGAATTTGAAAGTTGCCAAACAAGCAACAGTAATAATAATAAAGGAAAATCTAATTTTATTTTCATTCAATTTCAAACTCTTAAATTTGAAACTAAACATCGGGATTTCTGCAATCAACAGATACGCTAAGACAAACGAAGTCGTAATCAAAAAAGGCGTATTTGTCCATACTTTCTGTAATCCGTAATGATTGACAGGATCTATTGTCATCAATAGGATACCTAATACGAATATAGTACAGGCAGGGGTATTGAGTCCTACAAATCCTTCTGTCTGCCTAGTATCCAAATTGAATTTAGCTAATCGAACACAAGAAAAAACGGTTACAATAAATCCTACTAATCCCAACATAGTATTCGTATCAAAAAATCGAACCATTTCGATACCTTCTGCCTGATTAATCATATAGAAAAGCATTGCTCCTGGCACTACCCCAAAAGATACCATATCGGCCAACGAATCTAGCTCTCTTCCCATTGGGGAAGAAACTTTAAGTAGTCGTGCTACTAATCCATCGCTGTAGTCTGCTAACAAACTTATAGCAATAAACAATGGCACGAGTGCTAACTGGTCACTAAAAATGCTGATAACTGCCATGCAGCCACAAAACAAGTTAGATAGTGTTATCGTATTGGGTATGTGTTTCCTAATCATAGACTACAAAAATAGGCTTATATATTCAAATTAAAAAAAAAATGGAGAAAAGCCCTCACAGAGCCTTCCCCATTCTTCAATTTTCTGTATTTCTATTACATAATATTGGCTACTACCAAATCTTCTTCGTCTGATGCAAAAAGTGGAAATTCTGCCATATAATCATTGACATCACGACGTACTTGTTGAATTACTTCTTCATTATCTAAATTAGTAATGATTTGATCAATCCAGCCTACTGTTTTTACACAGTCAGCTTCCTTGAATCCTCTAGTCGTGATAGCAGGTGTTCCGATACGAATACCAGAAGTTACAAATGGTGATTCTGTATCAAAAGGAACCATATTTTTATTAACTGTAATATCTGCCTTGATTAGTGTATTTTCTGCCTCTTTACCATTCACTCCCTTACTTCTCAAATCAATGAGCATCAAATGATTGTCTGTCCCACCTGATATCACCTGATATCCATGATCTACAAATGCCGCTGCCATTGCTTGAGCATTTTTAGCCACTTGCTTTTGGTAAGTAATAAACTCAGGCTGTAATGCCTCATGAAAGGCAATTGCTTTAGCAGCAATCACATGTTCTAAAGGTCCTCCTTGTGTTCCTGGAAAAACACCACTATTAAGAATACCACTGATTTTTTTCAGTTTCCCACTCTTAAATGTTAGTCCCCAAGGATTATCAAAATTCTCTCCTGTCAATATCATTCCACCTCTTGGACCTCGGAGTGTTTTGTGCGTTGTTGTTGTTACAATGTGGCAGTATTCTAATGGGTTTTTGAGCAATCCTGCTGCAATCAACCCTGCTGGATGTGCCATGTCGCACCACAATAAAGCTCCTATTTTGTCCGCTATCTCCCTAAATCGCTCATACTCCCATTCTCTTGAGTAAGCAGAAGCTCCACAAATAATCATTTTGGGCTTTTCCTTCAAGGCAGTCGCCTCGACTTTATCCATATCGATTCGCCCTGTCTCTTTTTCTACACCATAAAAAACTGGCTCATAAATTTTACCAGAAAAATTGGCTGGTGAGCCGTGGGTTAAATGTCCTCCATGAGCCAAATCAAATCCCATAACTTTATCTCCTGCATTTACACATGCTAGATAAACAGCCGCATTTGCCTGAGCCCCTGAATGTGGTTGAACATTAACATAAGCGGCATTATAGAGTTCCTTCGCTCTATCTATTGCCAAAGCCTCTACCTTGTCTACCACCTCACAACCACCATAATAGCGTTTGCCAGGATACCCTTCTGCATATTTATTGGTCAAACAGGTTCCCATTGCCTCCATCACCTGTCGGCTTACAATATTTTCAGAAGCTATCAATTCAATTCCTGCACTCTGACGATGCCATTCCGCCTGAATCAACTGTGGTATTTTATTATCTTTCAACATAATAATACTTGTTTTTTTGAGTGTGTAAATACAGTCTACTAAAGTTGTTTATCAAAGATATAAAAATAGCAATTAGAGCCTACTCAAATGCAACTTAAATTATCGAAGTTGTTTAAAAAGTCTCTTCATATCTAAATGAAATATCTTTTTCTGTTACTTATCGTTAAAAATTAGCCAAATAGCTAAGGCTATTAATCAAATTTTTGACTCAATTAACAAAAAATATTACTCATTTTGCCCCAAACGGACTTTTCAAAAAACTTCATCGTAATAAGAATTAATTTTGATGTTGACTTATCTTTACCTTTACCAATACAGCTATTTTTCGTATGTTTCTTTTGAAGCACACACCAAACTATTAGAATACGCCTGCTAAAGTTATTAAACAATATATCTATATTAACTGTTGATTGCCCAAGAAGTTAAAGCATGTTTAAGAATTAAGTTCTTCAAAATCAACGATTTGGGCGAAAATGAATTG
>CAYOJF010000118.1:0-14009 GCA_964404215.1 uncultured Aureispira sp. | reverse complement strand
TTTGATAGCAGCCTGTCCCCAATGAAACTTGGGGGCTATCAGGACTCAAAAAAGGTGCAATTAAATTCTAAATCAAGCATTTGCAGCTTGAAGTTAATTTTTAAACATGATCTTAGAGCAGGTCTAAACTTATAGAGCTGCTTCTGCTAATTTATTTTTCAAATAATCAATTGCTTTCACTTCTACAGGATCCATATCTCTTAGCAATGCCATTTCGTAAGAAATCCAGTCACCATAGTGTACTCCATAAAGTGCCTGTTCTATTAAAGACTCTCCCACACAAGAAAAATCAACCACATCTGCATATTGTACTATAATCTCTTTGCAAGTTGCCATTCTGATTTTATTTCTTTCTAAATCATCTGCTGAATGGAAGAATAAAGCTACAAATTCCCCTTCTTGAGGTCTCCACCCTACCAACTCGTTATGATTCATTTCTGGTACTACATGATGTACACACAAAATTTTAGTGTTTTCATTTAGCTGCTGTCTGAAACGAAGTCCAACAGGTTCCATTCTATCACTAGAATAAATCACTGGAAATTTACCGTGCATCTTTTTAGCGGCTACTTTGGCCTCTTTGTGCAAAACTTCTTGTGCATTTTCCAATGCAGCAATACCACTCTTTACCTGATCGATACAGTTGGCTGGTGCGAAACCAAAAAATTTCAAGATAACGAGTTGTTGTACAAACGAATAGCCTAAACAAGCTCTAGGTGGCTGTCCTGTTTGTGGGACTTGTATGTAATCTAAACCTAGCTCTTTTGCTCTTTCTAGCAATTTTCCCCCTGAAGTCAAACAGACAATCTTACTCCCTCGTTCTAATGCTTGTTCGAATGCTTCTAATGTTTCCTCTGTATTCCCAGAATAGGAAGAAGCAATAATCAAACTATTTTCTCCAACATAAGCAGGGATACGGTATCCCTTGCTAGAAGCTAATGGAGCTGTACTATATGAACGAATAAAAGAAGCTGCAAAATCACCTCCAATTCCAGAGCCCCCCATTCCTAATACGGTAATATTGTGAATTGGTTTATCGTGTTTTGTTAAGTTTGCTTTTTCGCCTATGGCTACTGCCTCTTTGAGTTGTTTTGGAAACTCTTTGATAAAAATGTCCATCATGATTGAAAATATTTTTTATATTTTTTGCTGCAGGTATGCTAAAAGCAGCAGGGTTATAATTAAATTAGAAATCGGATAGTTCTATTCCTTGATCAATGCTAAGTAAGAGGCATCACGATCATTTCTTCACCAACTTTTTGACTCTAATCTTACTTTCACAATATACAAACTTCTATGGCTAAACACAATGAATTAGGGCAGTTAGGCGAGGAATTCGCAAAAAAACATCTATTGCAACGAGGCTATTCTATTTTAGAACAAAATTGGCGTTGGGGCAAAGGTGAACTTGATATTATTGCCAAACAAAACGACATATTGGTATTCCTAGAAATAAAAACACGCACAACCGCTCAGTTTGGATATCCAGAAGAAAGCGTTTCGCAAAAAAAACAAAACTTAATGTACGAACTAGCTGTAGAATATATGCACCAGATATTACACGAAACAGAATTTAGATTTGACGTTATTGCTATTACCATGCAACCTCAAATGGAAATCAAACATTTTGAAGATGCTTTTTTTCCTACTTGGTAAAACTTAAATGTCCCCTTTTTCTAGTTTTTTTAACCATTTGATATAAAAAGAAGGGCACTTGTATATAAATTGTCGCTTTTCCTTTAAATCAAGGGGATAAAAAGCTTCTATAAAGCAATATATACTCTCATAAAAAAAACCTATTTTTTCTATAGAAGAAAAAATAGGTTTGCCATTTTCATATGCACTATTGCCAAAGAGTATCATTTCACTCTCTAACAAAATAGAAATTTCTCCTTCGCCTCTACATAAAAATAATTCTGGATTCAGAATACTGATTCTTTTCAAAGCTATAGAGTCTACTAAATAAACTCCATTATCTAAATTCTGAACTAAGTCAACATCTATGAGGTTTAGAATTTCCGTATAATTTGCATACCTAAATATACCTAAAGTATTTACATTTTCCCGTACTAAAAGAACTAAACTCCCATTCTCTATGATTGGTGAGGTTTCTCCCTCTGCATTTATTGTTATTTTTTTCATCCTAAATTTATAGCCCATTTAATTAATCGTAAATACATCCTCCAAAGTATCAATATTTTTTATTACTAATAATAAAAGCACGTTCTCTCCTCTAGAGAAAACGTGCCTTATCTATACTTCAATTATTAGTTTTTCTTCTAAGAAGAGACTAAATCTTTCGCTTGTTTTGTCCAGTCATAACGTGACCAACTTGATTGAAAACCTTTGACTTTTTTATTCAGTTCACTAGCCTCTTCTTCATTGAGTGTTGCTATTTGTGCAAACTGATTGATCCCAACCTCTTGCAATTTACCAGCCATCACTTTACCTAGTCCTTTGAGGACAGTCAAGTCATCATCTTTAGTTTCGTTTGGATGTTCCTCTTTCGCTTGGTGCGTTTTGAACTTACTTGTAACAGGTACATTTTCAATTTCGCCAAAAGCACGACGGATCAAATCCAACTGCTGTGCTTCGTGAGCTTTCTTGAATCCTGTAGCAGGAGAAGCACTTGATTTCCTACCTACTAACTCCAAATCAAACTTACGATAAAATGCCAAAATATACTGCCATGCTCCCATATTAGAAGGTTCCTCTTGTACCCAGAACCATTTCGCATCGCTATATTTCTTAATCAACTCTTTGACTTGATCTTTAGGGAATGGATACAATTGCTCTAAACGAACAATAGCTACATCGTCCCTATTATCTTCTACTTTTTTGTCTAGTAGCTCGTAGTAGATTTTACCCGAACAACATAAAACACGCTTAATTCCCTTACCTGATTTGACCTTCGGGTCATCAAATACCTCTTGGAAACCTCCTTTCGTAAAATCCTCAAAAGAAGACACACATTCTCTATGCAGTACCTCTTCATCTGAGCGAGAAATATCTTTCGGACGCAAGAGTTTTTTAGGACTCATAACGACTAGTGGTTTACGGAATGGACGAGCCAACTGACGACGCATCAAGTGGAAAAAGTTAGCTGGTGTTGTTACATTGGCAACTGTAAGATTAAACTCTGCACAAGCTTGTAAATAACGCTCTAAACGTGCAGAAGAGTGTTCTGGTCCTTGCCCCTCATATCCATGTGGCAATAACATTACTAATCCAGAGTTGCGTTGCCACTTACTTTCAGAAGAAGAAATAAATTGATCAAACATGGTTTGAGCACCATTAGCAAAATCGCCAAATTGAGCTTCCCAAATCACCAAATCATCTGGTGTCGCGGTAGAGTATCCAAATTCAAAACCTAAGACAGCAAACTCTGACAATAGAGAATTATAAATTCTAAATTGTCCTTTTTGATCCTCTGTTAAGTCATTGAATCGGTTATATTGTTTATTAGATTCTACATCATACAAAACAGCATTTCGGTGCGAGAAAGTCCCTCGCTTAACATCCTGTCCACTCATACGAACATTAGCCCCTTCTAGCAATAGAGTAGCATAAGCTAGGTGTTCTCCCATTGACCAATCTGCCAAACCTCTATCAATCAACTCTTGTGTACGCTTAAATAAACGCTTGAGCTTAGGTAATGGCTTGAAATCTGCTGGCAAAGTTTGCAATTTGTTCAGAATTTGCTCAATCAATTCTCGTTTAACAGATGTGTCAGGGGATTTTATGAAATCCTCCTCCGGCGTGTACCATTTTAGATTTTGCCAAGCCAACTCAGGTGCCTGGAAACTATATTCGAGTTCTTCCTCTTGTACTTTTGCAAATTTACCTTGCAGTAATGTATCGAACTCTTTATTCATTTGCTTCGCCAACGCCGCATCTATCTCTCCATTCTCAATCAGTTTTTGAGAATAAATCGTACGTGGATCTGCATGTTTTTTGATCAACTTGTATAGATGTGGTTGGGTAAACTTAGGATCATCCCCTTCATTGTGCCCATGCTTACGATAGCACACCATATCAATAAATACATCTGTATTGAACAACTGACGGTACTCCGCTGCCAATTCTGCCACAAACAAAACTGCTTCTGGATCATCTCCATTGACATGAAACACAGGTGCCTGAATCATATTGGCTGCCGCCGTACAATAAGTAGAAGAGCGAGCATCATCAAAATCAGTTGTAAAACCAATTTGGTTATTGATAACATAGTGGATTGTTCCACCAGTGTAGTACCCTTCTAGTTGACTCATTTGTGCCAATTCATAGACCACACCTTGACCTGCTACCGCAGCATCTCCATGAATCACGATTGGCAAAATTTTATCAAAATCACTCTTATATAATATATCTGCTTTGGCTCTAGCAAATCCTTCCAAAACAGGATTAACGGCTTCCAAATGCGATGGATTAGGTGCTAGCTTCAAGTGTACTTTTTCTCCATTAGGTGTAGTTACTTCCGAAGAATAACCTAGATGATATTTTACATCGCCATCTCCAAAAACGCTATCTTCTGGAATATCGCCTTCAAATTCTTTGAAAATGTACTCATAGGTTTTACCCATAATATTTGCCAATACATTGAGGCGACCACGGTGAGCCATCCCAATGACAACTTCCTCTACCTCTAGTCCTGCCGCTGTATTGATGATACCATCTAACGCAGGAATAGTAGATTCTCCTCCTTCCAGTCCAAAACGTTTTTGGGCAACATATTTCTTTGCTAAGAAATTTTCAAAACCTGTTGCTCCATTTAGCTTTTGGAGAATACGACGTTTTTTCTCCATCGTATGTCCATAGGTTTCTTTCTTATTGATTTTCTCTATTTTGCCTTGCAACCATTTTCTTTTGTCTTGATTTTCAATATGAGCATATTCAAAACCAATATTGTTACTATAGACAAACTGCAACTGATCAATGATAGCTTCTAAAGTAGCATTCGGAAGTCCAATCTCCGCACCAGCAGCAAAAGTGGTTTTGAGATCTCCATCTGACAAACCAAAATAAGGAAGATCTAAACTTGGGAAACGATTCTTACGCTTGCGAATAGGATTGGTAGTAGATGTCAAATGACCTCTCTGTCGATAAGCTGCTATTAGCTGCAATACCCCAAACTCTTTAGGCGTAAAACTGGCTACTGGTGAAGATTTAGCTAAAGTGCCAGAATCGCTATCACTAGCAGCATCACTGTTAGCTGCATATTCAAATCCTAAAAAAAATTCTTTCCATCCCGCAGCAACACTGTCAGGATCTTGTTGAAATTGTTGGTATAATCCCTCAATATAAGAAGGGTGTGCATTCGAAATAAATGAATAGTCCATTTTTGTTATTATGTCAATAATATGTGGACTTTACCGAGTGATAAAATCCATTTTTTGTGTTTTGAGAATTGAGTATTTGTCTCTATAAAATGAAAGAAACACCTCACATACAACAGGTTTTTGCCTGATTTGTTATGAAACTACAAGGTACAAAAGTTATTATGAAAATTACAAACCATTATTAAGTTAATTATCAAGATTATGAGCGTTATTTTTCACTATAGCACGATGGTACTATTTTAGCCCATATAGTACCAAAAAAATGAGCTATTTCATATTGCGATGAAAGAGCTCATTTTTACTTTTTATTAGACATTAAGAACAACTCAATCCTGTTCATTTTTTCAAGCCATTGCCTTAGAAGGCTGTACAGTATGTGCTTGCACTACTGTTTCTAGACGTTCAATCATATAAGAAGATCCCATATAGATAGGCGTTCTCTGGTGCAATTCAGTTGCTTCCAATTCTAGAATACGTTGTGACCCGTTAGTAGCTTTACCTCCTGCTTGTTCTACAATCATCGCCAACGGATTACATTCGTACAATAATCTCAACTTGCCATTAGGAGCAGAAGTAGTAGCAGGATACATAAATACGCCTCCTTTGATTAGTGTACGGTGCACATCTGCTACCATTGATCCAACATACCTAAAAGTGCACCCATTATCATTGCATTCATCAATAAACTGTTGGGTACTTTTATTAAATTTCTTGTAAGCAGATTGATTAACCGAGTAGATATTTCCTTGTTTTGGTATTTGCATATCTGGATGCGACAAACAAAACTCTCCTATCGAAGGGTCTAATGTAAATCCATTGACTCCATTACCAGCCGTATAGACCAACATAGTGGAAGAACCATAAACCACATATCCTGCGGCTATCTGTTCTACTCCATCCTGCAAAAAATCTTGCAACATACAATCTCCATCATCTGACACCCGTCGATAAATCGCAAAAATAGTTCCGATTGAAATGTTTGCATCTATATTAGAAGACCCATCTAAAGGATCAAACAAAACCACATACTTAGCATCTGGACTTTTTTCTATGGGAACAAAAGTACTATTCTCTTCGGAGGCAATCCCACAACATTCTCCACTGTTCTGTAAGCAGCTAATCAATAAATTATCTGCTAATACATCTAGTTTCTGCACTTCTTCACCAGAAGCATTCTCATTGCCTGCAGCTCCGCTAATATCTGCTAATCCAGCCTTGTTGACTTCTCTACTAATAATTTTGGAGGCCAATCCAATATCCCTTAACAATCCTGATAATTCACCAGTAGCATAAGGAAAATCTTTTTGGCGTTGGATAATGAACTCGTCTAATGTGATAATTTTTGACATAGCTGTTTGATATTTTATGCTCATTGCAAGCAATTGAATAGGAATTGACTCCTACAAACATTACCCAGACAATGTTCATTGAAGTCCATTAAAATACACTTTAGTTTCAATTCTGGACAAAGATACAACAAATTTACAACCAAACTTAGTCGTCACTAGGCTTACTTTCAATAAAAATAAATCCATTACTATTTTATAGTATTAGATGCTGTAGTATTGAGAACGAATGTTGTATATTTGTTCAATATTAATTACTTATATCTTTCCATCCATTGACCCAGAAAAATAAATCTCTATTACTACGTTTAAGTTTGTTGATTAGTATTATGCTTGTGCTAATACTTTTGGCGAAGTATACTTTTATTGGTGATTACTTTGCCCCTGCTCAATTACAAATCCTAATCAAAGAAGCGGGTTGGTTTGGTTGGGTTATATTTTTTGGCGTGTTCCTATTAGGCACCCTAATGAATGTTCCTGGGGCTGTTTTCTTGGTTTTTGCCATCTTGACCTGGGGGTATATTTATGGTATATTACTCTCCTATATCTGTGCTTTAGTTGCAGCTCTAATCAATTTTTTATTTGCTCGAACGGTTGGAGGAAAGGCTCTCTCTGAGATAGAAAATAAACGCATCCGAAAAGTGCTTGACAAAATAGAAACAAACCCCATTGCCACTATTTGCTGGCTAAGGGTATTTATGCTCCTCTCCCCTGTCATTAATTATACATTAGCACTCACCAATATCAAAACAAAAGATTTTATTATTGGAAATGCATTTGCAATGGTCTTTCCTTTTTTTGTGATCATCATTACTACTATTGCTTTCAGAAGTGCTTATTTTCAACAACTAATTTCTACTTGGTTTTAATTTCCAACTATGCAAACATCTGACCTTACACCACCTACTCCTAAAGCACCTAAAAGTACTGGCAAACGCCTCTTGCTCTTATTGGCATTCATGATTAGTACGATCTTAATAGTAAAGTTCACTCCTTTAGGAGCATGGTTAAGTGTCGAGAATATGAAAAACCTAGTAGAATCTACTGGAATTTGGGGCTATTTCATTTTTGTGGCGATGTTTGTAGTAGCAGCTGTAATGAATGTACCAGGGACTGCATTTTTATTACTAGGTGTTCTACTCTTTGATTACTGGACAGGAGCTACTCTTTCTTATTTTGGAGCATTAATAGGAGCTATTGTCACCTTTTATATTGGTCGGTCTGTAGGTGGACAGGCACTCTCTGAAATCAAAAATCCCAAGATCAAAAATGTACTCAAAAAAGCAGAATTTTATCCTATCAGAACCATGATTATTCTTCGGATATTAGTTCAACTTTCGCCATTCATAGGATATACCCTTGCTCTCACCAAAATTAATACCCGAAGTTATATCATAGCCAATGTAATCGCTCTTTTCATACCTGTAGTAGGGCTTACGTTAGGCATGTATTTATTTCAAGATGTAATTATGAATTTGTTTGGAGGGTAGTAGATTAGCATCAGCAGAGTATATAAAAAATAAGACCTTTAAAATCAATAATTTTAAAGGTCTTATTTTTTATCCTAGACTACATGCCATTACGAATACAATTCATCTATAATCTCAAGTAATTCTTGTGGTTGATTCCCTTTCACATGAGTAATAACCCCATCTTTATCAATCAATAGACTCTGAGGATAAGCAACAACACCTAAACGGTCGATCAACTTGCGAGCATCTGTAACAGGAGTAAAGTTAAATGATGTTTTTGTCATAAAAGCATCTACTTTCTCTTTGGCATCAAAAGTCAGTGATATAAAATTCATTTTATCAGTATACTTACTAACGATATTGTTGAGATCCGGGATTTCCTTTACACATGGTTTACAGGCAATAAACCAAATATTGATCAAGGTTGGTTTGCCATTGGACATAGCAGTACGAATAGCTTCGTTATTGATTGTCGTAAGATTAAATGGTTTAAAATTCTGTCCAACCAAATTCACTTTAGAAGTTTCTTGTTTAGTGGCTAATTTCTCTTTATCTAATTTATATGCAAAAGTATAATCTTTGATAATCGAGTCTTTGACAATAATACTATCTCCCATCACTTCCTCTACTACTAAGAAAGCAGCTTTAGCTTCCTCTTCCTTTTGTGTCTTTATACCTTGATAATCCAATTCACTTAATACCACACCTGTCTTAGTATCTCGATAATAGGTTGTTTTGTCTACTTCTACCATATTACAACAAACCAACAAGATTCCTATCAGAACTAACAATAAATATTTCATATCCTATTTTGATATCGTGTACAAAAAAAGGATTAAAAATGAGTTTCATTTTCAATCCTTTTGCATTTGTATCGAGAAAGTGCCCGGAGCGGGAATCGAACCCGCACGACCGCAATGGTCACAGGATTTTAAGTCCTGCGTGTCTACCAGTTCCACCACCCGGGCAGTCATTTAAATTGGTAGCCTTTTCTCAAATGCTTTGCAAATATAGAATACTATTTTTAAATACACAAGCTTTTTTTGTTTTTTTTCAATAAAAGTATTTTTATCAAGCGAAATCAGTTCCTCTGCGTTCGTTTTCGTATATTTTTGTTCAAAATAAAAGATTATGCCTGACCAATCAAAACATAAAACTAAAGTTGTTCAAAAAAAGGAAGCTTATACCTCAGCTGATATAGAAGCCAATAAGTTTATCTATGAGCATTTTGATAAAAATTATGTTATCAATATGAATAATGCTATTTTCAAGATAATGGAAGATAGTTATTTTCGTCCTGTTTTTATTGGTTTTGATGAAATGCCCGAACGAAATAATCCAGAGCATCCAATTATTCTTGCTAGTAATCATTCTGGAATGGCATTTCCCTGGGATGGGATGGTATTTGGAGCCGCCATGTTTCGACGATATGACTACAATCCTCATAAGACATTTCGAGCAATGGTAGCCCCTCGCCTTTCTGGTGCCCCTGCTATGCATCCTTATTTTATGAAAGGAACTTGGAAAGCAGCAGGAGGAGTCGATGCTACTTTTCTTAATTTTGAGACCATGATGCACTACCCCGATGGTCATTTACTCATCTACCCAGAAGGGGTACCTGGTATAGGAAAAGGATTCAATCGAAAATATCAGTTACAACGTTTCGCTACTTCTTTTATTCGGATGAGCCTCAAATACAAAACAGATGTATTGCCTTATTCTACTGTCAATGCAGAATGGGTTGTTCCTTTTGTTTATAGTTTTGAAAGTATCAATCGTCAATTTAGGAAAATAGGAGTTCCATTCATGGCAATCGGCTTCTTAACTTTATTTGTTGTTTTTCCTTGGGCATTTTATCTAGCATTGCCTGCCAATATGCATTTTGTCCGAGGTACTCGTATTAGTCCTTGGAAATGGACTAACAAACCTTATGAAGAACTCACTCAACAAGAAATTATTGACATTACTGAAAGGGTAAAGGCACAAATGCAAGCAGATCTAGACGCTGCTGTTGAAAAATACGGCAAAAGCCCTTATAATCTCAAGACATTGCTCCAGAAAATGTGGCAACACCGTAGTTACTTTCCTTACAACCTTCCTTTTTTCTGGCCTATGCTTTTTCATGAGTTCGAACGCCAATGGACTAAAGAACGTAAATGTGAAACAAAAGAACCAGTAGACATTCCCACTGGCTGGGGAACTTTCATTCGTCTCATTATCCGAAATCCTATTGTCTTAGCTTATTTCATTCCTATCATAGGATGGTTTATATTGGTTAGACATGGCAACAAAAAATGGACTAAATTAGATGATTTAGGGCGTCCTTTTTAGTAAAAAATTAAAATTATCAGTTAATCCAAATGAAAGCTACTATCCAATATAATAACCAGTCTTATACCATAGATTTTGACCAACCTATTGACATCTCGTTGGCATTACAAGAAAACAAACAAGCCGCTTCCGCTTGGTACTGTCCACCAGTGTCAATTGATCCTGTCCAAACAGAACATTTTGTAGGGGACGTCAACTTAGGAGGAGCTGTTAATTTCCGAAATATTAGTTTCAACCCGCATGGCAATGGAACCCATACCGAATGTGTTGGGCATATCTCCAAGGAATTTTACTCCATCAATCAAGTCCTGAAAAAATTCCTATTTATGGCACAGTTGGTTAGCATTCATCCAGAACAACAAGGAGCAGACCAAATCATTACCCTAGCACAGATCAAAGCTGCTTTTGACGCTACTCATTCCCCTGAAGCTTTTCTCATTCGGACTCTCCCTAATACCACTGAAAAACGAACCAAACAATACAGCAATAGCAACCCACCATTCGTAGAGGCCGCCGCTATGGCTTGGCTCTACCAACAAGGTATTCGCCATTTCATGATTGACACCCCTTCTGTTGACAAAGAATTTGATGATGGTGTCCTAGCCGCTCATCATGCCTATTGGGACTATCCTAATGCCCCTAGATTAGATGCAACAATTACAGAACTCATTTTTGTAGAAGAAAGTATCCATGATGCTCCTTATCTGCTCCACCTACAAGTAGCAGCACTCGAAAATGATGCCTCTCCTAGTCGTCCAGTACTTTATGCTTTGAAATAGTAGTCGTTCTATGGAATTTTAGAACGGTTTTTGGTGTATAGCAGATATTATACATTATTACATTTCTATCTTTAAAATCAATCAAAAATGAGCCATAGCCCTACCCAATTCAATTTACTATTAGTAGACATCCAAAAGGAACTTTGTGATCACTGGACAAAATATTTCTCAGATGATACAGGTGTAAAAATACACCATGGATACTTCCATACCGTCTCAGAAGCTTATGAATGTATGGTTAGTCCAGCCAACTCTTTTGGGCTAATGGATGGAGGAATAGACTTGGCTATCCGCAATTATTTTGGGATGCGAGTACAATACAATGTCCGAAAAAAAATAATGAAAGAATACTATGGTGAACAACCTGTAGGTACTTCCATGATTGTAGATACAGAACATGAGGACTGCCCACTGTTAGCCCACACTCCTACTATGAGAGTACCTACTGATATTTCTAGCACAGACAATGTCTACAATGCCATGTTTGCTATGTTAAGAGCAGTAGCTAATCATAATAAAACGAGTCCTTTCAAAATTAAAACGGTTCTCTGTCCTGGGCTAGGAACAGCAACTGGCTGTGTTCCCTTAGAGGAAGCAGCTCGCCAGATGACTCTGGCTTGGCATAATTTCAAAAATCCAACCACTAATCTTACTTGGAAGAACTTAATGAAACGCAATCAAATCATTACTGGTAAATAAATATTCATGTGTCTACGATACTTTTATAGCCTACTACTATGTATTCCTATTGGAATAGAAGCACAATCTCCCTGTAGTGACACTCCTGTAGCAACTATTGTAGAAGAAATGCCTTATTTAATGTTATGTGATACTGTAGAAGGATCTCTAAAAGAAAAAATAAATTGTTCTGACAGAGCTATTATAACTCATGTATATGATAATTTAAGTGCGGAAAGTATTGATATTAATTCCACACCATCTACCAATGCCTTTTTCTCATTTACCATAGATACCAATGGTACTATTTGCAACATTAAAACCATAAAAGGCATTAACAAAGATTTCGATCGCCATTTCATACAAATTATACAATCTTTACCACCTTGGATTCCTGCTCGTAATAGAGGACAGAAAGTAGCCATAAAAAAGCTATTTCCAATACGTTTTCACTTAAAGTAATTTGAATAATAATGCATCGAACAAATAAAAAAATAGCAAAAATGCTACCCAAAGTTCCTCTAGATAAAGCGGACGTTTTTTACAGCTCTATTGGATATGCTATTGGGTGGTATTTCGTCTTTTCACTCATGATAATAAGTACATTACCAGTTATATTCGCCATCTTATTTAGTAGTTGGTATTTTTTTGGAGGCTTATTGGCTTACTGTATTTTAGGCTGCCTAATCACAATCTACCTCAACAATAGTTTTATCATCCATCATCATACTCTTTATGTTGTCAATACTACCTTTCCATTCCGAAAAGTTACGGCTATAGATCTCCGAGGTATCCAACATATTCACGTCAGCAATCGCTCCCCTATACGCTATTTACTTTATTGTTTTGCTATCATAATAAACCACAACTTTATTACCATCAAAACACCACAGTCTTCCACTGCTTATTATTGTATAGGTCTAGAGGAAGACTATTGGGAAAAATCTCCTGAAGAGCCATCACTAGATGGCTTAATACATACACTCAAAAAACACCACTCTTCTACGACTCACACCCTTGATTAAAAAACTAAACGCATGTCAAAATTATTATTCCTATTATTCCTTTTTTTTAATAGCCTTTCCGTCATAGCCCAACGCACTACTACTCCTATTTCTCTAGAAGAAATCCAATTGCTGTATGACTCTTTGTATGTAGCTAGTGAAATTGATTCGATGCCTTGGAATGGAGATACTACTACCTGTACCTGTGGTACCTTACCACCAGAAGTCTATGAAAAAGTCAAAAAAAGAGTTGATTTCTTTAGATTAACCAACCGCTTACCTACAGTAGGTATCTCATTCCGTACTAACAAAATGACACAAGAAGCTGCTCTCATTAGTATTGCTAATCAAGAATTCACCCATTATCCTAGTAGTAAATCTAAGTGTTTTTCTGAACTAGGAAGGCAAGGCTGTCGTTGGTCTGCTCTTGGGCGGCACAGCCAAACAAAACCATTAGGAATCAATTTCATTACGGGATTTGTGATGGATTATGGAAAACACAATGCTGCTGTTGGACATCGAAAATGGATACTACATTCTCGTCTCGACAGTGTCGCCTATGGTGCCACGTCCAATACAGAGGCTCTTTGGGCAAAATTCACACACTACAAATTAGATGACATCCCTCCTTTTATAGCATACCCTTGGTCTGGCTGTGTTCCAGAAGAATTTATCTACCCTAAGTGGTCCATATCTATCCCTTACAATAGAACCATTGACCTGGGTCAAGCTACTATAAAAATGTGGGATGAAGCAGGAAATCATATTACAGTCAAAATTATCAACAAAGACCCTGATAGAGATGCTACTATTGTTTGGGTACCTACAGCTATTTTTCCAAAAAAAAATGAGATATACAGTGAAAATCCTATTCAGAAATATCGGAATCAAAAAATAAAAGTTCGTGTAGAATCTATTATGATTAAAGATAAATCTTATTCGTATGAATATTTTGTACAACCTGTACACCTAGCAAAATAAAACCACCTTCAGCACCAAAAAAATGAGGCTGTCGGAAAAGTAAAAATCCGATAGTCTCTTTTTTTATTTAGAGGTGTTT
>CAYOJF010000117.1:0-14268 GCA_964404215.1 uncultured Aureispira sp. | reverse complement strand
AAACTATTACTAAGTTCTAATTTCAAAACACTAGCAGCATCTGTAGTTAAAATTTGACCATTGACTGTAGCATCCGAATCAATACCTTGATTAACTAATTCTTGTTCAAAATTAGCATCAGGGATCAGCGTTATTTGAGCGTTTATATTTGTCGCTAACAAAAGTATAAGCAGTAATAACCAAGTGGTATTTTTCATAAAATCTCTAATTATTTAGTTGTATTCTTTTTTGACCTTACAAACATATCACTAAAAAAAAGGGCTTTCAACGACAAAAAAATTAATTTATCAATTTTTCAAGTAAAAATACATATCTTGTATCCATGTATACTAGTAAAGTTATTCAGCTCCTAAAAACACTTAACACTTCTGAAAAAGAAGCCCTCAAAAAATGGGTTCATTCCCCCCTACACACACAGCACAAAAAGAGCATAGAGCTTATATTAATTCTACTTGAAAAAAGAAAACTTACTATTCGTAATACACAGAAAAAAAAGTTATTCACTCGTTTATTTCAAGAGCAAATATATCAAGAAAAAAAAATCAATCATATTATTAGCTATTGTGGTAAAATAGTAGAACAATTTATCGAGTTCTCATTGCATTATAAATATGATTTCTATGCTAAAAAAACGCTAATTGAATATCTAGATACTCATCAGTTAGAGAAATATGCTCATCAACATTTACGGAAGTTAGAGAAAGTCCAACAAGAACAAAAAATACAGAATCAAGCTTACTTCCAGCAACAGTACCAACTAGAAGAAATTATTTTTGAGCGTCAAAATGTTACCAAGCGTTCTAATCATACTAACTTACAAGCAGTACTGGATAATCAATACATCGCGTTTGTACTGGATACTTTATATTATGCCTGTGAAACAATTACCCACCAACAACTTTATGAATCTACTTATCATATTCCATTATTAGATCCCATTTTAAAAATAATACAAAACGAACAGTACCAAAATATACCAGCGATACAACTTTATTATTACTGCTATATGACACTAAGCTCCCAAGAGGGAGAAACCTACTTTAATACGCTCAGAAAACTCCTTATTGAATATAAAAGTGTACTAAATACTAAAGAGATAAAACGTATTTACTTAATCGCTATCAATTATTGTGTTCGACAACTCAACAATGGAATAGAAGAATATGTCAGGACTGTTTTTGAGCTTTTCGAGTATGGACTAGAGCATAAATTTCTATTAGATGATGACCAACTGAACCATTTTACTTATAAAAATATTATGACGGCAGCCATTCGCTTGCAAGAGTTTGAATGGACCACTCTTTTTATAGAAAAGTACACACCTAAACTTGCCCTAGAGCATCAAGATAATTATCGATTATTTGCTCAATCAAAACTACTGTTTGCACAGAAAAAATACCAATCTTGTCTACAACTCCTATCCAAAGTAGAATTCAGTGATTTATTCCTAAATATGAATGCTAAATCTATGCTCATCAAAATCTATTATGAGCAGCAATATTGGGAAGCTCTAGATGCCTTAATTATAAGCTTTAAACGTTTTTTGCAGAGAAAACATATTATATCTCATCAGAGAAAAATATATCAAAACATGTTGTATTTGCTAGAAAAAATCATTGCTACACCTACTTTTGATCTTATAGAAAAAGAAAAATTACGTATCGAAATCAACCAAACTTCTCCTCTTACTGAAAAACCTTGGCTACTCCAACAGCTAGAAAACATGTAATTTCTAAGTACAGGACTAAAAAGCTCCTATTACCAATAATAGTAATAGGAGCTAAGAATAGGTCTCATTCCGAGTGTGTTTGACATCTCAGTTGTTATCTCTTAATCAACTTTGTCTGATAAACACCTTCCTTTGATCGTATTTCTACAATATATACGGCACTAGGAAGTAGGTTGATATCTAATTGGTATTCTTTTGTGTTAAGCCTTTCTTCTCTTAGTAATTGGCCATTTATTCCTATTATTCTAAGACTGGCGTCTGTTAATAGTTCTTCGGAAACGATCATTGCTATTCCATCTGTTGGATTAGGGTATAATTGTACAGATAAAGCGGTTTCAATTTGAACTACGTCACTAATCGTTACATTAATACAACTTGATGTATCTACACAACCATTTTTTGTAACAACAACAGCATAACTACCATTATTGGATGGTATATAGTTTTGAGAGGTTGCTCCTACAATTATACTATTTCCATTCGTACAATCAATCCATTGATGCGTTGCTCCTGTTTCATTAGACATTAAGGTCCATCCATTTTGACTAAATCCTTGACTTATACTTGTATCAATAGTCGTAATAATCAGATCTAATCTCACTATACTATCACAGCCTACTGTATTTTTCAAGGTAAGTCTTGCTGTATGATTACTACTCGTATACGTGTTTCCATCTATCCATGTATAATCATTACAAGTTGTAATTGTATCTGTAGTTATAGGAGATATACAAGGTAGAGTATAAATACGAACATGTCCTGAATAAGATCCATTCCCATGATTCCCTACAGCACCAATTGCCACTTTATTACCTTCTAAGGATACAGAACCACCTGAATAATTACTCGTTGATTCTCCATCTATATCTAATCCTAATTGTGTCCAAGCGGTCCCATTCCATTCATAAATTCGTACATGTCCTCCATCATAGCCAATCCCATCATTATATTGAGCCCCAATTGCTATATAATTACCTTTCATTGACACCGAACCTCCTGATTCGTCCCAAGATGCTTCTCCATCTATATCTTGTCCCAATTGTGTCCAGGATATACCATTCCACTCATAGACTCGTACATGTCCTCCATCATCTCTTCCACTTCCGTTATTCCCTTTGGCACCAATTGCTACTCTATTACCTTCTAAGGATACAGAAAAACCAGAAACATCACCTGTTGCTTCTCCATCTATATCCAAGCCCAATTGTATCCAAGCGGTCCCATTCCACTCATAGACTCGTACATGTCCTGCATCTGCTCCATTTCCATCATTTCCTTGAGCACCTATAGCCACTCGATTACCTTCTAAAGATACTATACCAGAACCATCCCATGCCGCTTCTCCATCTATATCCAAGCCCAATTGAATCCAGGCGGTCCCATTCCATTCATAAATTCGTACATGTCCTGCATTAATTCCATTTGCCCCATTTCCAATAGCTCCAATAGCCACTCTATCACCTTCTAAAGATACCGAAAAACCCGAAAAATCATCTGCGGCTTCTCCATCTATATCTAGTCCCAATTGTGCCCAAGCAGTTCCGTTCCACTCATAGATTCGTACATGCCCAGCCTCTGCTCCATTCCCATCATTTTTATGAGCTCCTATAGCCACTCTATTACCTTCTAAAGATACCGAACCACCTGAAAAATCGTCTGCTGCTTCTCCATCTATATCTTGTCCCAACTGTGTCCACGCACTTCCGTTCCACTCATAGATACGTACATGTCCTGAACTATTACCATTACCATCATTATATGAAGTCCCAATTGCTACGCGATTGCCATACATTGACACCGAACCACCTGAAAAATCGCTCGCGGCTTCTCCATCTATATCCTGTCCCAACTGTGTTTGCCCCCAGACTACTACTCCATATAGCATAGCTATAAAAAAAGTACTGCATACGACATAAAAGTTATTTTTGTTCATTATTTATTTTTTATTGATTAATTGTAAATTTTAAGCACAGAACAAAAATGAGTAATTGATAAAATTGGCACCTTGTGATTGCGAAAAAAATAATTTCCAATCTGCCTCAATTACTAACCTTTTTCCTGTGTTTAGATGTAATTTATTAGATAAAAAAGGAACAGCCTTCCAAGACTGTTCCTTACAAATTTTAGAATTAAATAGCTATTGACAATAAAGGTTATTACTCCTTTACCTGAATTTTGCCTGTACTGATGACTTGTTGGTCACCTTGAAGCCTATAAAAATAAACTCCTTGCTCCATATTACCTCTTTTCAAAACAACTTGATTGGTATCAAAAGCTTGAACTGATTTAACCTTCCTTCCCATTAAATCATAGACCTCTAGTCTTAATTCTTCGTAGTGTTTATTATCTATTTGCAGTGTAGTCTCTTCTCCAAAAGGATTGGGAAAAACTTTTACATTCAATGTTGCTTCTTGAGGATTATCAACTGATACCAATATTTTGGTAACAAAATCTTCTCCTACTGTATGGAGTGTCGTATTAGTAAAAATTGGTGGATTATAATCAAAGTAGATAGCTGCTTGATTATCAATAATAGTTCCTACTGGATTATTAGGTACTTGTTCTATTCTGTATCTAAAAAACCCATTGGATAACGGCTCATTTACATTACTATCTGGTAGCATAATATTAGCAAAATCTACTCTCAATACATTACCTGATACAATAGACCAAGTATAATTATGAGAACTTGATCCCATACTTAATGTACTTGGATCTAGATTAGTAGATAGTGTATCTAGAATGGTAATATTAAAGGCAGTATCTGTTCCCGTATTTTGGAAACGCACTCTATAATCAATTGCTGTATTGGCATAAATATAATTTTGACTGCCATAACCTACTGGTTGTGCCGATTTATCATTAGGGTCATAAGAAGCTACATTCTGCTGACAATCTATTGCTTCTGACGGCTGGCTTAGCCCATTCGAAAATTGTGTTACAAATCCTGTATTGAAACTACCATTCGGCAATTGGTTACACCCTTCTATTGCTATTGAAAAAACGGGATCGCCTAATATAGCAGGGTAGTTCGGTACTTGATCTACTTCTAGACGATAGGTTTTGCCAGGCAAAGCTGTTTCGGAAACAATAGTTGACTGCCCTGCATTTAGCTGAATAGTTGATACTCGCATCGCTACATCATCTTGTATAACTGTATATGATTGAGATTGAAGCATTGTTGCTCCCTTATTTTCTATCGTAAACTCTACATTGTTATTCACGCAATTAGCTCGTGCTTCTACAATAGGAACATTTGCAACAGGATAGCAAATAGAATCTGGATAAATATGAACTTTGGTACAATGTGTTTGCTCAAACACACTACTAGTATCTACTAACACTCCTATCGTAAATGAGCCGCACTCTCCTATATCCAATGTATCTAAATCAAATCTATAAAGCTGCCCTGTTTGGTTCGCTACTGGTATTGATGAACTTAAGAAGTTTAAGTCTGCATCTAAATCTACTTCTACATAAGTATTGTAGGCTGGTTGAGTACCATCATTACAATAAGAAACTACATAAGAGCTCCCTCCTCCTGTCATCCTTAAAAAAGGAGCCGCAATATCTACTGTAAGGTAAGGACATTCGACTAATGCCGTCAAAGCCCAATCTAATGTCTGTAGCGTATAACTCGTATCTACTACTACTACTTGGCTATTCAAACATGGCTGATAGTAGGGAGATGGAGGACTTACCGAAACTGAATAAGTTCCTGTATCCAAATGAGCATGATAAACTCCATTTTGATTAGTCGAAAAATAAAAGGTATCGGTTGCACTGACAAATTCTACTATAACACCCGTTAAATCAGTATCCCCATTACCTATCAAACAATCCAAATCATTATCTAAAGCAACCTTTCCTGTAATAGCAAGAGGGTTACAGTTTTCGGTATAATAAGCGGTTGGGTCCTTCTGAAAGAGTACAACTCTATTAGCAGCCCACTGTAGACTAGAGACACAAATTGATAAATTTGGTATGTTTTGGATGACACTAAAGCCTACTAATAAAATATTATTAGATATATCAATACTAGCTAATCTATTCTGTCCAGCAGAAAAAACACCCAAATTTGGATTGTTAGATATATTTATGGTTGTTAATTGATTATTATCCAACACTAACATGTTCAAAGCCGTGTTATTAGATACATCAACAGTATTGATTTGGTTATTTTGAGCAACCAATGCTAATAATTGTGGATTGTTACTTATATCTATACTAGATATTGAATTGCTACTACAGAGCAATGTATCAATATTAGTAAATGCCTCTATCCCGCTCAAATCTGTAATATTACTATTCTCTAGATTTAGTGTAGTAGTGACACTCTGTGCATCACTATTCAGTATTTGTCCATTTTGTCCATCTGTATCTATACCTAAAGCAATTAATTTTTGCTCAAAAGAAACATCTGGGATTAAAGTAGATTGTGCCTGACTATAAGTGACTACTATCATCCATAGTAGGATTATTTTGCTTATTGTTTTCATAAAATCTTGGTATTAATTGTTATTGAATTTGATTTTTTTGACTTTACAAACATACTGCTAAAAAAATAAGAGGACAACGACAAAAAAATTGATTAATCGACTTTTTTTGTAATCAAATTTATCAAAAATAGATGTACAAAAGCAAACTCATACAATTACTCCAAGTATTGAATAGTGAAGAAAAAGAAGCACTCAAAAAGTGGATACAATCTCCCATACACACACAACACAAAAAGAGCATTGAACTCCTTTCTATACTAGTAAATAAAAGAAAATTAACCCCTAAAAACACGACTAAAGAAGTTATTTTCAAACAACTCTTCAGCGATGAAATATATCAACCTCAAAAATTACGATATATCATGAGCTATTGCAGTAAAATATTAGAAGATTTTATCGAATTTTTCGTGCAACAAAATGACCCCTTTTCACAGAAAAAAAATCTAATTCAATACTTGGATAGTCATCATTTAACTAAATACGCCAACCAACACTTAGAAAAACTTAAAAAAGTACAAGAACAACAGCTCATACGAAATCAAGCCTATTTCCAACAGCAATACCAACTAGAGCAAATTATTTTTGATCGACAAAACATAACAAAACGTTCTGACAATACTAACCTACAAGCCGTTTTAGACAATCAATACATTACTTTTGTATTGGATACGCTTTACTACGCTTGTGAGACCATAAATCATCAACAGCTTTATAAGTCTACTTACAATATTCCATTACTAGACACCATATTGCAAAATATAAAAGCAGGTCAATATCATGAGATCCCTGCTATTCAATTGTATTACCATAGTTATATGACATTGAGTGCGAAAAACGCAGAAGAGCATTTCAATATATTAAGAACTTTATTGACAGAAAACTATGGCACACTCCCTCATAAAGAAATTAAAAACCTCTATCTATTAGCTCTAAATTATTGTATCAAACAACTGAATAGTGGGGTTGAAAAATATGTCCAAATAGCATTTGAATTACTCCAATATGGCTTGACTTACAATATATTAATAGAGTTCGGAAAGCTTAATCATTTCACTTATAAGAATATTGTCTCTATTGCTCTTCGGCTCAATGAATTTGAATGGGTTACCAATTTCATAAAAGTATACACTCCTAAAATTGATGTAGAATATCAAGCTAATTATAAACTATTTGCTCAATCCAAACTACTATTTGCTCAACAAAAATATGATGATTGTATGCAGCTCTTAGCTCAAGTAGAGTTTGATGATTTATTCCTGAATATGAATGCAAAATCCATGTTACTCAAAATTTATTATGAGCAAGGCTACTGGGAGGCTTTAGACGCTCTTATTGTAAGTTTCAAACGTTTTTTGCAGCGTAAATCTATTGTTTCCTATCAGCGAACCATTTATACCAATATGCTATTCTTTACTGAAAAACTAATTACCCTAAATAAATTCAACAAAGAAGAGAAAGAAAAACTACGTACAGAGATAGAACAAACCACTCCTCTTACTGAAAAACCTTGGTTATTTGCTCAGCTAGATAAACTATAAAAAAGTCCCCACTTCAATGATAGAAATGGGGACTTTGCGGACACAATCAAAGGCATCTCAATTCGAAAAACTACAATCTTACTTTTCGTTATTAAAGTACACTTTATAGTATTTCATATTTTTTTCTTCATCATAACAGAGTTCTAAATACCCCTCTGCCTGAGCTAAAGAAGATAAGACTTTGATCTCCATTTGGGTATCCAGCTGGATAACGCTTTTCAGACCTCTAGCTGCTTTTTTGACGACAGGTTTCGAGATAAAAAACCCTTCTTCTGCTGTATCTTCTATACCTAGTTTTTCTTGAAAATCTTGTTTAAAATCTTCAAAAGCATCTATTTTATCGAACTTATCTTCAAAGACAACTTCTTTAAATTCTTTTTCGTCAAATTCCTTGTAATGCTCAAAGTAATCCTTGGAGCGATTTAGGAAATCAACCCGTTCGCATTTATCTTCTTCTTTGAATTCTTTTTTCCCAAAGTCTTTGCACAAATCTAAATAAGCCTTGGTCTGAAAACCAGCATCTTGGATTTGAGTCACTGTCAAAAAGTGATCTTTCCAAAACTTGGCATCTCCAGTACTCTTCAAATCTACTATTGCTACTCTATAACCAGTTTCTTTGTCAATATTGAAGACCAAACAACCTTTATCCAACTTAGTAGCATTGGTCCCCTCCTCAAAATCTAAAATCCACTCTTCTTCTTCATCTAATTTTAGTTTTAGGTAGGTATCTTTATTTTCTGCTTTGAAAATACCAATAGCATCGACCATTTCGTCATCAACAATACAGTCCTTAAAATAAGAGACATAAAATTCTCCGCCCTTAATATTAGGGTGATTAGAAGTATCATACAAATGCTTGAGCATATTGATTGACTGGTCATAAAAATCAGTCTCCGGATTTTCAAAAATATAATTACAAAAATTATAAATTTCGTTCATGCTTAAATCCGCTTCATGATTGAATTCATATAGCTTATCCATCTTGAAGCCACTCAAAAAATATGACATCAATACTTCCTGTAGTTCTTCTTCTGGGTTAAACAATTTGCGAGCTACTCGAATACCTTCATCTCTCGCTTTATTCCCCACCTTATGTAGCACCAATTGAGTCAATTGGATATCATCCAAGTGAATATTATAATCCATAGTTTTATTTAAAGTTTTATTTTTTGCAAAGATACATACTCCCTCTAAATAAGAGCATGTTTAAAATTGTATTTTTCAATAATACGAGTACCATTTTTTTGTCTTTGATCCCCAATTTACTTGGGGGCTAGTTGAGACTCATTTTTTGATGATGAATGAAATAAACCCATAGGGTAGAGGTCTAGTAGACCTCTAATAGAATGAACCACAAGTGGATGCCTTAGCACCCTCTACGAGGTTCTCTCCTTTAAATGTTTGCCAAACATTTACTCTTAGAGTTCAGTCGTTCATGAGCAAAAAATAGACGACCTGTCCCCAATTTACTTGGGGAAAAGTAGTAGAAAAATGGATTTCATATTATGAATTAAGATAAATTTAAACATACTCTAAGAGAGTCTAGTCTTCTATTTCTAAGACTACTTTACCAAATTGTTGACCAGAAGCTAAGTGATCAAAAGCTGCTGCTCCATTTTCTAATGTCCAAGTACTATCTACCACAGGTTGGAGTTTCGTTTCACTGACAAAAGCGACCATTTCGCCAAACTCTTCTGAGCTCCCCATTGTAGAACCATACATCGTAATTTGTTTCCAAAACATTTTTTGAGGACTCACTACAAAACTCCCCCTAGTTCCTCCATAAAAAGCAATTCTTGCTCCCATGTTTGCTACATCCAAAAACCGCTTGAAACCATCGCCTCCAGCACTATCTATAATGACATCAAAAGCTCCATCTGCCTTTTCCATTAGTTGTCGGTGCCAGCCTTCTTCCTTGTAATTAACCCCTCCTTTTGCTCCTAGAGCAATCGCTTGTTCTATCTTTTGTGTAGACCCCGATGTCACCCACACTTCTGCTCCTTTGGCGATAGCAAATTGACAAGCCAATAAGGCAACACCTCCACCTACACCTGAAATCAAGACCCGTTCGCCTGTTTTCAATTGAGCTTTAGTGAACAATGCTCTATAAGCAGTCAATCCTGCCAATGGTAATGCAGCAGCTTGTCCCCAAGTAAGATGTACAGGTTTCTCAACCAATGTCAGTCCTTCTACCTTAATTTTGACATATTCTGCAAAACAGCCATTTGTAGGCATTCCTAAAATACTATAATCCATCGGCTGTACCACTGTATTATGTTCCCAACCTATACTAGGATTGATCATTACTGCTTTATTTTTCCACACTACATCTACTCCACTTCCAATTTCGCAAACTATCCCTGCTCCATCTGACCCTAATACGACGGGGGTTACTATTCCGGGGTACAGACCTTCTGTGATATAAACATCTCGATGATTGAGAGCGGCTGCTTTCAATTTTACCAGCACTTCGTTTTCTCCAATAGTAGGTCTTTCCAACTCTTGATAAAGTGGCTTTTGATGTACTTCATGCAGTACTAATCCTTTCATATCGTTGATTTTATTTTGGCTCTAAAAAAATGATTGGCGATTGCTGTGCTAACACAACAATCGCCAATATAAATATTTGTTTACGAATATAATCCTGTTCGTTTGACTATCATCGGAAATTCTTTATAAATCGTAAAAGGTTTCCCTGTACGCAAACGATACTTTAATGGTTTGAGTAAATCTCTAATTCGTTTTGATTTAATTCTTTTGTACTTACGGTAAGGAACAATAGCAAAATGGGGATCCATATTGCGAACCTCTCCATTAATCCAATAGTCTCCTTTACGGACATACATAATATGCCCCAAAATATAAGCCTTACCTCTAAACTGCTCTGTACTACGCCATTTTTGGAGTTTACCAATGACTAAAATATAATCTTCTTCTACATTTTTTTTCTCTTCTATAATGTCAGAATCCTTCTTCTTTTTCTTGTAAGGATATTTTTCCATTATGGTGACAGGCTGAATCATCATATAATTCTTTGCCATCATGTAGCGATAATCTTTTATCAATTGATCACTAATTTCTTTTTTGGTATATCGCTTGACTTCTCTATGATCTTCTTTAGAGTTTTTGGTAATATCTACTCTTGCCTTACGTTTTTCTTGCTTAAAGGGTAGTAATGCTTCTGGCTTTTGATTGGTTTTACCCAATAATTCTCCTAGTATACTGGTTTCCTCTTCCTCCTCTTCTTCTTTTTCTCCCCCTCCTGCTATCGCCTCTTCTTTAGCATCATCATTCATGAAAGCAAAAAGATCTTCTTCAGAATCATCATCTACGGCTTCTGTGGAAGCTCCCGTTTCCTGATCTTCGTTCAAAAATGCAAACAGGTCATTGTCCAGAAAATCATCTTCTGGACTTTCTTTGCTGTCATTATCTTCATTAAGAAAAGACGCTAGATCGTCGTCTAAACCAAAGTTATCATCATCTCCAGGTGGTATCATAGTGGGCATTTTTATATTTGTAACTCAAAATAACGAATAATCATGAAAAAAGCAAATGGATTTACTTTTTTGCCCATTTAATCATCCAAGGCAGTTGATTTTTCTTAAGTTGGTAATAAGGAATATTCTCTGCTCCAAAACTCTTATAAAAGCGAGCAATCCCTTCGACTGAAGACCCCTCAAAATCAATATATTTATGTTTATTTGCTTCTCTCTGAATAAGCGAATCTATCAAATAGTGCATTGCCCCAACTTCTTTGCCTGGAGGGGTTGTGAAATTTAGCAAATTGATAATAGCCGCTCCATTAAACATCAAAAAAGCAGCCGCTAATAAAGTTTTGTCATCATCATAAGCCCCCAATATAGTTCCCTGCCCTCTATGCAAACAATTATAA
Organism: uncultured Aureispira sp.; assembly: GCA_964404215.1. Lineage (GTDB taxonomy): Bacteria > Bacteroidota > Bacteroidia > Chitinophagales > Saprospiraceae > Aureispira. The sequence goes on along the minus strand of CAYOJF010000117.1, from coordinate 2,610 downwards.
ATAATGCGATGTGCGGTATGATACAAAGCTTCTGGATGCTGAATCCCCTTTTTTTCTTGAGCTTCTTGTACTAATTTTACAAATTTTTCAGGTTTCAAACCTGCTGTCAAATAAATCCCTGCTTGATCTGCTTTTTTGAGATTTCGCTTTGTATTCTGCGAATAATCTGCCCGCAATTCGGCATATGGTTTATTCAAATACAAGTGATAATTATCTTTCGCAATCATATCAAAACCCTCGTCTTTAAGTCCTAGTACCTGACGATTACCATCATTGAGATGCAAATCCCAATACTTATACGCTGGAGGAATAGCCGCCAAAAACTGGCGAATTCGTTCCTTAGAAAGCATATTCACCGAAAACACCCCCAGCTGTTGGCAAAGATAAGGCTGATACAGTTGTTTAATCTTGAATAATTTCTGATTCCAAACCAATGGCATCACCGATTGATAATCCCCTTCTACTAGTCCAACCCAATCTCCATTACAAACATTGTCTAAGTACCAACTGTATCCGTATATTTTACTATTGCTTGAATAATGTACACAGCCATTCCATTTTGGCGTTTCGATTTCATCTCTTGTAAGTAGTCTAATTTCCATGCTGCGAATTTACAAAGCCATATTTAACAAAAAGAATAACACTAGAAATATCCACAAACCATCTAAAAAATGCCAGTATATAGTAAGTAGCTCTAATCGCATTTTTTTGACAGGATCAGAAAAATAGATCAGTACCGTAACAGGTTCTTTCATTTTGGTGTAAGCATTGTAGAGGAATACCCCCAAAAAAGGCAATCCTCCTAGAATGTGTGCGAAATGAAGCCCTGAAATAGCATATAAATAATCACTACCATTTCCAATATTCTCTCCAATCAATACATCCTGAAAGTACACCCATCCAATAATTTGCATGAGCATAAAAATACCTGTCAAGACCATTGTAATAGAGAGTGCTTTTTGGTATTCTTTCGTTTCGTCATCTCGGTAAGCTTTGTTTGCTTTGCTGATTGACCAACTAGAAGCAATCAGAATAAAAGAATTGATAATAAAAATAGGGGGTAAATACACACCACCAGCTCCATTCTGATTCCGTGTAAAGACATATCCTATCGAAAATGATAAAAACAACATCATCATACTCAATAGTAATAAAAATAATCCCACCTTAGCCGCAGGAAATCGAATAGGAGAAGCCTCCGTTTTTCTTGAATTGCTCATAATATGGTCTGGTAATAATATGATTCAGAATTGCTTTCTGAAAGATGCACAAAATGTTATGTCCATACAACATCATAAACCCCTTTGAGTTTAGAACAGGTAAGAAAATTATCCCTTTATAGCATTAGATACTACTGCCCCATCAAGGCTTCTTTTTTCATATCTACTAACCATTTTTTGTCTACTTTTTTGAGCAAAATAAACTCCTCTTGAGCTTGCCCTAGATTATCACAACAAGTAGTACACTTAGCATGGTCTCCATCTACTGTACAAGTTGCCTTTTTGAGGTATTTTAAATTATCTTCCATTTCTGCTTGTAGGGTCGCTTTACGTTTTTCAGGCATCGTTTCCAGCAGAGTTTCTAATAGGTTCAAAACCGCTTTCGTATCTTCTGTACCTGCTCTTTGGGCAGTAGGTATATCCATCGTCAATATTCCTTTAGTAAATGCCAAAGCCACGCTCTTAGGATTGCGATAATTGATTTTGACCTTACTACTACTACATCCCCCGATGACCATCGCCATCAAAAGCATCCATCCACCTCTAGTAACTCGCTTCATTTTATTCAATTTGAACAACTTCTTATATAGAAGTCCTCCTCAAGTGTATGATATACTTAAGGAGGACTCTTAATTTATATTTTCTCTATAGAGTAATTGCTATTAGACAATAACTCGTTTGGCATGCAAATAAGCTTTTTGCCAATATCTAATTCCCAATGTAGTTTCCATCACCCCTCTACTACTAGAGGCATGAATAAATTTAACATTATTAGGATCACTAGCATTGGTAACCATTCCTACGTGATTGACTCTTCCAGGAGTTCCAGTCGCAAAAAAGACCAGATCGCCTGATTTGAGTTGTTGTTTGCTGACAGAAGTACCTACTTGTGCTTGATCTCTTGATACTCTTGGCAAATTAATACCAATCGCCTTGAATGTAGTCTGTATAAAACCAGAGCAGTCCATTCCACTTTTGGTAGTGCCACCTGTGCGGTAAGGAACACCATAGTAAGAACGAGCATTTTGGAGTAGTCCATCTATTTTTAGTCTATAAGTATTAACCTTACTACCTCCTCCTATATTGCTAATGGTATCTCCAACTACAGGATTTTTAGGCGGATTAGGAGTTGCTCCTCCTGAAAGTTGTTGCAAAAAAACAGCAAACTCTTTCCCATAACGTCTCAAATCTACTACTGCTGTTGTCTTATTCCCCTTATTATCATAAATGAATTGTATTCCACGCATTCTGCTCATAACTAATCTATTGTTTTTTTGAGAGTAAGTTTTCCTAAAACCGTCTCAAATTAAGTGATTTTTACAAAAAAGACAATTTTAAAACAGTCTTCACGATACAAGATAATAATTTTTGCTATTTTAACATTTATTAC
>CAYOJF010000116.1:0-15403 GCA_964404215.1 uncultured Aureispira sp. | reverse complement strand
TACCGCCAACTGGAATGAAATGCAGGCTGATTTATCAAGCATTTTGAGCTCTAGTAGTGGCGGCGGTGGTGGCCCTGGAGGAGGAGGAGGTCAAGTAGAATTTTCAGATCAAAAGCCTATTTATGTTGAGTGTGCCTTTCATTTCAACAACCTAGAATGGTATCATGTTGGCGTTCGATACAAGGGTAACTCTACCTTAAATAATAATACGGGCAAATTACCCCTACGATTCAATTTTGATGAATTTGAAGACACTTATATTGCCAATACTAATCAACGTTTTTATGGCTTCAAAGAATTGTCTATGGGTAGCAATTACAATGATGAGGCAGTAATGAGAGATAAATCTGCTTCTGATCTATTTAGGAATTTTGGTGTTCCAGCAGTACAAACTGCTTTTTATGAAATTTGGATTGACAAGGGAACTGGAACTGCTGAATATTATGGTGTTTATACGATGAATGAAGTTGTTTTTGATTCTTTTTTATCCAGCTATTTTGGTAGCGAATCCGGCAATTGTTATAAACCAGATGGTGATGGAGCTGCTTTTGCAGCATCAGGATTCAATCTAGATGATTTTGAATTGAAAACCAATGAAGGTGCTAGTAAAAGTGAAATACAAGAAATGTATGACATTTTACATTCATCAGAAAGAACCTCTAACCCAAGCCAATGGAGAACTAACTTAGAGGCAGTGTTTGATGTGGATGGCTTTCTGAAATACCTAGCTGCCAACAATACCCTACAAAACTGGGATACCTATGGAAATATGACGCATAACTACTATCTCTATCATGATCCCGCAGATGGGCTATTGAAATGGATTGTTTGGGATAATAACGAAGCTTTCACTTCTGGAACAGGTAATCGAAGTGCTCTTTCGTTATCCATGTCTGAAGTAAATGATGATTGGCCATTGATCAACTTTCTACTTGATCAAACAGACTACCAACTGATTTATGAAGATTATTTGAGAGATTTTATCAATTCTTCGTTTACATACAGTAGAATGGTTGGGATTTATTCTGCTCAAGAGTCACTTTTATATAACTCTGTATCTAATGAAAGGAGTGGATTCAGTTTTGTAAACGGAATCGGTAACTTCACTGCTGGGGTCAACACCCTAAAATCACACTGCCAATCTAGAATAAACGCTGTCAATAGTCATTTATAGATTATCATAATAATTAGCAGTACAAAATTAGTAAACATGACCTAATTTTATATTTTTTAGTATATTTGACCTAATTACTAAGAAATATAAAATTAGACGTCATGAAAATTACAATAATAAGTTACAAAATAGCTTCTTGGACACTCCTGCTGGGCGGAATCATTCACACTCTGTCAGATTTACTATCTCCAAGTACCCCTGAACGGGATGAAATTGTACTCCAAATGAAAGCCTTTACAGGTTCTATACTTGGTACACAGTTTAACTTATTTGGATTCTTTCAAGGTTTTAGCTTTATGATGGGGTTATTCCTATTTGGATATGGAACATTGAATGTTCTCCTCCTAAAAAACAATGCTTCTCAACCCATCCCTTCCAATATCTTGATATGCAATATCATCATCTCTTTTGTAGGTGTAATGCTCTCTATCAATTATTTCTTTCTAATACCAGTTCTTTTGACTGGAATTCCATTTTTAGGCTTTTTGACTTCGTTTGTTACCAAAAAATATGTAATCGACTAGACAGTTCCTCCTTGATTTTTTTCACGGAAGCATCTTTTATTGGATTTCCTTTTAGCGTCAAATAACGCAATTGATGAAAAGAAGCTAAAAAATAAGGAACAGTCTTTAATTGATTGAAAGCTACATCCAGTTTATTTAAGCGTTTCAATCGAGTCAAATTCCCTGGTAAAACAGAGAGCAAATTATATTTCAAATCAATGGTGTCTACTTTTTTCAAATGACCAATGCTCTCCGGCAGTTGTTCCAATAGATTACTTCCTAAATAAAGCCCTTTTAATTTTTCTAAATCACCAATAGTAGAAGGCAGTTCTCTCAAATGATTTTCATTCAAATGTAAAAACTCTAACGCATGACAACCACCAATATCTTCTGGCAAATACTCTAACAAATTCCGTTGTATACTTAAGAAAGTTAATGCCTTTAGATGACTAAAAGATAGCGGCAATGATTTCAGATAATTATCGTTTAGATACAGTCTTTCCAAACAAGATAATTGGCTAATTTCGATCGGAATCTTTATAATTCGATTTCCTTCCAATCCTAATGATTGAACGCGAACCAAAGAACAAATTGAAGAAATATCTTTAATCTGATTTTGATTAAAAGACAAATGTTGTAATGTAGCAATTTGAGTAATTACAGATGGGATTGTTACCAATTGATTTTGCCCCAAATCTAAGGTCTCTAACTGATTAAGCTTAGCCAAAGTAGTAGGCAACGCTCTCAACTGATTACCTAATAATGTTAAATTCCGAAGAGTCGTTAATCGACCGATATAAGCTGGTAACACCTTTAAGTTCGTATAAGTCAAATGCAATTCTTCTATACAAGGTAACGCAACAATCTGTTCTAAATGCTCTTCTACACTAGTTCTGGTCACTTCAAGCCGCCTCAACTTCGTAAACTGCCGAAAGTGCTGTGGCAATTTACTATCTTCAAAAAAGAATAATTCCTCCGTATCAACCATTTGTTCCAGTAGACCTGAATCAATGGGATAGTCTTTCCAAACAAATAGTCTTGGTAAGGCATCTGGAATCTGAGCCATTACTTCCAAAAACAATGTTTGCAATCCTTTTTCTGCTAAAGTGCGTTGTAGCCGTTTATGTTTAGATAATTCTGGTTCATAGTATATATCACTATAATGTAGTTCTGGTTCTCCTCCTATACGAAACTGAACCAACCACTTTACAAATTCATCAATTACATTTGTGGTGGAAAAACCTATCAACCGCTGGCAGGTTTCCTCTATTTTCCCACTAAGCGAAGGATTCCCTTCCAGAATTGTTTTCGCCAATGCTTTATTCGTCTCTCCTGATACCAATAGGCGATAAATTTTTTTCTCTTCTTCTTCCAATGCCATAGTTCTAAATTAGGTTAGAGCTTGTTTAAATTCACCTTAGGTAATATAAGAGCATGTTTAAAAATTAACTTCAAGCTGCAAATGCTTGATTTAGAATTTAATTGCACCTTTTTTGAGTCATGATAGCTAAGGCTATCAAACCCAAAAAGAGGCTTATTTAATCCAAAATCAATTCATTTTCGCCCAAATCGTTGATTTTGAATAACTTAATTCTTAAACATGCTCTAATAGAGGTTATATACTAAAAAAATACTCCTCCCAATAATCATTATATCGGAAGGAGTAGTAAAATGTGTCGTAATCCATTATTTAATTTTCGATAAAATCCAAAACAGTTTGGCTATATAAATCTAGTCCCATTGCTATTGGTACCGTGCTGTGTTCACCTCCTACTACTCTTCGAGTGACCAGTTTTTGTCCACTATAGTTTCTCACAATCGCTTCTCCATGTTCGATTCCTACAAAATCATCTTCTATACCATGTAACCACAGAAACGGCTCTTCCACTGTTTTTATTTCTTCTGCATTATCAATCTCCAAATTATTAAAGAAAGACGCAGGCATCGACATTTTGCTGATGCTCTGTGCAAAAAAATCGCTAGAAGCAAATGGAGCCTCTAATATTAGTTTATTGGGTTGTAATGTTCTTACTTTATTGGTCAGTTCTGTCGCTGGAGCTGACCCCATGCTAAAGCCATAAATAACTAATCTATCGCTTGTCAAACCCTGCCCTTTCAACCATTCCATACAGGCATCAACATCATAATACAAACCTTTCTCCGTTGGTGTCCCAGATGATTTGCCATATCCCCTATAATCCATCATTAACACACCATATCTATTCTTAGATCCCAAATTCGCCAATAACTTAGCCCTCGGCCAATAAGCATCCATGTGAGCAGCATTGCCATGACAATACAGAATCACGGTATCTGTCGCTATTCTTGCCTTATCTCCTACATAGACCGCATAGATTGTTTCTTGGTCATCAGAGGGACCAGATGTCAGTGTAAACAAATCAATTAAACTAGGATCTATCGCATAACTTGTATCTAAATCGAAACGAGTTTCTCCTTCGTAAGCATCAAATTTATATTCCTCAAGCTCATCAGGGTTGTACAAGAAGCTGTCTAAACGACAAGACCCCATCAATATACTGAGTAATACTACTGCAAAAACTAAATATTTCATACCGGTACTATTTTAGAATGGATATAGGAAGATGTTTAAAATTTACGACATAAACTGAAATAGAGCCCAAAAGACCCTTCTCCTCCTATCCCGTTATAAATCAATGGTGTTCCTCCACTTGGTTCACCAAATCCCATATACTTGGCTTCTATGGTGTAACGCATTTTTTTATTCTCAAAAGTATGCCCTAACCCAACAACAGGATTCCACATGGTTTCAGGGAGTCCCTTATAAGCTTTAGGATACAAATCAAACCAATTGGCACAATTGACATAAAAATAATGTTCTTTATTCTTCCAGTATTGCCAATACAAATTGACATCTACTTGTGGATAGACTCTAAAATTTCCTTGAAAAACATCTGCCATTACATTGACAACAGGAGAAACAGAAAAACCAGGAATCCAACCTTTCTTAGGAGCCAAAATTTCTTTGGTCCCTCCTAAATCTAGCTGTATCGTACCAAATGCAGCCGCAGTAGTATGTAGTCCTGCAAAGGCGGTAAAAGTACTATCTATACCATATCCTACCGATACAGAAGTAAAAGGTAATGGAATCTTAGCTCCAAACAAATCTACGATTGGTCCACCTAAATCAAATCCTACGGCCACTTCTTTTTTGTCTAGCGGCTTCACAAAACGAGTGGTATTACAAGCCGTGAAGCTCAACAAAAAAACTCCTAATAAAGTGTAAATAGTATATTTCATATTTTTTAAATTAAACATGTTATTACTCTACATAAAGCACCAATCCTTTTAGATAATTTCCTTCTGGATGGAATATATTAACAGGGTGATCTGCTGGTTGTGTCAAACGATGCAATACACGAACAGTTCTCTTCGCTTCAATGGCAGCCGCTGTAATTGTATTATAAAAAAGTTGATTATCAACTACCTGCGAACAAGAGAAAGTAAACAAAATACCACCTGGTTTTAGATGTTGCAATCCTGCAATATTTAACCTTTTGTAGGCTTGTACGGCATTGTGTCGCTTAGAAGCTGTCTTGGCATAAGCGGGCGGATCCAATACCATCACATCGTACTGATTGCTATTATCTTTCAGAAAACGCATGACATCACCCACATGACTCTCATGTTTAGCTTCTTCTAGCCCATTCAGTTTCAAATTCTCTTCTAATAAATCAATTGCTTTAGCCGAAGCATCTACAGAATGTACCTCTTCTGCTCCTGACAATAAAGCATACAAAGAAAATCCTCCAGAATAACAAAAAGCATTCAACACCTTTTTACCCTTAGAGAAATCTTGTAATAATTTACGATTATTGCGTTGATCCAAAAAGAATCCTGTCTTCTGTCCTGTTTTCCAATTTATCTGGAATTTACAATTATTTTCTAAAATAACAGCACTATCTTGCTCTAAAGAACGCCACAAATAACCATCGGTTGTCTCTTTAGCAAAATTAGACGGTAAAGTATTACCACTTTTATTATAAATGGCTTCTATTCTATCCCCCAAAGTATTAATCAAAGCATCTTTGATAAAATGTCTTACTTTGTACATCCCTACTGCATGAAACTGCACCACTGCTACTTTAGCATAGACATCAATAATTAATCCTGGTAAACCATCTCCTTCTCCATGTACCAATCGGTAAGCATTAGAAATTGAGTTATTAGTGATATGAAGTTGTTCCCTAATATCAAAAGCCTTCTGTATTTTTTCTTTCCAAAAGTTAGTATCGGGAATAATGTCTTCAAATGAAAATAGCTTCACAGCAATACTCCCTTCGTAATAGTGCCCAACTGCCAAAAAATTCTCTCTAGAATCATATACTTTAACAATATCGCCATCTTTGGCTACCCCTTCTTTTTTGCCAATAGCACCAGAAAACACCCACGGGTGAAATCTCAAAACAGGTATTTCTTTTTTAGGCTTCAAATATATTTTAGGATACTTCTTCATCTTCTTCTATTTTTATCGCCTCTAAAGGCTGTTTCTTTATTAATTTTTCGAGGGCTTTATTCAATTTGTAAGCGTTAGCACAGCCCTCATACAATACTCGATCTGGACGAATAATAAGATACTGCATCTTATTATTTTTCATCCACTCTTCTAGTTCACCAGACCGATCATATACATTTTCGGCGACACGATAATCATCCAAAAATTTTCGTTTGGATGGAATCAAATGAATAAACTTTGTTTGTAAGGTAGCCAAATAATCTATGTGTTTCACATCAACAGCATCTACAGGATTCTTATCCAACCCCAAAACGGTGTAGTAATCCCCTAAAATAGAGTTAAGATGTACCTCTTTCGCCTCTTTATTCAATACTATCGGCGATAATATGGTCCGTCCAGCCCCTTTGAGGACATTACCTACAATCCCCTTCTTAATCAAAGAACTAGGATCCCATGTTTTTTGCAACAACCATTTGGGCGTGATAGGAACAAAAAACTTAATCCATTTTAGTTTACTAGACTGGAACAGTCGTTTTACCCATAAGTTAAGTTTTATCAAATAGCGAACATTATCCATTCGCTCCAATTGATAGGTATCCAGTATTGGTTCTGTGAGTTTATTTTGCTTTCGTAAACTCAATTTCCAAGCTAAATTATAAATATCTTTGATACCTGCCGAAAGTCCCAACCCTAAATATGGCGGCATAATATGAGCTGCATCTCCTGCTATAAACAACCGTTGATTGTATTGCCATTCCTTGAGTACACTTGTCCCAAAATTGTAGACAAATGAAGATTCGATTTGTAAATTAGAGTCACTCAATTTTTCGAGCTGATGCCGTATTTTTTCATGTATGGAGCTATCATTAACCTGTTCTTGTTTGATTTGAAACTCCCAACGTTCTTTCTTTTCTCCATAGAGCATTTTGGTCACAGGAAAATCGGTATCGTAAATTGTTTGAACAAATCTAGGTTGATTAGCTTTTAGGCTAGTAGTAGCATCCACACAAAGAACGGCACTATTGTAGTTATAGTTATCAATTTCTATATCCAAAAAACTAGCAATTTGGCTATATTGACCATTGCACACCAATAAAAACTGCGTATCGATTTCTCGACAACTAAGTGTTCCCTTTTTAGAAATAAATACAGTAATCTTGTTCTCCTTTTCTTCTATGGTCTCTACTTCCTGTTCTTCATAAATGTGTATTCGAGGATGGCGACGAATTCGCTGTTGCAATACTTTCTGTACAGCAGGTTGATAAAATCCATACAAGGGAGCAAAACTACTTTTAGTTTCTTGGTGAAATTGCATCAGCACTCGCTCTTTCTTATCGACTATCTGCATTCCCTCTAGAGGGTTCATCATTGGCAAAAGATGCTTCAACACCCCAATTTGCTCCAGTATGAGCATGGTTTCCTCGTCTATACGGGCGGTCTTTGCCAGTATAGTATCTGCTAGTGATTTTTTTTCGACCACTGCCACTTCCAAACCATAATGTGCCAATATCAATGCCGTAGTAGTTCCTAACAAACCACACCCTACAACTAATACATCAAATTGCTCTTGCTTCATCTCTTACTTTCTCAGAATATCTAAACTACATTTCTTCAAACGCTTCTATCGCTTGTCTCCACTCTTCAGGAATACGCACACTCCCTCCCTTTTTAGGGTTAATCATCACAATAGTACAAGACGCCTGTGCCGCTAATCCTACTTTAGAACTAACCATGTCACATGTCATTTCCATAGAGGCAGCTCCCATCTTGGCAACTTTCACTCGCATCTCAAGCATATCTGGATATACCACAGGTTTCTTGAAACTACAGCTGATAGTAGCGACCACAGGAATCGCATCTTTGGCGACAAATCCTCCAATAGCTGGAATCTGAGCAAAATACTCAATACGAGCAGATTCAAAATACTTGAGATAAACTGTATTGTTGACATGACCAAAAGCATCCATATCTCCCCAAGATACTTTTTGTTTAATAGTAGATTGATTTTTCATTTTGTTGATTTTGGTACAAATGTAATCAAATCATTTTTTTTGGCTGTCGGAAACTATTTTTAATTTTATATTGTAGATACTATTACAAAACAAAGTTTAACTTTTATTTAAAATAGTTTTACTTCTAATAACATATTTTTTAACACTTCATTCAAAAAGAAATTAGCCGCTTTTTTGAGTATCAAAACTAAATACTATATTTACTAGCTAGTAATGGACTCCTAATAGTGATAATCACTAATACTAATGGAGATTTATTATATCACTTCCAAATTCACTAAATCATGATGGCATTAATCAGTGCTTCTTTTGCAGGAGCAAACCTAGTTTTCACAATTCCTTTAGTTCTTATTGGGCTTTACTGGTTTAGTGTAATTATTGGTGCCATTGGTATGGATTCGATCGAATTTGACATGGACATGGATATGGACGTTGATGTAGATGTAGACGTAGATATAGATGTGGATGTAGACGCTGATTTAGATGTAGATGCGGATGGCGATCTTAAAGGTAGTGGGGTTTCTGCTAGCGACAACTTTGCAATTGGGATCTTACGCTTTTTCAATTTTGGGCGTATTCCTTTCATGGTACTAATGTCTTTCATTATCCTCTTTGGTTGGAGTTTATCCGTCTGGTGCCACAATCCTGGAAGTATTGTCAACCCTAATGGTTCTTCATTGATTGCCGCTCTACTTTTTATCCCTATTCTATTGAGTAGTTTGGTTATTACCAAAATTGTAACAACACCACTTATTCCTATGTTTGACCAGTTCAATACAGCGGCTAAAGATTTGGTAATAGAAGGTAAAGTAGGTACATTAATGACAAGTATTGAAGACCAAAAAGTTGGTCAACTCAAAATAGATATAGATGGCTCTATTGTTTCACTCAGTGTCAAATCTGACTCAGGGCAATCACTACGCAAAGGGGAACAAGTTGTGGTGATTGAAGAAACTAAAGACGGCAAAGTCTTCTTGGTACAGAAATTCAATCATTTGTAAATGGTATTAAACATTATTCTAATTGTTGTAGGGTTTATGATACTGGTTGGAGTTGGCTTTCTATTACTATTGGCTAGAGCTCATAAAAAGTGCCCCCAAGGACAAGCTCTCGTCAGAACAGGGGTTGGTGGAGCTAAAGTGGCTTTAGATAGTGGCATATTTGTCATTCCAATCATGCATCGCTATGAGGCACTTGACATTTCTATCAAAACGATACCATTACAGTTGTTGAATGAAGATATGTTGGCAATAGTAGAAGGGGAGAAAATTGATTTAGAGGTTACTTTTTATATGAGAGTCCACAAAGATCCTAAATCAGTGGTAGAAGTGGCACAGAGTATTGGTTGCAAAAACACCTTCCAACAAGAATTTGTAGAGCAATTATTTGTGCCAAAATTCATAGAAGCCATGCAAGTAGTGAGTCAAAAAGCGATTCAAGAGAAATTTATTTACAATCATAGACAATTTAAAAACACACTATTGGAAGAAATAGGAACAGATTTAAATGGTTATGTTTTAGATGACTGTGCCCTTAATTTGAAAAGAAGAAAATAAGATTACAATTTAATTATATAGTAGACAATCATCATTCATTAAAAACTTAAATACACACAAATGGTCTTAAACATTATTTTAGTAGTTGTAGGGTTTCTCCTATTGGTTGGAGTCGGCTTTCTGATCCTCCTAGCTAAAGCCCACAAAAAAGTCCCTCAAGGTAAAGCCCTTATCAGAACAGGAGTTGGAGGAGCCAAAGTTGCCCTAGATTCAGGTATCTTTGTTATCCCAATCATGCACCGTGTAGAGGAAATGGATATTTCTCTAAAAACAATTGAAGTACATCGTACAGGTGGCGAAGGTCTAATCTGTAGAGACAATATGCGTGCAGACATTAAAGTAGTATTCTTTGTACGTGTCAATAAAGACCCTAAAACAGTCGTAGAAGTAGCACAGACAATTGGATGTGAAAGAGCTTCTCGTCAAGAGACATTGAACAACTTGTTTGATGCTAAATTCTCAGAAGCACTCAAAACAGTTGGTAAAAACTTTGACTTTGTAGATTTATACACCGAGCGTGAGAAATTTAAAGTAGGTATTCTAGAAACTATTGGTACTGATTTGAATGGTTATATCTTAGATGACTGTGCAATTGACTACCTCGAACAAACACCACTTGCCTCTTTGGATGAGAAAAACATCTTAGATGCTCAGGGTATTAAGAAAATTGAAGAACTGACTTCAGATGAGCAAGAAAAAACCAATGCTATTCGTAGGCGTAGAGAGCAAAACATCAAAGAACAAGATGTAGAAGCTCGTACCAATATCTTACGTTTGGAAAAACAACAGATAGAAGAAGAGCAGAAGCAAAAGAAAGAAGTAGCAGAATTGACTTCTACACAAGAAAATGCTGCTAAGCAAGTAGTATTGGCGAAAAACAAAGAGACCTCACTAATCGAGAAAGATGCAGAGCGTGAAATTGGACGTGCAGAGGAAGATAAGCAGCGTGAAATCATGATGGCTCGCCTCAAGAAAGAGCAACTTGAAAAAGTAACAATTCAAGAAATGTTACAAGCAGAACAAGAAGCAATCCAAGAGCGTGAAAAAGAAGTAGGTAAACGCGAAGTAGAAAAAGAGCAAGCTCTAGAAGAGAAAAAACGTGATATTCAGATTATCATCAAAGAGCGTAAAGCAGAGGAGAAAAAGACGATAGAGGAAGATCAGAAAATCTTGGATGTCCAAGAACTTATGGAGGCTGAGCGTAAGAAAAAAGTAGCCGAACTGCAAGCCAGCCAAGAAGCTGAAATGCAAAAAATTATTCAGACACGTAAAGCAGAGGCAGACAAATTATCTGCTGAAGTGAATGCTCAGAAAAAAATCATTGATGCTGATGCCAACATGGCTGCTACACAAAAAGAAGCAGAAGCTCGTAAGATTGCTGCTGAGGCTCTAGCTAGAGAAGAAGCTACAATGGGTATTGCAGAAGCTAACGTAATGAAAGCGAAAGCAGAAGCGAAAGAAATGGAAGCGAAAGCAGAAGCAATGGCTATCAAAGTAAGAGCAGAAGCTGACAAAGAAAAAGGTCTAGCAGAGGCAGAAGTAACGAAAGAAAAAGGTTTGGCGGAAGCAACCGTAACCGAACAGAAAGGTTTAGCAGAAGCGACTGTAATCGAAAAGCAAGTAACTGCAGAAGGATTAGCAGAAGCTAATGTGATCAAAGCGAAAGCCGAAGCAGAAAAAGAAAAAGGTTTGGCAGAAGCGGAAATTATCCGTGAAAAAGGTCTCAACGAAGCGACGGTAACGGAGCAGAAAGGTTTGGCAGAAGCTAAAATCATTGAGCAAAACCTAACTTCTGAAGCGAAGGGTATCGAAGCAAAAGCAAATGCTATGAAACTCTTAGATGGTGTTGGTAAAGAACACGAAGAGTTCAAACTCAAATTGGATCAAGAGAAAGAAATTCGCATCGCAGAAATTCAAGCTCAATTGGGTATCGCAGAATCTCAGGCACGTGTCTTGTCTTCTGCCCTACAAAACGCTAAGATTGATATTGTGGGTGGTGAAACCAAATTCTTTGACAGTATTATCAACTCTGTTAATAGAGGAAAATCAATTGACAAATTGATTGATAGTAGCGAAAACCTACAAGCAGTCAAAAGTGCTCTTTTAGGAGATGGTGATGATAATCTTTTTGCTAGAGTCAAAACCTTTGTAGACCACTACGGTATCGACACAGAAGCGGTTAGAAACCTATCACTTTCTGCTTTATTGAGTAAATTGTATGCTCATGCTAGTGGCAATGACAAAGATGTCATCATGAATTTGATTGAGAGCGTTAGCCGTCTAGGACTAGGTGGTGAAGATGCCTCTAAAGTACTGTAAGTATAAACAGTTCTATTTGAATTGCATAGAGCAGGCTATTTTGTCTGCTCTATGTTTTTTCAAAATCACAATAATTAAAGCTCAATCAAAATGAATAAAAAATTAGATAAATTAAAAAAACTGCGGAAGAAAATCCGTGTATATGAGGATACTATTAATCATTATCAAAAACTATATGAAGAAGATGGTGAAATAGATGAATTTGAGCAACAACAATTAGACAAACTCCAAACGAATCTAACAGCTATTAAAGCGACTCTAGAAACTGCTATCAAGGAACTATCTCCTGATGAAGCTATAAGTAATACCTCCTCTACTCTAGCTGAATCTGTTAGTGACGAAGCTAGTACAGATGATGATATTGTTAATCATGCTTTGGTCAAAGAAAGACCTATTGCAGATCTAGGAGAACTCAATACAGACTCACAACTGTATGAATACTGGTCTAACTACCGTAATTTATCCAAAGAATGGAATACTATATGGGCTACCAAAATCAAAGAACATACTACCAATGATAAGGCATTTAGTATTACTTTCTTGGATGAAGTGATTATATTTTTAGATAAAATAAAAATGGCTAGTGAGACTTACTTATCCAAATTTGAAGAATTAAAATCCAATTTAAGTAGTGGAATGCTTCCTAATTCGGAAAAGCGAAAAAAGGCAATAACAGAAACTTATCTACCTCAATGGAAAGATTACCTTCAAAGATTTAGTGCTAAAAAGGATAAAGCAATAGCTAGGACTAAGCGTTGGGAAATTATAGTAGCTAAGGATAACCAACTAAAAGAGTATGTCAAAGACTGGAATGAAAAAATATTCCCTAATCTAAGATCTTTATTGGTTACGCAAGAAAACCTTGATACGGTTCAAGCAATGTATGATTTGATACTCGAAATACGTCCTTTGCTTAATAATTTGCCAGCCGAAGACCTAAAAATAGCCCAACCATTGATAGATAATGTCAATAAAGATATTTGGGAAAGCAGACTGGCTAAGACAAAATTAAAACTTGCAGATTCGGAAAAAAAGAGAAACCCGACAGAAAGAGCGGACGGCAATCCTAATCTGCCCAAAGACAAAGAAAACCTACTCCAATATGAAACACCTCGCAAAAATGCAGAGCTCTATGAAATAGGTAAAAATGATGCACACAAAATAGATGATAATGATTTGCAACAAGGGGAATTAGATAACTGTTTTGCTGTAGCTTCTATTGCTGCTATCGCCAATACAAACCCTAAACTGATAGAGGACATCATAGAGCAAAAAAGTGACGGTTCTTTTGAGGTCACGCTATACCTCCGAACAGACCCTAACTCAGATAAAAGAACCAAAACAGTGATTCCAGTCAAACGAGAGTTTGTTGCATCCAAAGGTAATGGAAAAGCAAGTGTAGGAAAAGGAGATAAAGGAGAACTCTGGGCAAAGGTATTGGATAAAGCGATTGCAGATGCTTTTGGAGGATATGATAATTTGGATAACAAAGGTTATCCAGAAGAAATACTACAGGCTCTGACAGGCAAATCGGTGACTAAAGTAAAAGTAGATTCTAAATCAAAAGAAGAACTCTTTTCTATTTTCCAGCAGGCAATAGAAGATAAAAAAGCAGTTACTATTGGTAGTATACCTCCTCCTAACGGCAAAGACTTT
Organism: uncultured Aureispira sp.; assembly: GCA_964404215.1. Taxonomy (GTDB): domain Bacteria; phylum Bacteroidota; class Bacteroidia; order Chitinophagales; family Saprospiraceae; genus Aureispira. Next base: position 1,688 of record CAYOJF010000116.1, on the reverse strand, counting down.
GCTACAAATGAAGCTAATGGAAAATATCTTATATACAGTCACACCTATTACTTGGAAAAAGTAACTGAGAATACTATTGAACTGAAAAATCCACATGGGATAAACCATTTAAAACTTCCATGGGAATCCTTTATTCAATTTTTTAGTCATTATTCTAAATTGGATTAGGAATGAGGTATATGTTTTATCTAAGCTGTTTATTTTTCTCTATAGCTTCATGTCAATGTAAAAAACATTTAAGTCCTTTTAATGGAGATAAACCAGTTTTATATAAAAGATATTTATCTTACTTCAGTATTTCTCCTAGTACAGAAATAGAAATAGGTTCTAGAGCTCCTACACCTAAAAAGTATACATTACCAGATAAATCAACAAAAGAAGGATATACAATGAGGCTATACCTTCAAAAAGATTCAACTATAATAGTAGGAAAAGATAGTGAATTTCGTATTGAAAAGAAGAAATATAAAGTAATTAGAGTCATTCCTAAGTTCTATTGGATAGATGGAATCCAGCAAAATATCTCACAAGGTATTTATTTACAACTACTAGAAACACCAAAATACTGTAAATGCCAAAATAAAAAACTCAAAGCATTTGACGAACAACTCAAATATATGGATATTGATTCTCTACTAGCTGAATAAATTAAAAATGAAATATTTGCTATGCTTAGTTGCTGTTTGTTTATTAGTAGGTTGTCAATGTAAAAAATATTTAAATCCTTTTAATATGAACAAACCAATACTTGAAAGTGGTAGAGTTTATATAGATTTATATGATGATTATAGATTTAGAGTTGGAGCAGTTGCACAGGGAGTCCCCAATACCATAACACTACCCAATGATTCCTCAATTTATGTTATTGGGATAGATTTCACAGATGATGACTCTACTATTATAGTACAAGAAGGAAGTGAATTTTATTATGTTCAAAATAAATATAGAGTTCGTAAAGTCATTCCTAAGTTCATTATGGGGGATGGTCGTTTACAAAATATTTCACAAGGTATTTATTTACAACTACTAGAAACACCAAAATACTGTAAATGCCAGAATAAAAAACTCAAAGCATTTGATGAACAACTTAAATATATGGATATTGACTCTCTACTAGCTGAATAAATTAAAAATGAAATATTTGATATGCTTAGCTGTTACTTGTTTATTAGTAGGTTGTCAATGTAAAAAATACTTAGAGCCTTTTTCTAATCTGGGTTGTCCAGTAATCGCTACTAGTGATAATTTTGTTGTTCTACATGACTGGAAAAAATTTAGAGTAGGTGCTATTGAACAGGAATTATCAAATAAATATGAAATTTCAGATGATTCTATTAATACTACTATAGGAATAGCTTTTATTGATGATGACTCTACTATTATTGTAAAAACAGGGAGTATGTTTTCCTATGCTAAAAATAAATATAAAGTGATTAAAATCTTTTCCAAACAAGCATGGGTAGATGGAGAAAGAAAAAGTCTTTCTAGTGGTATTGCACTGCAATTACTAGAAACACCAAAATACTGTAAATGCCAAAATAAAAAACTCAAAGCATTTGACGAACAACTCAAATATATGGATATTGATTCTCTACTAGCTGAATAAATATTCATTAATAATTTTAGACCTATACCCTTCAAAAAAACAACCTAATCATTGCCATGGCAGAGGATAACAAAAATATAGA
>CAYOJF010000115.1:0-15893 GCA_964404215.1 uncultured Aureispira sp. | reverse complement strand
TGTATTCAACAATTTGGATCTATATACCGTATTCTTTTCACTTAACTACTTAAAGTAGTCCATACAACATCCAGCCACTTACTTTATTATCGCTAGTAGTGGTGAATAAAATCCCTGTTTTGGCATAGTAGAGATAGTTTCCTTGTGCCCCTCCCATGATTTTGGTGGGCGTACCATAGGCAGCATAGACTTCTTTGGTGGTGCTACCAATTTCTATATCTCTGGCAGTACTGCCTTCGTAGTCAGGTTTGGTGGCAATGAAGCCCTCTAGACCAGCTGTACGACCTACTGTAGAGACCAAAAAGGCGTTAAACTCTTCCTCTTCGATGCTAATCAGAACAGTAGCAGGTCGGTCGTCAGACTGTTTGCGAATAATAGTCGCTGCATAGTTTTCGCTGTCCTCAAATAAGGCTTCTAGAGCTTCTAGTCCAATATCTTCTATGGCTTCTTCCTCTCCAATGATTTCGTCTACCGCTTGTTTTTTGAACAACTTAGAGAAAATATTAGTATTCAATACTTCTAGGTTGGTTTTTGCAATCAGATCATTGCCTTCTTCTGCTAGCTTGAAAGCTTTTTTGGCTTCCGCTTTTTCTCCTTTATTTGCAAAGGCAATACCACGAGCAATTTGAGCATTAGCAACCGCTAATTTATCTTTTTTAGCAGTAGCCTGCTTGATGGCTTTGCTAGTGTATCCTAGAGCCATTTCGTGCTCATCCAGTAGTGTCTGTACCAGTGCGATATTGATTAGAGCAGGGGTGTAGTTTTCGTCCATTCGAATGGCATCTTCAAAATGTTGTGTCGCTTTCTGAAGTAGTTTTTTGCGACGAGCTTCCTTGCTGAGCCCTGTTCCTTTGGTACCCGCATTATCCAATCTAGTATTCATATCTAGCCCTACTGGATAGACAAATTTTAATTCTTCTGGTGCAAATAAGCTGATAGCCTTTTGTGCGAAAGCTACCCCTGCATTGTTGTACATTTCTCTACTTGGGAAAGTATGGATAATATGATCATAACACATTCCTGCTTTGTCATAACTTCCTACTAGATTGAGAAGGTTAGCGGTTTGGAATACTGGGATTAATTTTTCGAGCATTTCTTGTGAGTTCATATAGATAGCACGTCTATCACTGAGAGAAGGGTATCCTTTTACTTCTTCAGGTAATTCTAGTACTTTATAGAGTGTATCAAAGAAAGCAGGAGAACTAGAAAGTGTATTGTAGCCTGCCAGATAACCAAAAATACCTCCAAAGTAATCGGCCTCCGCTTCCATATTAGCTCTAGATTCTCCGTCATAGTCAGTTTGTTTGATCTGTGTTTTGATGTCCGTATCAGGATTTGCTTTACCAAAAGCATGTGCCCAGCCATGATCTTTGTAGTAATGAGCCAGCTCATGTCCAATGACTGCTGCTAGGATATTGATCGAATCTTTTCCAAACTTGGCGGCTAGGTCATAGACTCCTTCTCCAAAATTGATGGTATTATTAGACGGACTATAGTAAGCATTGTAATAAGGACGTGTTCTATAATTATAGACGAAATTAAATGCAGGTGGCTTACGCATATCCTGTACGGTTCGACTGATGTCATTATAGACTTTTTCTACCAAATTAGCTTTCTTTTTTTGATAGTCAGAAAGCTGTTCTGGATTGGGCTTGTAGTTGTAAGAACTCACATTTTCGGCACTCAAAAATATAGAGGATCCTATGAAAAATAGAGTTAAACCTAGCCATTTTGAGGTTGTGTATTTTGAGATAGTTTTATCTTTTATCATATTTGTTTAATTTAATGTTGTACTGTTAGGTCATTTCATGAGAATAATTTTTTTAACTATAATTTGATGACCATTAATTATTTTTGCGTAATAAATACCATTATTCAGATAAGATAAATCTACAGAGACATGAAGATTATTAATAGTTGTTTTGGACAATATTTTGCCATTATTGTCTAGTATCACCACTTCTGCAGGAATATTATTTTCTTTCTCTATAAATAATTCACCTGTAAATGGGTTGGGGTATATTTTGATAGCATTTCTTATTTGATTTTTATTGATAGAAGTATGGTTACAACCTTTTATTTTAATAGTAAAAGGAGTGCCAACAATGCAAGAATTACTATGCCTGAATAAATACACCATGGTAATTGTAGGACTAAGAGGTACTCTTGGGGAAAATTGATTACCAGACACAAATGAAGGTGAATTTGGATTTGATGGACGAATGACTGCTAGGAAACCATTGCTAGGAGTACCATTAACCGTGACAGCATTAATGGTATCACAATAAATACTATCAATACCTGTAATACTAATTTCAGATCCTAAGATTGTTAAGTTTATGATAGAGATAGTATCACAGGTTAGTCCTCCTAAAGAAGGAATGGTGTCCCTATATATTCCACTTTCACGGTATCTTCTTCCTCTCCAGACATAGCTGACACAACCTGTATCCCTTTGGACAGAATCAATGACATAGGGTAGAATTGGTATTTCTATTGTAGTATCTCCTGTACATCCACCAGGACTAGTATGACTGTAAGTAATTTGTGCTAAACCAGAATTAACTATATTGGGTACAAATGTATCATTACTGATAATTCCGTTACCACTATATATTCCCCCAGAAGGATTACCGCCTGTCAATACGAATGCAGGATTACTCTGGCAAATAGGTGTGCCACTAATAGGAGAATGGCTTACGACATAAGGTTTACTAGTATCACATACACAAGAGATAGACGCATTCCAGCCACTATAGGATAGAGTACTGTCAGATATAAATCGGAGTGTTAGGCTACCATCAATTGCTGTAGAACGAATGCTTCTATGAAGTACATTGCCTCGAAGAGTATCTATTACAGGAGAATTTATACTATTTCCATCGTATAATACTAGGTAATCACAGCAGCTATCTGTACTAAATTGATGGAAATTAATTTGTATTTTATCAGCATTACTTGTAGGAGAAATAGTTTGTGTGATGTTCTGATTGTGTAGATAATTATAGTTGCCTCCAGGGTCCGTGTAGGTACTATTACATGTGCTAATACTACTGTTATTCATAGTAATAGTTTGTGCGACTGTAAGTGTACTAGACATAAATATTGAAAATGATACTAATATCATGAGGAAAAGGTGGGGCATGTTTTAAAGGGGTAAGAGGTGATTTAAACCATTATTTTGTAATAATGTATTTTAAATTTCAAGCAAAAATAATGCTAGTTTTCCTTAGGTTGTCTAGTAAAATAAGCCATAATAATACCACCAATAATGAGGGGTAAACTGAGCAATTGAGCCATGTTGATAATACTCTCGTCAGCAAATACATAGTGCTCCTTGATGAATTCCATAGAGAACCTTAGACAACCGAGTATAATCGCCCATACCGCAAAGATATGTCCATCTCTAACTTGTCCACGCTTTTTGCTGTAGTACCAGTTCATAAATATAAATAGCCCCGTATAAACCACGAACCCATACAGCTGTACAGGGTGGCGAGCTATAGTTCCTGTTGGTTCTGGGAGTCTTGTAAACATTACTGCCCATGCACCCTCAAATGGAGCTCCTAGAATTTCAGAATTCATGAAATTGCCTAGACGGATACAAGCCAAACATATACCCGATATGAGTGCTGCTCTATCCATGTACCACAGCATCGAAAATTGGGTTCTTTTGGAGAGTATCCAATAGGCCAATAATAGTCCTAACATGGCTCCATGAGAAGCCAGTCCTCGGTATCCTGTGAACTGAAAGCCTGCGGCATCCCACTTGAAGGGTAATAATATTTCAGCAGGATGTTGAGAAAAGTAATCGAATTCATAAAAAAGGCAGTTCCCAATTCTAGCACCCAAGATGGTTCCTACTACAGAGTATAGCAATAGTTTGTCTAGTAAATCTAAGTCTACTCCATCTTCAATAAATTGTTTGCGTAGCATAAAGAAGCCAACTACAAAACCTGCCGCAAAGAGAAGGGAATACCAACGAACGGCAAAACCGCCAATTTCTACGATAATGGGATCTGGTGCCCAATGAATAACAGCTAACATTTTTTTATTTTAAAAGTTTGGTACAAAAAAAATGAAGCTATACCAGAGCGTATAGCTTCATTTTGCAAAAATACAATATTTTATTCACAACAGGCGTAATCTAGGGCAGACTACATTTTGTTATTTAAAATTCTAATAGTGTGACAGTTGGTTGTTCAGGTAATTCTTCAGAAAGTAGCCATCGACAGAAGATAATGGCCTCTTCATAGTTGGCGGTACTGATCCAGTTATCTACTTCCATTGGTTGATGACTAAGATAAATGGTATAACTTCCGTCTTCATTTTGGGTGGCATTTCCTTTGTTGACTCCAACAGGATACTTGGTATAATCCATAGATTGCATCAAGTAATTCCATGTTTGCATTCCCCAATAACAACAGGGAGGAGACGTAAAGTGAATTTTTAGATATTGATTAGGTGTCAATTTGAATTTTCCAAAACAGTAGATATTATCTACGGTGCCCCATCCACCTTGATCGGCTTCAAAAGGAAATGGTGGTAGAAAGTCATTGGTCGGAAATTCGACAGGTAAAGGAGCAATCCAAGTAGATTGTTCAAAAAAAGTAGTCATTACCTGTATGCGTCGACTGAGTTCCGCATCCGTCAAAGGGCTAATAGTTTCTTTGGGACTAATATTTTCTATCGAAATAGTACTTTCTTGGCTATTGAAACGATCGAAAAAATATTCTCTCGTAAACATATTGACCACATCTTCGTCCAGTTTGAATTCATTCTTGCCATTAGGAGTAGGAGTCAGTTTGATCTCAAAGCTTCCATCTGCTTCGAATTCAATATGAGTATGGTTAATATTGTTTGTTACTCTATCGACAATGCCACCATCAGGGGCTCCTCCATAGAGAGCAAAAGAAAGGTAGCAGCTGTCATAGCGTTTTCCCTTAATGATATACTCTTGATCGCCTCTTAGTTGCGTAAAATAATAGACAGCATCTATATTATCTCCCAGTATTTTTTTGTGCTGATCGGCTAATAACATGAGAGAAGGTGCCAATGGATCATTGAAAAGGTAAAATTCAATAGTGGTATGTAACAAGTGAAATAAATGGCTGTAGCCATCTATTTTACCCTGTTGGTCAAGATTTTTGTCGGGATCCAAAAAAGTAGCATCTGCGTTTTTAATCACCTCCAAGAATTGTTCTAATGCGGCTTTGCTTGTAAGTGCCATATTGCTATTTAAGTTGTTCTAAAAAATTGATGTATCTACTGAATTGTTGCTCAATTCCAGTTTCAGTTAGTCCAAAATCATGGAGGGTATATTGGTGAGCACCATGTTTGTCTTTAGGGTTTTGTGCCAAAAATGCCTTCATGTTTTTAGTAGCAGTGTCTGACAATTGAAAACCAAAGTAATCGTAAATTTTTTGGACTGTTCCAACTTGATCTTTTACAAAGTCATCAAACTTCAAATCAATAATTTGATCCTCTTTTCCTAGTTTTTTTCTAGCATCCAAAAAACGATTGAAATAATCACTCCAAACAGCAGATTGTTCTGCCCCTGTTCTTTTGGCATCTTCAGCATCACTATACAATGATCGAACAGAAGAAACTAAACTCGCTGCTGAAGGAACTACTTTGGATGGGTGGCGATGTGTCATCACAATACAGGCATCTGGGTAGACTTCAAAAATTTCCTCCAGACGTAATAGGTGTACTGGAGATTTGAGCAACCAACGATCGGCTACTACGCCACCAGATTGCAAATATTGCAAAAATCGCTTATGGAAACGCATGGTTTCTAGTTTATCTGCTTTATTGCTAAACCACTCCATATACGAAGGGATGTAAACTTGTGCAGAGGTCTGAAAGCTATTGCAATCCAAGGCATTGATTCCCAAACATTCTTGTGGCATATCGGCTGCCATAAAATGCTTTTTTTGAAAATCAGGTACTAGTTGAAAGAGTTGTTGTAGTTCTTTTTGTACCGTTTTGAGTTGTGTATTAGTAGTAAAAGTCTCTGGACGTGGAATAGGGTAGGGGACTAGACATTCCCAAGCTAGTGGAGATCTATTAGCGGGATCTTCGTGTAGCAATGCGTGGAGTATGGTCGTTCCAGTACGAGGCATTCCAATGATAAAAATAGGACGCTGAATAGGCTGTTGCTCTATCGTTTTGTCCTGCTGTAGTACCTGTTCTACTTTTAGTCGATTATAAACGGTTCGTTCCAGTAATCCTTTGATGGCCAATGAACCAAATGTATTTGTATTGGCTTCTTTATTGATGGACTCAATGAGTTGTTCTAAACCAAGTTGTAGTTGAGGAGGAACCTCTGTCGTATAGTTAGCAGATTTTTTAGCTTTTGCAATAATCTTAGCGGCACGGAGCCCAAAAGGAGATAACCCAATTTTTTGGAGTAGTCCTCCTATTTTATTGATGCTATTGAGCGTAAAAGTACGCTCAATATTAACGGTTGATAAATCTTGTTGCATAAATCAGTAAGTATATGGAACTTGCCAACATCCTATGTGAGCGAGTCCATATTAGTTTTAAGAAAAAAAATTACATGAGTTGCTTTAGCTTGCGAGCAAGCCCTAAGTCCCCTTTGACTTTTAGTTGCCCTTTGAGAGTAGCTATCAGGGGTTTGATTTTCTTTTGTTGTAGTTTTAGATAGGTCTCTTTGGACATAATGACGGTACAGTCAGCAGGTACATTCTCCTCCGAGAGGATATTTTCTTCTCCAGTTCCATCTATGACTAAAACATCGTCATCTAACTCAAATTTTAGCTTCTTGCCAATGGCATCTATTTTTTTGATATTGACCGCCAATTCTTCTTTAATGGTATTGAAATCCATAATCTATTTTTTTATTAAAATTCTAAAAATTGACTCACTTGAGCTTGTATCGCTTTTTTAGCCTGCTCGTTTGTCAATTCGTTATTTTCTAGTAAGGCTTCGATTTGAGAAACTGGGAGTTTGTTGGGGAGAACTTGTATCGTTAAGTAGTTTAAGAACCCAGTCATATATTCCATTCCTCTAGCTGCCCCGGATCTACCAGATGCTACACCAGTCAAAGCTGCTTTTTTACCTCCTTTGAAATTACCCGCATAGTCTCTGATAGAACAAGCATCTAAAAATAGCTTGAAAATACCAGGAATGCCACCATTGTATTCAGGTACCACAAAGTAGAATTTTGTCGTCGGAATCATATATTCATCCTGAATAGCAGCTAATGCCTTGGATTGTCCTTCTGGACTATACATATCTACACTAATCATATCATTGGGCAGGTCTTCTAAGCTAAAAAATTGAACTTCTTCCTCTGCTTGCTCTACCAACAATCCATATATGTACTCTGCTACTAATCGAGTGCGGCTATTTTTGCGGTTGGTTCCTGAAAATACGGTAATCATATTATTCGATGTGTTTTAGATGTTATTACGAAACTCTTCGTAATAATGTCTTCTAGTTAATAAAAATGTCTATTGGTGTTTTCAACAAGGTAATACTGTTTTGGTTGACTACAAAATATTCTAGATAGACCTTCGTTTATACAATTGCTTCAATCTGGAAGTTTTGATTCCGAAACTGAAATTGATCTCCTACTGTTCGAGAAAATAGTAATTTCCCAATTGGTGAGGCGAGAGAAATGACAAAATAATCTTTTTGATCAATCGAAATTTTACCTAAACTGACTCCTAGATAGTAAGTTCCTTTATTGGTTTGGACCAATGCTCCAGCCAAGGCTTGATCGAGTGATTTGGTGTAAGGGAGTTGATGGAGTGCTTTGTTGGATTGGAGTATGGTAGCCAATTGGTGCATGATTTTGTCCTTTTCAAGGTGCAACATAGCTCTTCCAGTTTCATATTTATCTCCAACACTACTTTTGGTTTCAGCAGCCATAGATTCTTCTATGTCTTGTAGCCGATGTTGTATGCTTTCTAATTTGGCACTGATCTGTGCTTGGCAAGCAAGGTGAATTTGTTTTTTTGTATCAATTAGGAGCATATCAAACATATATTGAAAAGAAATTAGTATATATTACTCAAATAACATAAAAAAATCGAAACCTATGTAGTTTAAGGCTTGTTTTTGATTCAAACATATTTATACTTATGCAAATTTCTACGATTGTAGCCATAGCTAAAAATAATGCTATTGGAAAGGATAACGATATTCCATGGTACCTACCCGCGGACCTGAAATATTTCAAAAAAACAACTTTACATTGCCCGATTATCATGGGGCGGAAGTGTTATGAATCTATAGGGCGTCCATTGCCTAAGCGACTCAATATTATTATTACTCGCAATCTGTCTTATGAAGCAGCAGGGTGTACCATCGTGCATTCTATAGAGAAGGCAATTGAAGTAGCTAAAGCAACGAATCCGACCGAAATATTTATTATTGGTGGGGGAGAAATCTATAAGGAAACACTCCCTTTGTGTCAAAAGCTATATCTGACAGAAGTAGCCACGACTATTTCGGATGCAACTGTATTTTTTCCTGTTGTTGCTTCACAGGACTGGGTTCTGCAAAAAGAAGAGGTACATCGGGCAGATGAAAAGAATGAATATGATTATACTTTCAAAGTATTGGTCAGAAAAACTGTACTATGAGCCAACTACCCCAAATCCAAAATATTAGAGGCACTGGTAAGCGTTTAGGTGTCGCAATTGACTTATTTATGTTGTGCTTGACCATCTTTGATTTATTTTGGTTGATGTTTGATGCTGCTTATTCTGCACAGGTGTTTCGTAAATTTTTGGATGGTATCTTACCATTCGATTATAGCCCTATTCATGCTGACTTTTACCTCTATGATGGTATTATTGTTTCTGTTTTTATAGTAGAATTTATAGGGAGATGGGTGTATGCTATTTATCACAAAACGTATGATAAGTGGTTTTTTTATCCCTTTTTTCATTGGTATGATATTTTAGGATGTATTCCTACCAGCTCGTTCAGAATGATGCGTCTATTTCGTGTCGTAGGGTTGGTTTATCGTCTAGATCGATGGCAGGTCATTAACCTACGGAACTATGCGATTTATAATAAAATGCTAGAGTATTATAATATTGTATTGGAAGAAATATCGGATCGTGTAGCAGTCAAAGTATTGAGTGAGGCAAAAGAAGAATTGGGTGCAGGAGAACCTCTGTTGGCGGCTATTAGTAGTCAGGTAATTCAGCCAAAGCGAAAAGCATTGTCTAATATGATTACAGAAACTATACAACGAGGTTTAGCCGAGCAATATCCTCCTTATCGAAAGATACTGGAACGACACATTAAGACTGTAGTCAAGGATAAAGTATCTACCAACAAGGAAGTACGTCAGTTTACCAAAATTCCTGTCGTAGGCAGTCAGATCGAAACTATGCTTAACCAGTCTGTTAGCCAGATTGTATTTGGTGTGATTGACCAATTGATACAAGATACTGCCAACCCCGATAATCAAAAGGTTCTAGAGTTAGGTGTAAATAGCTTAATAGAGGTGCTTCTAGAACAACAAAAAATTCCTAATAGAGCGATTGGAAATGAAATTATAATGGAGTCGATTGATATTATTATAGAGCGGGTTCAGGTACAGAAATGGAAGGGGAATAAATAGTGAAAAAAGAAGAGGAATAAAAAACAGGTGTATGGAAATTAATTCATACACCTGTTCCACTACTAGGTCTGTAGTCTGGACTACGAATCCAATAAAGTATCATCTACCAAATTAGGTAAGGTGACTTTTAGTTTGGGGTTGGCATCCATGGCACGTTGTATAGCGGTTATCGCTCCTTCATTTCTTGCCCAGCTTCTACGGGCAATACCATTGTTGACATCCCAGTGGAGCATAGATTCTATTTTTTTGGCAGCACTATCAGAGCCATCTATTAGCATCCCAAAACCACCATTGACTACTTCGCCCCAGCCAACACCGCCACCATTGTGGAGGGAAACCCAAGTAGCTCCTCTAAAGGCATCGCCTACAAAATTCTGTACTGCCATATCGGCTGTGAATTGTGAACCATCATAGATATTAGAAGTTTCTCTGTAGGGAGAGTCGGTCCCAGAAACATCATGATGATCTCTCCCCAAAATAACACTATCAGAGAGTTCTCCATTAGCGATAGCTTCATTGAATGCTTTCGCAATTTCCATTCTACCTTGAGCATCAGCATAAAGGATACGAGCTTGCGAACCTACCACCAGTTTGTTGTCTTGAGCAGAGCGAATCCAATGCAAATTATCTTCCATCTGTGTTTTGATGTCGGTTGGTGCATCTTGAGAAAGACGTTCTAGTACCTGAGCGGCTATTTCGTCTGTTTTGGCGAGATCAACAGGGTTGCCAGAGGCACACACCCAACGGAAAGGACCAAATCCATAGTCAAAACACATTGGCCCCATAATATCTTGAACATAAGAAGGATATTTGAAATCTAATCCATTCTCTGCCATAATATCCGCCCCCGCTCTAGAGGACTCTAGTAGGAAGGCATTGCCATAGTCAAAGAAATAAGTACCTTTTTTGGTGTGTTTATTGACGGCTGCGGCATGACGACGAAGTGACTCTTTGACCAGTTGTTTGAATTTTCCGGGGTCCTCGGCCATCATTTCATTAGCAGAAGCATAATCTAGCCCAACAGGATAGTATCCTCCAGCCCATGGATTGTGTAGGGAGGTTTGATCAGACCCGAGGTCCACATAGATGCCTTCTTCAGCAAACTTCTCCCATACTTCTATGACATTGCCATCATAAGCAATGGATACGACTTCTTTATTATCTTTTGCTTGCTGTACTCTAGTACATAGTTCGTCTAGGTCACTGATGACCTCATCGACCCAACCTTGTTCGTGGCGTTTGTAGGTGGCGGCGGGATTGACTTCGGCAGTGACAGAAACCACTCCTGCGATATTACCTGCTTTTGGCTGAGCACCAGACATTCCTCCGAGCCCTGCCGTTACGAATAGTTTACCTGCTGTTCCTTGGTCATCTATTTTGCGGCAGGCATTGAGTACCGTAATAGTAGTGCCATGTACAATCCCCTGCGGGCCAATATACATATAAGATCCAGCTGTCATTTGACCATATTGTGTTACTCCTAGAGCATTGAATTTTTCCCAGTCATCTGGTTTAGAATAGTTAGGAATCATCATACCATTGGTTACGACTACTCTAGGGGCGGCACTGCTAGATGGAAATAAGCCTAGGGGATGCCCTGAATACATAACCAATGTTTGGTCATCGGTCATATTAGCAAGGTACTGCATGGTCAGTAGGTACTGAGCCCAGTTCTGAAATACAGCTCCATTTCCTCCATAGGTGATCAGCTCATGTGGATGTTGTGCTACAGCAGGATCGAGATTGTTCTGAATCATGAGCATGATACCAGCAGCCTGCTGTGATTGAGCAGGGTATTCACTGATCGGTCGAGCGTACATATCATAGGTCGGGCGAAAACGGTGCATATAAATACGACCATAATCCTCTAGCTCTTGAGCAAACTCTTGAACGAGTATGGGGTGTTGTTCTTTTGGAAAATAGCGTAATGCATTTCGCAAGGCTAATTTTTTTTCTTCTGAGGTTAGTATTTCTTTTCGTTTAGGGGCATGACTGACGTTATCAGAATAGTCAGGTATAGAGGGTAGCTCTTTGGGTATACCTTGGAGTATAGCCGTTTTGAAATCTATAGTCGTAATCGTTGACATGGTTGTAGTTGTTTTTGTTTTAAATCTAATGGCTGTCCATAAAACACCTAAAAAGAGAATAGGGTTGAAGGTAATTAATAGTGTCGAACTCTAATTTAAAAAAAAGTTTCCTCAAAATTGAACGTTGGTGATTAACGGGGGTATAAGGAGATAAATAAAGTAAGACAATCACTGTAAACACAAACACGATGAAAAATATTCTTATCACTATTAGTCTCTTGTGTGGGACTGTATTAATGGCTCAAACTCCACAAACGGTTCATAGTATTACCCGCCAAAGTAAACCCATTGAATATTATGAAGATCAAATTGAATTGTGGGGTAAGCAAATAGAAACACCAACTGTTACTTCGGAAGCTTGGCTTAATTACTTTATGGCTCACTATGTTCTTTATCAGAAAACTGAATTGCCGAAGGCTAAATTAACCACTTTACAAGCTCAACTAGAGGCTAAATTCCCAAATTCATTTGAATCTTATTATACAACTTATCTATTGGATAACAATAGCAAACTACTCCAAAAAGCTTATGATAAAGCACCTGAAAGACCAGAGACTTACCCCGATTTATTAGCTCATTATTATCAAGAGGGAAAAAATGAAAATGTAGAGAAAATTTGTAGTCAGTGGTTAGCTTCAAAAGCATATGATACCAATGTGCTGCAATGGAATTATAACGTACTTGTTGGTTTAGCTAAGGATGCTATTTTGTTGACGGACGGAGATAATTATACGCATCCATTATATTTATTACAAATTGGCAAACAAGTTAGAAAGGATGTAACCGTACTTTCACTGGATTGGTTAACGAATAAAGCCTATCGAAAAAGGGTCTTAGAAGCGTTAGGTATTCCAGATTTGGTAGAGAATGATAAAAGGTCTATTATATCTCACCTAACAAGGCATATTTCTAATAGATCCCTGTATTTTGGAGTTAGTGTTCCACAGGAAACGATGGAAGGCTATGCAGAAGAACTATATATTATAGGATTAGCCTTTCAGTATTCTAATCAGGAGTTAAATAATATGGTCTTACTAAAGGATAATTATGAAAATAAATTTTTGTTAGATTATCTGAAGATTAGTTTAGAACCCATTTCTAATCCATCTATTATTGCTCAAATGAATCTCAAATATTTACCTGGGTTTTTATTATTGCATGAGTATTATGAAGAACAAGAAGAGTGGGAATCTGCTCAGGTAGTGAAAAAACTGAGTATTCAAATAGCAAAAGCAGCTGATCAGGAGGCAAAACTACAGGCCTATTGGAGTAGCAATGTAACTCAAATGCCTTATGCTGTCAAAATTCCTTATGAGGAGATAGAAAAACGAATGCGTTCGATGGATTATTATTATAATCTTTATGTATCAGAAGTTGAGGTGACGAATGCCGATTATGAGTTGTTTTTGACTGATTTATTGAAGAAGAAGGCATACGAACCTTTGCAGCAATATAAAGTGTACAAGACTGATTGGAGGTCATTGTTGTCACGAGAGGCACAAGATTTATCGGAGACCATTGTGTATCAGCATGGTCACCCTAATGATGGCGAGCATCCCGTTCAGAATATTACACACGAGTCTGCTATCGCTTATTGTGAATGGCTAACAAAAGGGTATAATAGTTTGGAGGAAAAAAAGAAAAAATATAAAAAAGTACGTTTTAGATTACCAACTGAAGAAGAATGGGAGGCTATTGCTTCTGGTCGCAGCCCACATATGGATAGTATAGAAAAAATAGCGGCTAGATCGGATAAATATGTATGGCAGGGGCGGCATTTTAAGAATGATAGAGGGTGCTATATGTTTAATGTGAATACAATAGAAGAGCCTCCTTGCTTAACTTGTGGAGAGGATAAGAAGCATATACAGGATGGGGTGTTTTTTACGTCGAAAGTAGAGGCTTATTTCCCTACCGAATATGGAGTCTATAATATACTGGGCAATGTAGCAGAAATGGTTGCGGAAAAAGGAATTGCAAAGGGAGGAAGTTGGTTTCATAAACCAGAAGAATCAAACATTTATAGTGTGAATAGATATGATAATCCATCACCTTATATTGGTTTTAGAATAGTGATGGAGGTTTTGGAGGAAAAAAATGGTACTACTAAAAAGAAAAGAGGAGTGACTCCACCGAATACCATACATCTCAATGGTAAACTCTACATGGATAAATCAGAGATTACAAATATGGACTGGAAAGAGTATCAGTATTGGATGAAAACAAACGATAGCACTCAATATGAGAAAACTATTTTGGACACAACGGTTTGGTTACAATTAGACAGTAATTATACCCCTTTTGTAAAGCATTATCACCAGCATCAAGCTTATCAAGAGTATCCAGTAGTAGGGGTGACATATCAACAAGCACAGCAATATTGTAAATGGCGATCAATGGCTGTCAATGAAATGTTAGCACTAAACCCAACAAAAGGAATAGAAAAGGTAGCTTATAGACTTCCTACGGAACAAGAATGGGAGTATGCTGCTAGTGGAGGACGGAAGAAAAAAGATTTTCCTTATGGAATTGATGTTAGTAAACATAAAAACACTCCTCATCTTTTGTTCAACTATAAACAACAACATGAAGATTCTCAGATGGCTAATAGTACGATCACTGCCCCTGCCTTGTCTTATGTACCAAATGATTGGGGTTTTTATAATTTTTTTGGCAATGTAGCTGAAATGGTGGAAGAAGAGGGTGTCTCTAAAGGGGGAAGTTGGTATCATTTGGTACAAGCAGGCAAGATAGAGAAAACCATTCCATACCAAGGGGCTCAAACTTGGTTAGGTTTCCGATGTATTTGTGAATTAAGATAGGTCTTTTTAAGAGCATGTTTAAGGATTAACTTCAAGCTGCAAAAGCAATTCATTTTCGCCCAAATAGTTGATTTTGAAGGACTTAGTTTTTAAACATGCTCTAAACAACTTCTGTACTAAAAATAATAAGCTTTGTTTTTTAAACCCAAATATAAACAGCTCACTGATGAGCAATTGGTAAAAAGAATGATCAAAGGGGATACGAAATCCTTTGATGAGCTATACCATAGGTATTATGAAAAGCTCTATTATTACTTTTACCGAATGCTGGGTCAACAAACAGGATTAGCAGCAGATTATACACAAGATTTATTTGTCAAGTTGATAGAAAAGGCCATTACATTTGATATCAATAGGAAATTTTCTACTTGGATTTATACGATAGCCAATAATATGTGCAAAAATGCTTATCGAGCTAAACAGTATCAAAAGATAGTTCTCTCTGTAGAAGAAGACTGGGAAGCCTATGCGGCTTTATTAGAAGTGGAAATAGAAAATACAGTAGAACTTAGTGCTTTTCAGCAGGATTTATTAGTGGCAATAGAAGGATTGAAGCCTAAGCACAAAGTTTGTTTTGTATTACGCTACCAACAAGGGTTTACGATTAAGGAAATTAGTGAAATAGAACAAGTGCCTGCGGGGACTATTAAGTCAAGGATATACTATGCTTTACAGCAATTAGCAAAAGAATTGATGATTTATAACCCCAATAAAAAATAGAGGAAATGGCAACATTTGATTACAATAAATTAGAAGAGCTTTTATTGTCGAAAGATTACTCAGAACTGAGCGTGGAGCAGCAGCAGTGGGTATGTCAAGCGATGCAGCCAACCGACTATGAAGCACAGCGAAAAATTCTTTTGAATACCCCAACAACAGAACACATTCCTCTTCCAGTAGGAAACCTAGGAGACTTACAACAATTGCACAAGGAACACTATTCCTCATCACTATCAGTTTGGTCTTATACTTTCACTCTTTGGCAGACGGCATTAATAGCGGTCTTGTCAGGAGTGTTAGTATACTATATTTTGCCTAGACAAATACCTATTGTTCAAACAAAAGAAATAGAGGTGCATACTACTGACACAATTGTACAAGAACAGATTATTTATGAATCGAAAGTAGTGTATGAGGTAAAAGAAATCAAGACACCTACTCAAATAGATACCGTTTATATTTCTCTCCCTAAAGAAGCACCACTCGATAGTTTCTTTATGCAATCAAAACGTGCTTTAGATCAGAAGATAGACAGTCTTCCTACTAAAGGTAAATCGATGAAAGGAAGAGGTGATTTATGGGATCTGATGGCGAAGGGGCAGTAAGAGCATGTTTAAAAATTAACTTCAAGCTGCAAATGCTTGATTTAGAATTTAA
>CAYOJF010000114.1:0-16143 GCA_964404215.1 uncultured Aureispira sp. | reverse complement strand
CCAGAATCTTCAAATTCAGTACTGTGTTGATGAGTAAAATTATTAAAAGTAGCTTGAATATTTTTGATGTCACCAAATAACCAATAAAGGATATCGACAAAATGGGAAAACTGCGTAAACAAAGGTCCTCCATCTAATGCTTTAGAACCTTTCCAAAGATGTGGTTTCCCTTCCTTCTGATAATAACGATCGTCTCGATTCCAATAACAATTGACTTGCACCATAAAAATATCTCCTAAAAGTCCCTTTCCCATAATATCTTTGAGCCAAACAGAAGGTGGAGAATAACGGTTTTGCATAACACAAAAAACCTGTTTACTGTATTGGAGAGCCTTGTAGATAACCGCTTCGCAAGACTCCTTGGTTAAACCCATTGGTTTTTCGCAAACGACATGTTTACCAGCAGTCAGAGCCGCAATGGATTGTGCTGCATGTAGTCCATTAGGAGTACAAATGCATACCACATCAATCTCTAAATTCGCCGCTAATAATGCTTCTATAGTTTGAAATACAGGAACATTAAAGGCTTCTACTCCTAATTCTTCGGCTGATAAAATATCACAGAGAGCTACTAATTCCCCCTCCTTATGTGATTCTATCATAGTCGCATGCCGTTTACCAATATGCCCGGCTCCTACTACTGCAAATTTTATAGTGTTTGATTCTTTCATTGGGGTAAGATACAGATTTTCATTAAGCTATTTTAGCCTTTATTCCATAGCTTTACTTCTTTCTCTTTGCCTGATGCTCTCTCCGCTTTGCTAGCTTCTCCGCCCGTTCCTTTCGCTCGGCTATTTCTTCCTTTGTCATAGATTTTACGCAGCGACAGGATTGATAAGCATCTTTTTTCCATCTAGAACTATAATATACCCCAATGCTATCCGTCCGAATATAACGATACTCCAAAATATCCTTCATCACTCTTCTAAGTGTAATACTATATACATGGCTTGATGTCCAAAAAAAAGCACTAGTTCCTAACTGATCATAATCATTTTTCCAATTAAAATAAATACCTGCAGGAACTAAATTTAAACCTAAAGAATCTGTGCCTCGATTAGACCAATATTGCTTAGATTTGAATTTATGTACTCCATTTCCTCTAAACATCTTCATTTTATGCAGCTCTTCTTTAGAAGAAATGATCATTTCTTCTAAAGCCATCCAATCATAAGTAGTAGATAATCGCCAGACTTCTGGACAGACTTCTAATGCTTGGTAGCCAAGCATATAATCTTCCAAAAGTACTATCTGGATTTGCTGAATTTAATAAAGAACCTTCTAGATTATATCGCATATTTTCGGTCATCCAATAGTAATTCCCTACTTCTACATAACCATATTTACTTCCATCTCTAGAGTCTTTGTATATTTTCTTAGTTGATTGAGTTAGTTTGCAGCCTACTAGTAGACAGAGGAGTGATATAAAAGTTACTATTTTCATTTCTTCTTCCTCTTTTCCTGACGCTCTCTCTGCTTTGCGAGCTTCTCCGCTCGCTCTTTCCGCTCCTCTATTTCTTCCTTTGTCATGTATCTTACACAGCGACAAGACAAATAACCATCTATTTTCCATCTCGAACTATAATTTATCCCCACACTGTCATTCTGTATATAACGATATTCCAGAGCATGTTTTTTCGTACCTACTCCCCCCCCTCTCTTTGTATAAAGAGGATTTGAGGAGGTCCAAAAAAATGCCGATTCTCCTAGATATTTATAATACTTGCCTCTATGCTTATAAATCCCTGCTGGTACTAAATTTAAACCTAAAGAATCGGTACCGGGATTAGACCAATATTGCTTAGACTTGAATTTATGTACTCCATTTCCTCTAAATTGCTGCATCTTATAAAGTTCTTCCCTATCCGAAATTATCATTTCTTCTATATGAAGCCAGTTAAGAGTCGTTGTCAACCGCCAGCCTTCTGGACAAACCTTTAGTGCCTGATGACCACTATATAAACGCCCAAAGGTACTATCTGGATTTGCTGGATTTAATACAGAACTATCCATATTATATCGCATATTTTCGGTCATCCAATAGTAATTCCCTATTTCTACATAACCATATTTACTTCCATCTCTAGGATCTTTGTATATTTTCTTAGTCGATTGAGTTAGTTTGCAGCCTACTAGTAGACAGGGAAATAGTATATAAATTATTATTTTCATTTCTTCTTCCTCTTTTCCTGACGCTCTCGTCGCTTTGCCAGTTTCTCCGCCCGTTCCTTTCGCTCCCGTAGTTCTTCCTTTGTCATAGATTTTACACAGCGACAAGATTGATAAATCCTCTTTTTTGCTCGTTCACTATAATCTATCCCCATGCTATCATTGTGTATATAACGATATTCCAAGGCATGTTGTATGACACCTACCCCTCCCCCTTCTTTTGTATACATAGGATTAGAAGAGGTCCAAAAAAAAGCAAGTTTCCCTAAGCCTCCATAATCTTTCTCCCATTCTGCATAAATACCTGCTGGCACTAAGTTCAATCCTAGAGAATCTATACCTGGAGTATTCCAATATTGCTTGGATTTGAACTTATGTACCCCATTCCCTCTAAATTGCTCCATTTTATAAAGCTCCTCTCTATCTGAAATTATCATTTCTTCTAAAGCCATCCAATCATAAGTAGTAGATAATCTCCAGCCTTCTGGACAGACTTCCAGTGCTTGGTAGCCATCATATAATCGCCCAAATATACTATCTGGATTATTCGGATTTAACAAAGAACCTCCCACATTGTAGCGCATATTTTCTGTCATCCAATAATCATCATCTATCTCTACATAGCCATATTGATTACCATCCCTAGGATCTTTGTAAATCTGCTTAGTAGATTGAAAGGTCTTGCAGCCTATTAAGAAAAACAGGAATAATATGTAAAATATTCTTTTCATCTATTTTCTCAGTAGTTTCCTTTTATTTTTATTGTATGTAAACCTAGCCCCTTTTGTCATCTTATATTTCTTAGTCTTTACTTTTTGTCCATTACCATCATATTTTTCCACAGCAATCACATAATCCTCTTCTAGTTCTAGATTGATAGTCTCACTGTCAGGAAATTTAACTACTCGCAATTTTATAAATTTATCATTAGGCAAAGTGACTTGATATTCATTGCCCTGTACTGTTTTATCTGCCCCCATTCCATCTACTTCTATGATAGTATTTAGCTGAGTAATATCTCCTGATACAATAGAGTAATGAGCTGTCTTGAAAAAATTAGTCCCATTAGCATGTTCTTCATCAAAATCAATTGCTTCTACTACTTGTGCAGCTTCGGTTACCAATCCATCATACAGCTTGACTTGGAGTTTATCCATTGACTTCAGTAAGTCTTTATTATCTTCAATATTTCCCTTGTGAATATCATACCATTCTGAATACTCAAAGATAAAGTCCATAAAGGCTTGACTCTCGCTTCCCTCAGGATAACGTTGATTGAAGAAAGATTGCAAAGCATCTATCTCTTCTTGAGTGATTTCATCTAGTCGCCCGCCAGCTCCTATACTGTGCATAAATTCTACTACAATAAAAGGTACATCTTGAATAGAGACCTTTTCATTTTTCCATATCTCCTGCTGCTCCTCTACTGTATCATTGATTACTTCTTGATTCGCCTCTGAATAAGCATCTCGTATATCACAATACAATACATATCCATCGTAAATATCCATTCCTATAGAGATAACATTCAATCCTGGTATAAACTTCATCACTAGACTTGCTACCAGCTTAGCAGCTTGCTTCTCCATCACCTCCCAAAGAAGTTTCTTGCTCTTTTTGAGCATAAAGTCTTCGAGTTTCTTTGCCTGAGCAGTTGTTTTTTTGACAGCCTCTAATAATTTTTGTCGATTCTTTCTGAGTTCTTTATCCAGATCAATCGTTTCACCTAGTGCATTACGAGTGGTGCGGTAAGCATCCTCTGCTTCCAAGAGTTTTTTGAGATTCTGCCCTCGTTGTCTTAGTAGTTTTATTTGTCCTTTCTTTCCCCTTGCCTTTCTGACAGCATTATCTAACTGTTTATTCAGTTTTTGTCTTTTAAGGAGTTCTTCCTTCTTTTTGACCAAGTCTTCTAGCTCTGCATTTTTCTTGAGTAGTTTTTCTCCTTCTTTATAAATTTTATCCCGCTCTGCCTGTAAGGCGTCAAATGCTTTCTTTGCTTTATCAGGAATGACATCACTTGGCTTTATAGTTGGTTTAAGTGCTAAAGACGAATCTATACTAACCGCTACACTGATAGTGGCATTGACCATATCCGCAAAATGAGGCATGCCTTCAAACCATCCCAAGTCTTTACTCACCTCTTTTTCCCATTTCAAAGTCCCTTGAAATGCTTTAAAATCTGTTCCTTCTTTCAGCGAAAGAGATAAATCTGCTATCTTGATAGATCCTACTGGGGTTCCCAAAAAACCTAAATTTAATCCTGTTCCTATTTCCCCTCCTGCCAGATTAGCTCCAAAGTCAAATTTGTCGAGTGCCAACCCTACATCCTTTATCAACATACTCCCAACACCCTCGAGCCAGCCATCAAAAGCAGTTCCTTTAATCTCAACCGTGCTATTTTGATTGAAATTAATTCCTCCCTCTAGTACGACGCTTAAGTTCACTCCCTCTAAAGCAACTGGAAGCTTGGGAGGAAGGAGTTTATTCAATTTCGTAGTTAGTTTTGGTAGTGGTGTTTCCTTTAGTTGACGACTAAAATTGATCTTAACCCCATTTTCTATATTATTGACTTTGACAGCACTCGATTCGAGCTCAGTAGGCTTTATGATACCCTTTAGTAACATAATGAAATGAGCAGACAAATCTGATCGAGTTAACTCTACCCCCTTTTTCTCAATAGAATATATAATCGCTTTTTCTAGATAGCTATAGTATTCTTCATCTGTCAACTGTAGTTCTTGCTCTACCTTATCATTATATTTTTGATAGTTGGAATAACGAAACTTAAAAAAAGTAGTAATATCTTTTACTAACCTTACGCTTTCTTCTTCTGTAGGCTTTTTTTCAGCAATTAATTTCTGTATTTTATTCTTAATTTTATCAGAAAGAGTACTACTGTCTAGTATATATTTCCAGTCATCTTCTAGAGGAATTTCCCATTCTGCCAGAGCAAATTTTGTTTTTTCTGCTTTTTTTATCGCTTTTTTCGTTGCCTTATAAAGCACTGTCCATTCTTTCCGTTGGCTTTCAGTCGCTTGTTTACTTTTAAGAGCTGTTCTTAGGTGATTTTGCAAGGTAGTTAGTTTCCCTAAGAAAGATTGGTACTTTTCTTATTCTTGAGTCATATTGTTAAGGATGTAATTTCATATAAAGATCGCTAAAATACAATTTCATCAGCATAATTGCAAGCTGAAATTATTGTAGCTTTAAATATTAATGTAAAAATGACTAATTTTGCATTCATAAGTCATTCAAGTTTACCAAATACACTGATATTCAATACTAAAAAATTAAAAAATATCCTATGAAATACTTAATTACATTAAGTCTCTTATTCCTCACCTTATTTGCTCAAGCCCAATTAGGTGATTGCGTCATTTTTTCTCCTGATGGTGAATTTTTCCATGTTGCCATTGACAATAAATTCCAAAACAAAGCTGCTAGTAAAAACATTAAAATTAAAGCAGTTCCTGAAGGAGACTATTGGGTTACGATTCTATTTCAAGATAAAAACAAAAAAGGTATCAAGACAACTCTCCAAATGAGAGGAGCTAATGAAATTTCTTTCCAACTCCTACAAGAAGAAGGCAAATGGAAATTAAAGCAATATAGTAATATTCCTAAGTCGCAAGCTCAAACGGTACAGAGTACCCAAGTTGTGCTTAACTATAATGAACAAGGTGTAGAAGTAAGAGGAGTCAAAGATGCTACTCAATTATCAGCAGAGAGTGTCGCTCAAACCAAAAAACTGAATATGATTCGTGGAGAACAAGATGTGGAATCTAAGCGAATGGGCAAATTCAAAGCTTCTCCAGAAAACAACACGACTGCTCCAGCAGCAGTAGCTCCCGAAATTCCAGAAACAGGTACTACAACAATATCTGAATATATAAAAGTAGAAAATGCTGATGGCACTACAAGTATCATCGAACAGAAAACAACCACTTATAAAGAAGTAGTAGAACGCAATGGTCAAAAATTTCTCAAGAAAAAAAGCAATAAACTACAATACCCTACTGAATTTAAGTGCTTGCCAATGAATAAGGATAAGTTCTTGGCTCTAAAAGAAAAAGTAGCAACTACTAAAGATAAACTAGCTGTAGCCTCTGAAGGAATCAAAGACCAGTGTATGACTCCTGCCCAGCTAGAAGTATTAGCCGATCTACTTCCAAAAGAGCAAGTTGGTGATTTTGCAATGGAAGCAAAAAGTGTTTGTGCTGATCCAAAAAAATTCCCATTTACGATTCCTGAGCCTGTCGCTATGGTTGATGAGCCAAAAGTTATGGAAGAAGGAACCGTAATCAATAAAGTAGAAGCAGTACCACCTGCTGAAGAAATAGAGCCAGTAGAAGGTCCTAAAGTAGAAGAGAGCAAGCTATTATCTAAAGCAGAGCTGAAAGCTGCCTTAAAAGCAGAAAAAGCCAGATTGAAAGCTGAAAAGAAAGCGGCAAAATTAAAAGCTAAAGCAGAGAAGAAAGCGGCAAAATTAGCAGCTAAAGCAGCCAAAAAGAAAAAGTAAAAATTGCTCTAATCAAAAATAGATATTATCGCAAAGCGATTAACAACTAAAAAGTGTTGTTAATCGCTTTCTTTGATCTAGACGGAACTTATTGTAGCTCTCTATCGGTTGGAGGAACAAAAAAATAATGATAAAACTAGAAACCATACCTTATATTCAATACGAAAAAGAAGTACCACAAACAGGAGAACATATTTTAGCTCAACAATCCGAAAATACCATCATCGTCTACCAAGCTTTCAATCCTAAAATTGCAAACTATGCCCTTGAACATCAAAAATTTGGTGGAGAACATTATCGATACAGTCGAATGAGTTGGATTAAGCCTAATTTCCTATGGATGATGTACCGTTGTGGCTGGGCATCTAAGCCTAATCAAAAGCGAGTTCTGGCAATTGAAATCAAAAAAAGTAACTTTGATAAAATATTGGCAGAAGCAACCTACAGTTCTTTTTCAGCCAAACACTATAAGGATCATACCGCCTGGAGAACAGCTCTAGATCAAACAGAAGTTCGTTTACAGTGGGACCCTGATCATCATCCTGATGGTTCTAAATTGAATCGCAGAGCAATACAATTAGGTATGAAAGGTAAAATTCTAGAACAATTTGGGCAAGAGTGGATTATTTCCATTCAAGATGTCACCGCATTCGCAGTAGCACAACAGCCCTTCATACACCCAACAACAGCAGCATTAGAAGTAATGAAAGAAACTATTTATTTACCAAATCTGTAACCAGCTATTTAAACCGTTCTACAAATGCCTGAAGGGCATTTGATGTAGCAAATCAATAGTGCGTAAAGAAATTTTAGGCAAATATTCAAAAGAGAGTACATCAAGGCGGATGCTATAGCATCCGCTAATGGCTCATTTCATTAAATATCTACTGGATATTTCTCATCTAAAGAGTTCGTTTATTCATACCGAAAAAATGAGCCCCAATAAGCAAAAAATATAGTTTTATGAATTCTCTAAGGACGAATCAAGTTTCTATAAACAGTTTTGTACGCTAAAAGTAATATGGAATTAAGCAATACAAGTATTAGAGGAATCAAAATTCCGTTTATATCCATAATCGCATGAAATAACATATCATTAAGTAGTACAGGGGATAGAACAAGTACCATCAGAGGGGTAAACTTTTTACTAATAAAAGAAAGACCTCCTAATAGCTGTAAGACACCTATAGTGTGTATAATATACCCTGCACTAGCTACTGCCTCAAAAACAGCAGCAGCATCTCCTCCTTGTTGGTGAAATGGTTGGAAATATTCAAAAAACTTGTCAAATCCAACAATCAAAAGCCCAATACCAAGTATTATCCGAATACTAGAGATAACGGATGCCTCTTTTTCTAATACTGGGCTAGATGGGTAGAGTAAATTTTCGTAATACTCATAGTTGAGTACTAATAAAAGAATATTAAGTAGGGAGCAAACTGCTGCCCCAGCAGTTCCTCCAAAATCTAAAAACAAGTGAAACAACAAGGCATTGAACATCACAGGGAATAACATCAGTGCTCCTAGTGGTACAAAACGATTTGTAAAAAAACTGATTGCGGCAATAATCTGTACACTACCGACAATTTTCATCAAATAGCCGCCTCCTGCTGTTTGCAACAAACCCATAAAAATAGCCGCCTCCCCTTCATAAGGAATTTGTACATAATGAAACCATTCATTGGTTCCAGCTATCAACATAAAAAAACCTAATGTTAGTCGTACTCCTACTTGGATTTGTTCTTCAATTCCCATAATAATTTTATCCGTTACGCATTTTGTCTAATAATGCTGAGAGTTGTATCGCCTCCTCATCTGTCAGACCAGTCATTTCTTCGTTATCATCCATCAAATGACTAATTTCATTCACTAATTTCAATCCTTCTTCTGTAATAAATACATCGACTCGTCTTCTATCTTCCAGACAAGCAACCCGCTCTACCAAATCTTTCTTTTTTAACTTATCTACCAATCTAGAAGCATTGGAGGTTTTATCCAGCATTCGTTCTATCAGTAATTTAACCGTTGCAGGCTTTGGAGACATTCCCCTCAGTATTCTCAATATATTATATTGTTGTATTGAAATACCGTAAGGTTTCAATAGCTTAGATTGTTTGGCAGACAGCCATGACCCTGTAAAATGCAAATTAACCACTGCCTTTATCTGTGGGTTCTTAAATGGTTTTGTTTGTTTAATTTCGTCTTCGATTCTCATATTGATTAATGTATGTTCAGTTGCTAATATATGTACATACATTTAAAACAACAACATTAAATACAAGTTTATTCTTTACGGAGGTAATTTTCAATGCTAATCTGTTCACCCTCAATGATAAAAGTGACTTCAAAAAAATTCTCTATCGCAATTAATTTGGTATGAATTGGAGTCGCTAAACCATCTTCTATCAAACTCAAGGCGTTTTGGGTAATTCCCACCGAATCTGCCAATGCCTGTTGTGACATTCCTTGTTCTAATCGAATCGTTCGAATCTGCCCCCCGATTGACTTGTAAAAAGAGGGGGACAATTTAGCGGTATTACTCTGACAAGAAAAGAGCAAAATAAGCCCTATACTCAACAAAAGTATGTTCTTCTTCATAAATACATAATTCTGTTTCCAAAAACAAACATTATTGTTTGCAATTTAATTATATTTTTATATCTTTACTAACTAAATGTGCAAATGCATGATTCATAAACATAGAAAGATAAAAGTAAATTTACAATCTTTTGTTTTGAATTACTAATTTTAAAATAAAAACTACCTAAAATAATATGTCTAACTTCATCGATAATATTGTCAATAAGCGTTTTAGATTAGCTTTTGAGTTCTTACGTGAACATGGAAAAATAAAATCTAAGTCTGATATCGCTGCTCAACTAGGTACTTACAATCATATCATCAATAGTATTCTGAAAGGTAAACGTAATATTACGTTAGATCAAATGAACAAACTAATTGAAACCTACCATATTAACGCTAATTTTATGTTTGGTTACAGCAACCAAATGTTTGATGAAGACGAAAATATGAATTTTTCGATGACAGATAACAATGCTGAATATGCTAAAAACATTACTTTAGTCCCTCATCTAGCTATGGCAGGCAATGCGATTGACATGGCTAATTTACAAAATCAAAAAGAACTGCCTAAATTCTACATTCCTACTATTCCTGGATTGGAAGGCAACTTAATAGCAATCGAAATTAGTGGGGACAGCATGTTGCCTAATATTACTAATGGTGATTTAGTTATTTGTGAACGAGTAGAAAGTGGAGCCATAGATGGCAATGGCATTAAGGATAATTCCGTTTATATTGTAGTTACAGATACTGTGGTAGCTAAACGCGTACAAAAAATGAAAGAGAATAATCGTACAGTTCGGTTAAGACTCATTTCTGACAATACCATTTATCCTCCTTATGAAGTAGAATTATCAGAAGTGAAACAAATATTCCGTGTCAAATACAGATTGACACAATATGGAATTGCTTAAGTAAATCCTATACATAGCAGCATGTTTCATAACCAGACCAAATAGATATCAAATCTATCTGGTCTGATTTTTTTTTGATACCTGATAGAAGAGACGTAGAGCTTGTCTAAAAATTTCACACTACATTTGGACCATGAAAAAAATAACTGTCAAAAAAGGAACTATACTACAAACTCCTAATAGCTCTCCCACCCAAATATACGAAGTACACAAAGGATTGCTTCGTAGTTATTATATTGACCAAAAAGGGAAAGAACATATCTTCATGTTTGCTCCTGAAGGTTGGGTAATAGCAGAAAGTGCCCTGAAAGAACAAAACAGTGAATTATTCATTGACGCTCTAGAAGACAGTATCTTGTTTGTACAAGAAAAAAGCATCTCTGCTATCACTAATTCTACTATCATAGAACACAATGAAATACTCCATAAGCTCATCAGAAGAATGGCTGTACTCCAAAAGCGGATCATTATGCTAATGAGTTCGACAGCTATTGAACGTTATCAACATTTCATCGAAACCTACCCACAGATTGTACAACGTGTTCCTCAGCGTATGATTGCTTCCTACCTAGGCATTACTCCTGAGGCACTCAGTAAAGTAAAACGAGCTCGCATCAAAAAAAAATAAGCTTTTGCTGCTTTCTTAATCTAGGTTAATGTTCCCTCCTCTTTTTATCCTCATATTTATACTATCACAAAAAAATAAAACGATGAACAAACAAAAAATAACCTATTTAGTGAGTACAGGATTGATGTCAGCTCTAATGCTAATGTCAGCAGGAATGTATATTTTCAACAATGAAGCCATCCAAGGAGCATTTACAAGCTTAGGCTACCCAACTTATTTAATTTATCCATTAGCTATTGCCAAGATATTAGGAATACTTGCTATATGGGTCAACAAATCAAAAGCACTCAAAGAATGGGCTTATGCTGGATTTTTCTTTGATTTTGTTTTAGCTTTAACTGCTCACCTTGCCATAGATGATGGGGAGTTTGGAGCAGCAGCAGTTGCCCTTATTCTGCTAGTGATTTCTTACAGCACTTGGAAAATGACTTCAAAAGAAGATAAAGAAGTAGTTTAGAGCCTTATAGTAAGTTTAAATTTATCCTAATTTTAAACTTACTCTTAAAATGAGAGAACATCTCTCCTCTTCT
The DNA here is from genome assembly GCA_964404215.1 of uncultured Aureispira sp. Lineage (GTDB taxonomy): Bacteria > Bacteroidota > Bacteroidia > Chitinophagales > Saprospiraceae > Aureispira. Next base: position 4,800 of record CAYOJF010000114.1, on the reverse strand, counting down.
ATTCAAAAATCTGCCCTAAAAGGCAGATTTTTTTGTATTACACTGTCTATATTCCTTCTAGTTCTGTACTTTTGATTAATAATAACCTTTAATGGAACAAATTTCCTTTAAATCAAGTTCTAAACTGAACAAATACTAAATCAAAAAATTGGAAGGACTAGTCGTAAAATCAACAGGTAAATGGTACACCGTATTGGTAGATGAGGATACCTACATGCCCTGTCGAATCAAAGGAAAATTTAGATTAGGCAAACTCAAGTTAACTAATCCAATTGCAGTGGGTGACCGGGTTTGGGTAGAACCTGAAAAAGGTCTAGATACTGGAATGATCACTAAATTACTCCCACGAGAAAATTATGTCCTACGTCAATCCACTCGTAAGCGGCATTTCATGCATTTGATTGCTGCTAATATTGACCAAGCCTGTTTGATTGTTACCATCAAATACCCCATGCTAAAGCCTGGTTTTATAGATCGCTTTCTTCTAACGACAGAGACGCATAATATCCCCAGTTACATTATTGTCAACAAAGCTGACATTCATGATGAGGAATCGGATACTATCTATGCTAACTTGAAACAGATGTATGAAGAAATTGGTTATTCTACTCTATTGGTATCAGCAGAAGAAGAGACTGGTATTCCAGAGTTAAAAGAACTACTGAAGGGTAAAATCACCTTACTATCGGGACACTCAGGTGTTGGCAAATCTTCTTTAGTCAATGCTATTTTAGGAGATGAAAATATTCATACCCAAGAAATATCTGATTACTCTGGTAAAGGGATGCACACGACTACCTTTGCGGAAATGCACTTACTGAAAGATGGTGGACAAATTATTGATACTCCTGGGATCAAAGAAATGGGATTTATCAATATGGAACCTATGGATGTAGCTCACAATTTCAGAGAAATATTTGATCTTTCAGAACATTGTAAGTATGCAGATTGTCTCCATAACAATGAGCCCAACTGTGCTGTAAAAGAAGCCGTAGAAAGTGGTGCCATTAGCATCTTGCGTTATCAAAGCTATCTTTCTGTACTAGACGATGTACAAAATCAGAATTATTGGGAGAGAGAAACCGACTGGTAGAATTACCTTACAATAGAGAGTTACAGTATTCTATGAGGTCGATATATCCCCTATCTTCATTGAATTGCTAATCGGCAACATAATTTTAATAGGCTTTCGAACATATCAATTACTATAAGTAGACTTTTTTAGTGTGAAAACATTTGTCTCACTACTGTTTATTTGAATAGGAATTGTTAAATTGCAAAACGAAATATTTTAGAGTATAGTTTTAAACGTGCTCTAATAGTTCCGCCTACACACCAAATATGGTGAACTACTACTTTCATTCAACCAAAACTTAAATACCAACCACATGGATTTGAAAACTGTCAAATCAAAATTAGATAAAGTCAATCGTTTTTATGATTACTTAGCCAACAATCAAGATAGTGTTTCAAGATTAGACAAAGAGGCATTTCTAGGTGCTATTCGAAATTTATATGACGCCTGCTTTGAGGAAGAAACTACTCAAGCAGAGCCAGTTCAGGAAATAACACCTACACCAGAACCCAAAGAAGAGACTATTGTTCCCAAAAAGAAGAAAAAGAAATTAATCTTCACCAATGAAACTCCTAAAAAAGAGCCTAAACCAGTTCCTGAAGTGGTAAAACCAACACCAGTAATCAAAAAGGAGCCTATTATAGAGCCTAAAAAAATAATTGAAACGCCACCTCCTGCTCCAACTCCTATTAAGGAGGAACCTAAACCAGAGCCGAAGCAGGAAAAGCCTAAAGTAGAACCTAAAAAACCTACTCCAGAGCCTAAACCAGAACCGAAGCAAGAAACTCCTGTCGTCAAAACTACACCTGTTGAAAAAACAACTTCGTTCAATGAAGAATACGACAATCTTTTTGAGGTCAAAATAGCAACTGACTTATCCCAAAAACTAAGTGCAGCTCCCATAGCAGACTTAAGTAGAGCACTGGGACTGAATGAAAAATTCTTGTATATCAATGAGCTTTTTGGTGGTGATGTCAATACATTTCAAGCGACGATGCAAAAACTTAATGAGCTCGACAATATGGATCAAGCTCGAATGTATCTAGAAAAAGAGCTGATCGAACAACAAGGATGGGTAAGTAAAAAAGAACGCAAGCCTGTCGCCAAAAACTTCATTAAATTGGTCAATAGAAGATATCTCTAATCTTTTCAAAATCATCTAACCTTTGTTACAAAAAGTACTCCTCAAAAAACGCAACAATAAACAAGTGCTAGGTGCCAGCATTGGCACCTTAGCAGGCTTGTTCTTATTGCTCTTTGCCTTACAGGTTTACTTAGACGTTCAGATTCTAACCAAAGGAGCCAAAGATGATAACTTTTTGATGATTAACAAGCAATTTGAACGCTACTTAGGTAAACCTAAATCATTTTCAGCGGAAGAATTGAATCATATTAAACAGCAACCATTTTTAGAGCGAGTAGAAGCGTTTGAAGCAACAGACTGTCAAGTCATGTTATCCAGCCAACAGATGGGATTTCAAACCTTACTGTTTTTCCAATCTATTCCAAGTGATTTTTTAGGGATTGACACCTCTACTTTTGTTTGGAAAAAGGGAGATAAACTACCTATCGTACTTTCGCAGGACTATCTAGCACTGTATAATTATGGTTTTGCTCCTAGCCAAGGACTTCCTCCTTTTTCTGCCAATACGATTAGTTATGTAGATTTCACAGTCACTATCAGTAGCTCAAAGGGGCAAGAGAGTTTTACTGCCTATGTCAATGGGTTCACTCCCAATGTTAATTCAATTTTAGTTCCTGAAGAGTTTCTTGCTTATGCCAATGGTAAATATGGTATGAGTAGTGCACCAGAGAAACTTCTTCCAACTCAATTAATGGCATCCACCAACAATCCTTATAGTTTAGAATTGGAGCATTTCCTGGAAGAAAAGGGCTATGAAATTAGTAGAGGGGGCTTAATTGGAGGAGAATTAAAATCAACACTCTATTTGTTAGTTTTTCTGATCCTAATCATAGGAGTTATTATTATTGGTTTGGCATTGTTAGTATTCACACTCAATTTCCAAGTACTAGTCGCCAAAGCGAGTCAGGATATTCAATTACTCCTACAGTTAGGATACACCAATCATTCGATTACACAAGTCTTGAGTAGTCGTTTTGTCAAACTTTTCATATTAATTATTGGAGCTGTTTTTCTTTTGTTATTCCTGACTAAATACACCTTATCTCAAGACATCATTTCGAATGGTTATCCTATCTCCGCTTACGTTCATTGGGGCGTTTGGGTAGCAGGAGTCCTATTAACTACCCTTTTTATTGGCCTCAATTTATGGAGCATCAGAAAAAGTGTAGAACGATTAGGTTAAGAATATACTAACTGTTTGTTTTAGCCATTTAATTTTGTCTTAAATGGTATCTTCTAGCATAGACTCTCCTTCTTTTTTCCCTATCTTATAATTGATATATTAAATCACTTATAAAATAAAAGCCATGTTACCATTAGAAATCCAACAGCCAAAATCAATTTTACAACCATTTTTAGAAAATATGGTAGAAGCACTCAAGATTTATGGTGTAGTCAAACCCTTACAAAAAATGTATGGAAACCAGTCCTATACTGAAAAATTAGCAGAAATGCGAAATCTGCCTTCAGGTACCATTGGAAAGGAAGTCGCTCAAATGCTAGATGATAATAATTTAACACTCATCCCTAAGTTTGAAACACATGACTTGAAACACTTAGTGCTCGGTTATGACATGACGACACAAGACGAAATAAAAATGCAAGCCTTTTTGTTTGGAAATGGCAATAGAAGCATTGCTTGTCTCCTATTTCTATCTTCTGGTATTTTGTTCCCAAGTATGTGGAATACTTATCGCCAAGAATACAAAAAAGGAACCTTAGCCCCCTCTATTCTAGATTTATCACTAGACGAATCTATGGCTTTGTCTAGCGAACAACTAAAAAGTAAATATCAAGTTTAACTATGGGCTGGAATTTGTCTACCATCATTATCAATAATGTCCATCAGTTTGATGAAAAGAAGGTTCATAAAATATTGGGAGCTGTAAAAAGTAATCAAATAGAAGACGAGGTCTTTGATGCGGTCATGTGCCCAGAAGAACTTAATGAAATCTATTTGTGCCATCATAACAATCTATTGATTATTACTAATGTATTCATGCCTTTTCAGTTTTACACTACCAATTTATCTAGGTTAGAAAAAAAACTAATAAAAGCTTTTCCTACCTCTGAAATTGGTACTTTCTCACTCTTTAGCAGTATCAACTACTTTGGTTTTGCTATTATTCAGAATAAGAAAAAAATTAGAGTAAAAACAGGAGATGCTGAATCTGATGGGCATCTAGATTTTGGTCAGCCACTGGAAGAAGAAAAATACTTTTTCAAAAATAGTATCTTAAATAATGGGACTAAAATGTACTACTTAGATGAAGATCCAACAGAACTCTTTACAGAGGATCAAATTGGAGATGAATTAGTATTCAAAATTATCCAGCGATTTCTTCCCAATGGAATTGATGACGATGCTTTTGGAGAAACGCTATGCCATGGCTACAAAAAACGACTATGGTGGTGGTATCCAGCAACCGACTGGTTAAAAAGTAAACTCCCTTTTAGTTCTTAGAATCCAAGATCACAAAAAATAAAATAAGCTATCTCAAAACATATTGAGATAGCTTATTTTAAGAAGTTGTTTAAAAAGTCTCTTCCTGTCTAAATGAAATACCTTTTTCTGTTACTT
>CAYOJF010000113.1:0-16149 GCA_964404215.1 uncultured Aureispira sp. | reverse complement strand
AATAACTTCAATCATAAGAGGAAGTAATTTTTGATTGAGATAAACAACTTCCTAGTCTAGGAACCATCCAAAAAAAACAAAGGAGTGTCAAATTCTATCCTTAGATTCAACCTAAGAATATTATCTTTGTTTCGTGTTTAATAAAGTAATCGGATATAGGACTTATGTTGGGGACTATATGCATCAATATCATAAAAAATGAGTTATAAGAGTCTTCGTCATGCTGTTCAAGATTTAGAAAAAAGTGGACAGCTATTAAGAATAAAAACAGAATTGGATCCAAATCTAGAAATGGCAGAAGTGCATCGTCGTATTTTTGATGCTAAAGGGCCTGCTATTTTGTTTGAAAATGTAAAAGGAAGCCCTTTTCAAGCGGTTTCAAATATGTATGGCACCTTTGATAGGACACGATTTCTGTTTCGTCATACAATGGCTCAGGTACAACGCATCATAGAGTTGAAGATTGATCCGATTCAGGTACTTAAAAATCCAGGTAGATACTGGAAATCTCCCTTTTATGCCCTCAATGGATTGCCTCGAAAGGCAAGATTTAGTAAACCAATTAAATATGGAGAAACAACAATTGATAAACTACCATTGGTAAAATCGTGGCCAATGGATGGAGGAGCTTTTGTAACTCTTCCACAGGTGTTTTCTATGGCTCCTAATGATAACAATATCATGAAGTCCAATTTGGGTATGTATAGAATTCAATTGACAGGAAATGATTATGAAACGAATAAAGAAATAGGGCTGCACTATCAGTTGCACCGTGGTATTGGGGTACACCATACGGCATATAATGAGACCGATGAGCCTTTTAGAGTTTCTGTTTTTATAGGAGGACCTCCATCCAATGCTTTTTCTGCTATCATGCCTTTGCCTGAAGGACTTTCAGAACTTACTTTTGCTGGATTGCTCAATGGACGTTCTTTCCGTTATTTTCAAGAAAATGGACATACGCTATCAGCAGATGCTGATTTTTGTATTACGGGGACAGTGGTGAAGAATAAAAAAATGAGAGAAGGTCCTTTTGGAGATCACTTGGGATATTATAGTCTGGAACATGATTTTCCTGTAATGGAAGTGGATAAGGTGTATCATCGAAAAGATGCTCTTTGGCATTTCTCTGTAGTAGGAAGACCACCAGCAGAAGATTCTAGTTTTGGTTATTTGATTCACGAATTGGTCAAAGAGTTAGCTCCTCAGGAGTTTCCAGGACTCAAAGAGGTCAATGCAGTAGATGCAGCAGGGGTTCACCCATTGTTATTGGCAATAGGGAGCGAACGCTACATGCCGTTTAGAGAGAAAAAACCAGAAGAAATTCTGACCATAGCTAATCACCTGCTAGGAAAAGGACAAACAACTTTAGCGAAGTATTTGATTATTGCAGACCAAAGCGATGATAAGACCTTGGATACACATGATGTTCGTAATTTTATGAATCACGTATTGGAGAGAGTAGATTGGACTAGAGATCTACACTTTCAGACTAAAACGACGATTGATACTTTAGATTATTCAGGAGATGGATGGAATACAGGATCTAAATTGGTGATGGCTTGTTGTGGAGAAAAACGACGTACACTAAAAGCAGAATTACCCAATAATTTTAAATTACCAACAGGTTTCTCTAATCCTAAATTTGTCCAAAAAGGTATTCTGGCAATTAAAGCGGACAAATACTATGATTTGAAGACGGCCCATCGCGAAATTGAACAACTAAAAGATGCCTTGCAGGGATTAGCATTAGAGTCCGTTCCGATGATATTAGTAGTGGATGATAGTGATTTTGTGGCGGCTACACTGAATAATTTTGTTTGGGTGACATTCACTAGATCCAATCCATCACATGACATACACGGAGTAGACAGTTTTGTAGAGTTTAAACACTGGGGATGTAGAGGGCCATTGATTATAGATGCCCGTATCAAGCCACACCATGCTCCACCACTGGAGGTAGATCCCAAAACGGTGCAGCAGGTAGATAAATTGTTTAGCAAAGGAGGGGAGCTGTATGGAATGGATTAGAGCCTGTTTAAAAATTAACTTCAAGCTGCAAATACTTGATTTAGAATTCAATTGCACCTTTTTTAAGTCATGATAGCCCCCCATCACTCATGGACAAGTTTCATGGGGGACAGGCTGCTATCAAACTTAAAAAGGGGCTTATTTAATTCTCAAATCAATTCATTTTCGCCCAAATCGTTGATTTTGAAGAACTTAATTCTTAAACATGCTCTAAGGTCAAAAATAATGTCTATGAAACTCTTTCTTGTGTAAGTTTAATCTACTCTTCGTTATTTTTTTAGTTCATAGCACTGCTATGAACTAAAAAATGCTTTGACTAGCTCCAAAATCTTACTTTTTTAGCTACAAACAGCAACACTAAACAACTTCAATGAAAAAGCAATAGCTTTTAACAACTACTTCCGTATATTTGCAGCGTCAAACAAAAAGAAGGGATGTTCGGGATTAAATTTTTACGAGGTATACTAGTTTTTATAGCACTTGGCTTAGGGTGCTGTGGTACTCCTATTTCTAAAGAAGAACAAGAAATGGAGGCCATAGAAGCAGAAGAAGTAGTACTAAAGGATACGCTCCAGATTATAGAAGGGGCTATTCCGGAAGAGTGGGTTAAAGTTCCGCTAGAAAATGGGTACTACATTGGTTATCCTAAAAAACCACGTAAAAAGAAAAAAAGGAAGTTGACCGACTGGAAATTAAGACGAAATAAGTATCAAATTTATACCAGCTTAACTGACTTGAGCCAAGAGGAGTCCTTTGAAGATAATAAGTATTATAGAGCTTCTTATTATCAAGCGATTGCTAAAGATTTGGCGAAAGATATGGAGGGTGAAATTCATGAAACCAGTCTATTTTTGAGCCAAGGAATTTATGAAGGGCAACGGACTACGATTATGGCAGAAGACGTAACTGTTTACATGCAGTCTGTAATCATAGGGAAGGATCTCTATACGGTTAGTTTGATATTATGGGTACAAGAAACTCCTGCTTATATCCAAATGAGAGAAAAGTTATTCCATTCTTTCGGAAAAGACTTATACATATTAGAACAAGAATAGACAGTAGTGTATGTTTGTAGGACATACACCTAATAAAAAAGACACTATGAAAATATTAACTACCAAACAAACCCGTGCCGCAGACCTTTATACAATGGAAAACGAGCCAATAGAGTCGATTGACTTGATGGAGCGTGCCAGCGAAGCTTTTACCAATTGGTTTATTTCCACTTTTTCTGTAGAGGATTTTGAAATGATCTCTGTGGTATGTGGTAAAGGTAATAATGGTGGAGATGGTTTGGCTATTGCCAGAATGTTGCACGAAAAAGGATATGATGTAGGTGTTTTTGTATTAGATTTTTTAGAAAATGCTACGGATGATTTTTCCACTAATTTAGCTCGTTTAGAGTCTATAGAGTCCGATGACAGACTGACGATACAACTAATAGCGTCGGCAGACGAGTTGCCTGTTTTTGATGAAAATGAAATTATTATAGATGCGATATTAGGCTCTGGATTGAGTAGAGAACTAGAAGGAGACTTGGCAGCCGTAGTAGCATATATCAACGAGTGTAATAATTTGAAAGTAGCAGTAGATATTCCAACAGGGGTGATTGCGGATGCAGCTACTACAGGCATCTGTGTTGAGGCTGATTATACAGGAACATTTCAATTTCCAAAGCTGGCATTTCTATTTCCAGAAAATTTCCAAGTTGTGGGAGATTTTGAGTATTTCCCTGTAGGATTGAGCCAAGATTTTATTGATGAGGCTCCTTCTTCCTATTATTACATAACAGAAGAAAGTATTCGCTCTATTTATGTTCCAAGAGATAAATTTGCTCATAAGGGGCATTTTGGGCATGCTCTTTTGGTGATGGGAAGTTTTGGGAAGCTAGGAGCGGCTATACTTGCTACTAAAGCCTGCTTGCGAACAGGAGTGGGGTTGGTTACAGTACATGTGCCTAGTATAGGATATGAAGTGATGCAAATTGCGGTTCCTGAAGCAATGGTGAGCTTGGATGAAGATGAGCGTATATTTACACGAGTTTATGATTTGCCTAAATACTCTACCGTAGCATTGGGCTGTGGATTGAGTACCAAAAACAAAACTCGTAACGCCCTGTGTTATGTCCTCAAAAACATGGATCAACCTACTGTTTTGGATGCAGATGCATTAAATATATTGGGGCAGAGCCCTGATTGGTTTGAGTATATCCCTAAAGGGAGTATTCTAACCCCTCATCCTAAAGAGTTTGAGCGTATGTTTGGTCGTCCCAATGATAACTTTGAGCGGTTGGCATTGCAGCGTGAAAAAGCACAGGAATTAGGTGTTTATATCATACTGAAGGGGGCGAACTCTTGTATTGCAACTCCTGATGGCACTTGTTATTTCAACTCTACTGGAAACCCTGGTATGGGGACGGCTGGTAGTGGAGATGTTTTGACAGGAATCCTATCTAGCCTTTTGGCTCAAAATTACAACCCATTAGATGCTTGTATACTAGGCGTTTATATTCATGGGCTAGCGGGTGATTTAGCAGCCCAAGATATTAGTGAAGAATCACTTACAGCAACTGATATTGTAGATTATTTGGGACAAGCATTCTTAGAAGTGAAGCAGTATTAGAGCATGCTCTTGGAATAATACCTATTTTTTTACTACATATCGCCTCATTTTCGAGTTGATAACTTTAGCTATTAACTCAAAAATGAGGCTTAATTCATTTAAAACTTATTCTCAAGAAACTACTAATGATTAGACTACAGATAAAGAATATGGTCTGTCCTAGGTGTATTAGTAGTGTTGCCGTATTATTGGACAAATTGGAAATAGAGTATGAGGAATTGAACCTTGGAAATGTTGTTCTAAAAAAAGTATTATCAAAAAAAGATAAAACGGAATTGAGCGAGCAGCTTGTTGCTAATGGATTTGAACTATTAGGAAATTCTAAAGATGATATGGTGAATCAAATCAAGTCTATTTTGATTGAAAAAATCCATTGTCAAGAGAGTATAAGCCCCTTTAGTTTATCAGAATTGTTGACTTCCCAAATTTATAAAGACTACTCTGTTTTAAGTAAAACTTTTTCTAAGGTAGAAGGTATCACAATAGAACAATATGTGATTTTGCAAAAAATAGAGCGAGCTAAAGAATTATTGAGTTACAATCAGTTGTCTATTTCTGAAATCGCCATCAAAATAGGATATAGTAGTACGGCTCATTTTTCCAGACAATTCAAACAAGTGACTCATCTAACTCCTTCGCAGTATAAGAAGAACACAAATAAACAAACACGCCAAAGCATAGACCTACTCTAAACCATAATTTTGCAATAAATAGCCAAATAGATACAAACAAGCCTTTTGATTTCTGCCTTATATTTGAAGTTGTTTAAATCAAAATAAAAATTACATGGAAAAGCAATATAAAATAGCAGGATTGACCTGTAATGGATGTGTTGGGCGAGTCTCTAAGGGACTTCTAACCTTACCAGAGGTAGAAGCTGTTGAAATAGATCTAGCATCTGGAAAAGCTACTATACAACAGTCAGGAGATATTTCGTTAGTAAATCTGCAAGCGGCGGCGGGGAAATATGAAATAACTCCACAGACAGTAGTGTCAGATGACCAAAAAGAAGTAGATGTAACACGAATTGAGCTAACGACTTACAAACCTTTATTTTTGATAGTAGGGTATATTGCATTAGTGGCAGGATTAGCTCAATACCCGTTTGGCGATTTTTCTTTTATGTTATGGATGCGATACTTTATGGCAGGCTTTTTTATTGTGTTTTCTTTTTTCAAGATGCTCAATATAGATGGTTTTGTTATGTCTTACACACAGTATGATATTGTAGCCGCCAAGTGGAAGGGATGGGCATATATGTATCCTTTTGTAGAACTTATCTTAGGGATATTATATTTGACGAATGTAGTTCCTTTCTACACGAATATAGCAACTGCTCTAATCTTAGGGGTAAGTACTATTGGCGTAGTACAGAGCAATCTGAATAAGAAAAAAATACAATGTGCCTGCTTAGGAGATGTATTCAATTTGCCTATGAGTACAGTCACTATTGTTGAAGATGTGACTATGGTAGTAATGGCAGTTGTTATGTTACTTGTCTAGCAGAATTCATCAACCAAAGTCTGATACAATTTTTGAGTTGGTAATCCAACTATTGTGTTGTAGGTACCTTCTATTTTTTGTACTTTTGCCAGACCAATCCATTCTTGGATAGCATAAGCCCCCGCTTTATCAAACGGTTGATAATTATCAATGTAGAAATGAATTTCTTCTGGGGTTAGTGCCGATAAAAAAACGGTAGCTGTATCTGAAAACGTAATACATTTTTCTTTACTCATTAGACAAACACCTGTAATAACCTCATGGCTTTTGCCTGACAATTCGGACAAAATCCGAAAGGCATCTGTTGCATCTGTGGGCTTATGATAAATCGTATCATCCATTAATACAATGGTATCGGAAGCGACAATAACAGTCTGGTTATCTTTTAGATGATCTTGTATAGCGGTCGCTTTCTTTTTTGCCAAAAAACTGGGTACTTCCTTTTTGTCTAATTCATCAGGGAAGTTTTCTTCTACATCTTGCAATACAATCTCAAACGTAAATCCTAGTTGGTTCAATAAATCTTTACGTCTAGGAGATTTAGAAGCTAATATCAATGGAGGGAACTGCTGTTGTTGCATAAATTTAGTTTAATAACTGTGTAATATTGTTTTCCAATACTTCTTGTGCTTTTGAACTTCTCACAATTGCTTTGTGAATATTGCCTTCAGCATCTACAATAATATGAGTAGGATAGGCCAATACGCCTAAGTCCAATGCGAAATCTTCTTGGTTAGCGGCAAAACGATAGACCCAACCTTTATCCTTCAAAAAACGAGAAAGCTGATCCTTATTGTCTAGTGCTGGGGCTAACCAAAGTACTTGTTCATTATTTTTATATTCCGCAGCCAATTGATTGAGTGCCTGTAGTTCACTGACATTAATATTAGAGGCGGTAAACCAAAAACTAAAAATAACAACTTTCCCATTCATGGAAGACTTAGTATATAGATTACCATTCAAGTCTTGAATACTAAATTCAGGTAATTCCATATTTTCTAAATCCATTTCATGCTGTTCAAGTGTTACTAGATGGACTTCATTTCGCCCATTCATGCCTTGCATTTCTAATGGAAGGTAATTGCCTTGAGCTATTTTTTGATTGAATTTTTCTTGATCGATAGAGGATTCATGTTCATCAAAGAAGAGAATTTCTTGGATGGCTTCTTTTTTGACTTCATCAGTATAGGCTCTAGTAGAGTCTTTGAGGTCCTCAATCTGAATTTTTTTCTTTGTTTCTTCTTCACAACTAACCAGTAGTAGACTACTGATCAAGAGTAAAAAGAATGAAATGGGAATATTTTTCATGATAAAAATTTGTAAGTGTAGTAGTAAAGAAAGTAATAAAGGAATATGGGTAAAACGTAGTAGTAGTTAGTATTTGGTATGAGGTATAAGTTCTAGGTTAATGATAACTTATTTATTAGTTATTTATTGTCAATTAGACGAGGAACTAATAGCAAGGTCACAATAGATATAAAGGGATAATTTACATATTGTTTAGAAATTCATCTAAAGATAACCAATATTCTTCGTTTTCAAGATGACGACTCCACAGGGCTTTAGATCCATGTAGCCCTTCATTTTGAGGTATGAAATGGACATGTGTACTGTCTAAATGAGTAACTTTAAGCAATTTGGCAATATCAAGTGACTCTTCTTTAGAAGAAGTAACCCAAAAAGGTTTTGTTTCTTGTGCCAAAATACTGCTAAAATCACGACTGTCATCTGCCAAGTAGTCACCAGGACTAAAAGCGATGACTGCTTTAACTTTATCATTGTCCAAGCCATTGTAAAGGGCTAGGGTAGCAGAATAAGAGCTTCCCCAAAGTAAGATGGGTTGAGTACTCTTGGTATACAGAAAATCAATAGCAGCTTGTATGTCTTGTTCTGCATGAGTATAGGTTGTTGGCTTATTGTCTAATAGTGCTCTTTGGTAAGTTTTATTAGTCCAGGTACTGTTACTATCACCGATAGTGCCGCCAGAGCGTTGATCGATGGCAAGGCAATTATAGCCCCTTTTCCATAAGACATCAGCAATAGAATCATATTCGTATTTATTGAATCGAGCTTGATGACATAATAGTATTGTTGTGGCTGTATCTTGGTTGAAATACCAGTGCCCATGTACCATAAGGCTATCTTTAGATGGGAAGTTAATAGCAGTATAATTACTGTCTGAAACTATTTCTTTGATGGTGTCAGGAATAGATGTCACAACAGAAGAGGCATCTGAGGTAGGAGCAGGGTCTGATTGACAACTACTGATTAGTAGTAGAACTACCAAAGTTAGTAAACCAAATGAGGGGATTATTTGAACATTCATTGTAGGAAAATATTGAATGAAGATTTTTATGTGTTAAACTGGTGTTAAGATACTTTTTCTTTTTTAAAAAAGATTGCTTTAAAATATTTCTTTTGCTTTTGATGCAGCAATGATTCAATTCTTAACTAAAAATCATTAATTTTGGTGCGAAATAAAACACATTATAGATTCATGTAATGAAATACTTGATTTGTTACCGATGAATCTTACTTAACCACCAAAAATACTATTTCATGTCTTTAGATAAGATTACTAAAATTTTAGGAGATGATAAGGCAAATCACCTTTTGAATCACACGTGTAAAACCTTTGATAAAAAAGATTTGTATCAGCCTAGTGCTAATTTTGTAGACGAAGTCTGGACTTCTTCTAATAGAAGTATCCAGACCTTGAGAAGTCTGTCTGCTCTTTATGGACATGGAAGACTAAAAGATACGGGATATGTTTCTATTTTGCCTGTAGATCAGGGGCTAGAGCATACTGCAGGAGCTTCTTTTGCTCCTAATCCTCGTTATTTTGATTCAGAAAATATTGTCAAATTGGCAATAGAAGCTGGGTGTAACGCTGTTGCTAGTTCTTATGGTGTTTTGGCATCAGTAGCTCGCAAGTATGCCCACAAGATTCCTTTTGTAGTCAAAATCAATCACAATGAATTGATGACTTACCCTAACAAGTATAGCCAGATTATGTATGGTTCTATCAAGAATGCTTGGGACATGGGAGCGGTAGCAGTAGGTGCGACTATTTATTTTGGTAGTGAAGATTCTAATAGACAGATTGTAGAAGTAGCCGAAGCATTTGATTATGCTCATGAGTTGGGTATGGCTACTATTTTGTGGTGTTATACTCGTAATAGTGGTTTCAAAAAAGATGGAAAAGATTACCACTCTGCAGCAGATTTGACAGGACAAGCAAATCATATTGGTGCTACAATTCAGGCAGATATTGTTAAGCAAAAACTCCCTGTTAATAATGGTGGTTTCAAAGCGATTGGTTTTGGTAAGACACACGATAAAATGTATAGTGAATTATCAACAGATCATCCTATTGATTTATGTCGTTACCAAGTAGCCAATGGATATATGGGACGTATTGGATTGATTAATTCTGGTGGAGCTTCTGGTGGTAATGATTTACAAGATGCCGTAGAAACAGCGGTGATTAACAAACGTGCTGGTGGAATGGGGTTGATCTTAGGGCGTAAAGCATTCCAAAAACCAATTAATGAAGGGGTTGAAATTATCAATGCTGTACAAGATGTTTACCTAACAGAAGGAATTGATTTGGCATAAGTCATATCAATATAACTTATGAGAAGAGGGACAAAAGCTAGCTTTTGTCCCTCTTCTATTTTTATCCATCCTAATAAACGACTCATAAATCTAATTACTCTAGGCACAGGTATGTTTGTATCTATGTTTTAGGTTTAGAGGTAGTAGAGAAAGTTAGGAGCAACCTACCTATAAGTTCTGAAATGTATTTTGTGTAACAATTTCCCAAAAATGATTATATTTACCTGATACAACACCCAAATACAAAGAACCATCTAATTATGAAACAAAGACCAGTTTATATACAACAACAGCAACAAGTGGTAACACCTGTAGTGACAGCGATTAATATTGGTAAAAAATCTCGTCCTACTAAACAGTCAACAAATGGTAGAAATGTAAATAGTAGTGATGCCCTTGAAATAGAAATTCAAGGACATTTAGATGACAACCGAGCAGATTTAAATGATTTACTACTGTTTAATAAAACAATGGCAAGTTCTAAGGCTTTAGGTTTAGACTATGAGGATAAAGAAACAAAGTATGTTGCTTATGTAGAAGAATTGAATCAGTTAGACGAAGGAACTAGGGATAAGACTATGCTCAAACGTCTGATTTTGATTTCTAATGATTTAGAGTTCGATATTTCAATGTTAAATGCTTTCTTTCCACAGATTATTTATAGGGGAGTTTATATGCGTGAGGTTTCCGAAAACATCATCAATAACATTGGCTTTGAGGATTACAAAGAAGAAGCACAAGTCGCTTATGCTAGTTTGATTTCAGTAGAACCTCATTTACATTTGGATAAACTAACAGATGAAAATGGCAATACCTCTATTCCAGCGGCTATGAGAGCTATTTCGATGCTCAATGAAATGGCAAAATTCCAGAATATTATTCAAGATTGTTATGAAAATGACAAGAAACTACAAACAACCACCAAAAAGAGAGTTTTAATCGGTCTGTCTTTGACCCTAATTACAATGATTGGGCTGGCTGCACTGATGAGTAATATTGGGAAAGGATGGTCTACTATGAAAGGGATTATGGTTTTGGAAATACCGTTAGGTGTTTTGATTTGGAGTTTTATTGGCTCTTTTGCTGCCATTTTGGAGCAATTTTATCGCAAACCTGTTTATGAGTTTGGTTCTACTTTGAAGTGGATTATTATTCGTCCCGCATTAGGTGTAGTGATGGGAGCAGGTATTTATCTAGCGTTCACAAATGGGTTTAATATTAATGCAGCGGATCGCGAAGGCGGATTCATGTTGTTTATTGCATTTATGATTGGGCTGAGTGATACCTTTACTTTTGGTATTATTGACAAGCTCAAAACAACTGCTATCGATAGTATTGCCATTCAACCACCTGCACCAGTAACGACTATCATGCAGCCCATGATGACGGCTGCTGCACCAGTAGTAGCGGCAGTACAAGAAATGCCTCAACAAGAGCCAATGATTAAGCAAGGTGAGGATTTTAGTAATGATTTACCTCCAGATGAAAGCTTTTTTGATGGAAATAACTAATCAATATTTAGCATAAAAAAAATGCCCTAGTCTTTCTAAGAGTAGGGCATTTTTTTATGAGAGCATGTTTAAATCTAACCTTTAAAAGTCTACTTTTTACTCAAAGTAAACAGTCTTACCTCTAAAAATCTAACCTCTAATAGTCTAAACTAACCATCCACATCAAATTATTTTTTCACAATAGGTAGATAAGTTGTTTTGCCGTCTACTACTATTTTAAGAATATAGAGTCCACCGTCTAACTGTTCTAGATCAGGGATTTTGAATTCCGTTATTTTGCGTTTTTCGATAAAAGTAGTCAGTTCATATTCACGCTTGAATAACTGATTCATCAAAGTAATACTTACTTGAGAAGGTTGTTTTTGTTCTACAATAAAACTTAGTTGATTGTCAACAACTTGGAAAGTAGAAAACATAGCTCCAGTATGGTCTAGGACAATACAAGCTTCTGCCCCTAGTAAATAGGCAACGAAGTAATTCGGGATACCATGCCCTAAGGCACTATCAGGTTTGGTGGATTGGTTGCCACTACGACGAATGATATCACGTATTTCATCAGCAGGTTTATTGGGGAAAGCTTGTTTGAGTGAAGCAACCATACCTGCCATAACAGGGGAAGAAAAAGAAGTCCCACTGGTACGAGTAGTTTTGTATTTACTCATAGAAGAAACAACCGTACTGAAACCTTGTGCAGCTACATCAGGTTTGATGCGACCATCAGCAGTTGGACCCCAAGAACTAAATCCTGCTTTTTTGCCATCGCCTCGAACTGCCCCTATCGACAAAACAGATGGTGCGTCAGCAGGTGCCCCTATATAATGCCAAGGACCTTGTCCTTCATTCCCTGCACTATTGACTATCAGAATCCCTTTTTGAGCACCTATTTCAGCTCCTCTACTGATGTAGGCAGTTTTTCCGTCCATATCTGAATATTTGTAAGACATAGTAGTATCGTTGAATCCCGTATAACCCAACGAAGAGTTGAGTACTTCTACACCAATACTATCCGCGTATTCTACTGCTGCTACCCAGTTGATTTCTTCTGCTCTAAATTCTGCTTTGACATCTTCGGTCTTAAATAAATAATAATCTGCATCAGGAGCTGTACCTACTAAGAAATAGGGAGATTTAGCAGCCATACAAGATAAAACATTGGTACCATGTCCACTAGATTCAAATACATAATCATCTCCTTCGACGAAATCTTTGGTTCCCAATAAACGTCCTTCTTCCTGTAAGGCGTCAAAAACAGGCATAGAGGGAACATTGACAAAACCACCGTCTAATACGGCTACTTTTACCCCTGCTCCAGTATAGCCTAAGTCATGTAAGGCATCTCCTCCTAGCATTCGAGTTTGATTGAGGGCATCCCCATAATAATTTTGTCCATGTTTAGTTGGATCTACTTTTGGTTTTTTCTTAAGAGCCTTTATTTCACTAACTGTCCTAAATTTACCTAGGGGCTTCACCGACTTTACGAATGGTAGACCATCTATTTGAGCTAATATTTTGACATCATTGGTATGAATAGCAATTGCATTGAGCCATTTAGAGCGATTTTGGAGCTGAACACCTAGTTGGAGCACTTGCTGGATGTAATCAGGATTGACAGGAAGGTCGTATTCATCAATAGAGACAAACATTTTTTCGCGTCTTTCAATAGCAGCAGGAGAGAGAAATTCTTGTGGCTTGAAAATACTGTAGGGGGTGCCTTCTTTATTGGTAAATTCTACCAAATGAAGAGTGTGCTTTTTAGGATTGTATTTTTGCTGAAGAGAATCTATATCTTGAGCCTTGCTTGCTAGTGCAATAACAAACGAAAAGAATAAGATAGATAGTAATTTCATATAATAAATATAGATTAATGTAACTTAATAAATGAGTGATATTGATTGATAGCTGGTGTATTAGTAGAGGTTATTGCTATAGAATAGACTCCTTTAGGTAAATGTTTTATAGATGGAAGGGAAATATGGTGTAGATCAGAATCTATGGATGGTATTTTTTTTTCTATGATCGTATTACCAAGGGTATTTTGGATAGCAATAGAAAGATTTATTTGTTGATATTGCTCTACCATTAGAGAGAGTTGATCTTGTATGATAAGTGGAGAGGATATTGTAGGAACTTCTTTTTCTTTAGTAATCCAAATCGTAGCTTCTGCTAAATAGGCATAAGCCTTGCGAAAATCGGGGACCCCGTACCCTAAGCTACTGCTAGGAGCATGAGCCTGATGACCACTTTTTTTGATAGCAGCACGTATTTGTTCATTGGTTGCATTAGGAAATGCTCCTTTGAGGCTAGCGACTAGACCACACAATATAGGGCTAGAGTAGGAAGTACCATTACTATAGCTGACGCCATAAGTGACGATAGATACCATTGTGGCTCGAACACCAAGAGCAGCTACATCAGGTTTGAGACGACCATCCACAGTAGGTCCCCAGCCACTAAAATCTGCTTTATCCCGTTTTTCGTCAACGGATCCCACTGTCAGTATGTCCGTGACATCAGCAGGGGCAAATAGGTAATGCCATTCTTTATTGCCATCATTTCCCGCCGCATTGACAATAAGGAGTCCTTTTTGTGTGGCTATCCGAGCTCCTTGTGCAATATAAGTCCGAGCTCCATTCATATCTTGATAGCTATAAGACATTTTTTTGTCTCTAAAGACACTATATCCCAGAGAAGAATTGATTACTTCTACTCCAACGCTATCTGCATATTCCATCGCAATGACCCAGTTGAATTCTTCAATAGGAAATTCATCTTGTGTATCTTCGGTACGAAATAAGTAATAATTGGCATCAGGAGCAGTACCGACCATCAGCCCCGGAGTATTGGCAGCCATAGTGGACCAAACATTAGTACCATGGGTACTGCTTTGGTAGACCCACTGGTCGCCATCCACAAAATCTTTAGTACCTAACAAATGATGGTTTTGGTATGTTTTATCAAAAACAGCCGTTCGATAAGCATTGCTATATCCACCATCTACAATACCAATGGAAACTTCTTGACCACTATATCCGAGCTGGTGTAGCCAGTCGCCATTTAGTTGTTGTATTTGTGTAGCGGCATGGCCATAATACGCATCAATGTGTTGTGAAGAGTCTACGGCAGTTCGCTTAGAGTACAGCTTATAAGATTTAGGAGTTCTACTTTTCCCAACAGGCTTTACCTTCAGTACAAAGGGGAGTTGATTGAGCTGATAGAGTTTGTTCTTATCTGTTGTTTTGATGATCACAACATTGAGCCAACGAGATTGGCTATGGATAGAAATATCTAAGGACTTAATTTTTTGAAGATAACTTGGAGAAAGTGGTAAATCTTTTTTATCAATACTAATGCCTTGTCTTTCCTTGCGTATAATGGCTTCTGTTGAGAGGTATTGCTGTGGATGAAAGACACTAAATGGAGTATCTTTTTTGTCGACTAACCAGACAGCATGAAGGTCATAATCGGGCAAAGGCTGGGCAATAGCGATTGCACTGTAAATAGAAAATAATAACGTAAGCCACCAACTATACTGCATAGATATTTGATTTTGTATTAGAGCTTGAAAATACAAAAAAAGAGATAGCCTGTATTGATTTACAAGCCATCTCTTCTTCTTTTTGGACAAAAGTCCCTGTCCCTTAGACTATTTGCTCCTATGAGATAGGATTACTTTGCTGCTTTTTTGGCTTTTTTGATTGCCATTTTGATCTCTTTTCCTCCTTTACCTTGGGTAAGTTCGGCTTCTATTTGTGCAATAATCGTTTCGTTCGTAATATGATCTTTTGGGGCAAAAGAAGTAACAACATGTCCTTCTTTATTAACCAAAAATTTTTGGAAATTCCATTTGACAGGAGCTTCAATTGTTTTGTTCTCTTTTTTGGAGGTTAGGTATTGATAGAGTGGATGCATGTTTTTACCCTTAACCGATATTTTCGAAAACATCGGGAAAGTTACCCCAAATTTATTGGTACAAAAAGTATTGATATCGTCATCGCTACCTGGTTCCTGCCCCATAAAGTTATTGGCAGGGAAGCCTAGTATTTCTAGTCCGAATGGTTGGTAGAAATCATAAATTTCTTGTAGGTCCTTGTATTGTGGAGTAAGTCCACATTTAGAAGCCACATTTACAATTAGAAGTGTTTTTCCTTCGTATTTGGATAGCGTGATTTCTGACCCTGTAATGTCATTTACTTTAAAGTCGTGTACCGTTTTTTTGTGGCTAACCACAAAGGCACTACAAGTTATAAATAGGGCTACTAGAGCGATAAAATTTAGGTTTTTCATTTTATTATTTGATTAATTCTATAAATAATTCTCGTCCTAGTCTAGGAGGAATAGAGTTTAAGCAAGGTTCCATCGATATAGAAGAAAAATGAGGCTCAAAATAAGGGCGGTATTCTTCTTTAGTCCCACCAAAAGGAGGTCCTTCTCTATCGAATTCAATACCAAAAAGTAGACCAACTAATTTACCACCCTTCAGAATGATTTCACTCATTTTAGTAGCATATTCAGTACGTCTGCTAGGAGGTAAGGCACAGAAGAAGGTTTGCTCTATCACATAATCAAAGGTGTCTTCGATCGTAAAAAAGTCAATGTGCAAAAGTTGTTCTTTAGGGAAAGTTGGATTTTGTGCTGCAAAGTTCTTCAATGGACTATTTGCCCAATCACACAAGTAGACATTTTTAAAACCATTTTCCCAGAGGTAGGTTGCTTCGTGAGCATTGCCACAACCTGGAATTAATATTTTACAACTTTTATCTTCTATTTTATCAAAATAGGTTTTGATAGGAGTACTGATGTATCCAATATCCCAGCCTGTTTGTTGATTGTCATAGCGATTTTGCCAATAGTTATCATCCATTTT
>CAYOJF010000112.1:0-16204 GCA_964404215.1 uncultured Aureispira sp. | reverse complement strand
TTCAATTATAATAGGCTAAGCGATAATCAACTGGGAGGTTTTCTCATTGTGCTAATTTTTCTTCCTGGGATCATAGCCGTTCCACTAGGGTTAAAATTTGCGATGACAAAAATATATAACATTGTTTATAAAAAAGTTATCAGACATTGGATTCGTCCATTAGCAGAAGAAATTACTGAAATGATCTGGGAGGTCAAAAATATTTTTCTAGATACTGTCGCTAAAGATGTTTTTAATGATGCGACACTAGATATTACTGAAAAAATATTCCTTTGGATCAGTATTAAACTATCTAAACTGCCTCCATTTATAGGTAAGATCATTCAATTTCTCATCAATCGAACTCCCTTTGCTAATGAAATATTCTACACCGATTTATCCTTTATCAAAAAAGCTTCTTCTAAAGAAAACTTACTCCTGACGATTGAGAAAAAATTAACAACACTTTTTCGTACAATTCCATATCTAGTATTCCCTCCTCTACTCTACTTACTTATTCCTGTCAATATTATCTTTTGGATAGTCATTCTATCTATTGTATAAAAACGATTGTTCATAAAACAAAAACGGTTATACATTCAACATAAGCGTTTTGAAGACATAATCAACAATCACCAAATAAATTATTTAATATTGTACTGTAATTATTGTGCAAACACAATAATGCATTAAACTTATTTTTTAGTATAAATATTAAAACACCATGAAAAACGTAATCTATTTATTTACCATTTTATTTTTAGCTACTGCTTGTTCTAGTGACTCTAATTCAGACACAACTGCTAATAATAATACCGAAACGAATACATCCCTCCAAGTAAAATCTACTGGTAATATTGCTATTGATGCTGTTGCTCAATTGCTGAGCAATACCAATAATGGACTAAAACCACATACCCCTATTGCGAATAGAACAAAATTTGACCAAAATACAACTGCGAGAACATGGAAAAATGAACCCACAGGAGATTTTAGGTCAGAAAAAGTAGTTGGGGACTATGATGTTTGGTATGACTATGTTTGTTTTGCAGAAGATCAAGAAAATCTAGAAGCAGTAAAAGTTAATGTTTCGCTACTCGAAAAAGTAGAAGAAGGTCCTGACAAAGCGATCAATATAGAAGAAGTTATTGCTCTCATCTCTAAAGAGCTATCCGTAGAAAAAAGCTATGATGAAGAGAATCAAGAGTACCACTGGAAAATTAAGGATATTGATTATATATTGAGTGTCTATGATGACTATTCTTTTGAATTTGGTGCCAATGCCATAGTGGAATAATGTATCCATAAGTGATTATAATTTTGTTTTCTAAAAAGTTGCTTAAAGCATTCGTTTCTGATAAAAGAGACTTAATTTCAAGCTAACTACATCCATTAAACAATTTTATAGTCACTTATTTTTTACAACCACATAAGACACCAAATATTGATTGTAGAATGCTCTATTCCCCCAATTTTCAATGAAATTTACTATAAACATGGATACTTATAAAGAATTTGATATCAATGAACCACTAGCTATAACCTCTATTATTGGTCAAACCAATATTGTAAAACTCAATTTCTACAAAGGTAAAAAGCATGATTTGGAACTACTCTATCAAATGCCTCATCTGAAAGCTATTTGGTTTGCAGACAAATCTGCTCCACTATCTTTTAATGCACTGAATAATATTAAGCCTCTAGTCAGCCTTCGACTCAACAATCAATTTGAACAACTCCAAAAAATACCACTACCACTACTACACCTTTCTATTGATGGGACTAAACTGAGTGATTTTTCTTGGTTATCTGCTACCGATAAACTCAAGTGGCTAAGTGCTTCTTATAACTGGAATGCTATTGACGACAACGCAGTTTTGCCAAACCTACCCAATCTGCAAATATTAGAGTTGTTAACAAGAAAATTAACAACACTTTCCAATCTTAATCTACCGAAGAGTATTGAATCTTTATTCATTGCTTCCAACAAAAAGCTAAAAAGCTTAGAAGGACTCGAATCTTGTACTCAACTCAAACAATTGGATATATTCAAGACATCTATTAATGATATCTCCTTTATTCCAACTCTTGAATTGACGCATCTCACTGCTGCGGGTTCTAAGGTCAAGAGCCTCAAAAATTGGAATGCTCCAAAATTATTAGCGGCTAGTTTTAACAAAACACCTTTGAAAGACTGTAGTGGGCTCACCCATTCCACAAAACTGGAGCGACTTGATTTAGGAGCTACCAAGATCAAAGACCTGTCTCCTCTACAATTTCTAAATCATCTGAAATATCTATCCTTAGCGAAATGTCCAAATATTACTGATTTTTCGGTACTACAAAACCTTACTCAACTAGAAGCACTTGATGTATCCGCTACCTCTATATCCATAGCAGAAGTCGAAAAATTAGTTCAGATACCTAGTCTAAAACGAATTAATCTATCTAATACAGAAGCGATAGATGTAAAAGCATCTAATAAATGGCTCATTACTAATAATATGTGGACGGATTGTGCCACCTATGATCGCCATGACCCTTTTCACTATACTGGCATCAAGCTTCCTTCCAGAATGTTCTATCCTCTTGATAGATTGGAATCCATTGGCTGGATATAACCTTATAAAAATAATTTATAATGAAAAATAAAGATCCCTTTGGTTATTGGTTATTCAAGTCAGCTTCTCCAAGAGGATCTGGGTATCCTAGGTCTTCGTTTCTAGTTCTGAGTAAAGAAGAAAAATTTTATAGTGGCTCACTTCAAAAAGATTATAAAGCAGGAAGCTTTGAAATAGATAAAAACGATATCATTGCCTGTGATCCTACTTTTGGAAATTTAGAAACATTCGAGTACAATCCGACGAAAGATCTTCTCTACCAGAATCTAACTTCAGAAGAGACTGGCTTTGGCAAATATGCCTATATTTGCTTCAAACGAATATCTATTGATGACTTTAAATCCATTGCGATTAAACATCTAAGTCGTATCAAAGGAGTTGGTAAAGTAGTTGCTAGCCATTTGGTTTGTACATGATATTCAAAACTGGTCAAACGATCAGATAGCCCAATATACCGCAATACTAAACTTACCTACTGAAACTTTAGAAAGCTATCGAAAGGCAGCTCGTTCAGTTTAATCATCATTGACCTTTTGAAATGAAACAGAAAACAGCCTTTATTATAATAAAAGGAACACTTTTATCTATTTTAGTTTTCCTATCCATCTCGTTCCTAATGGTCCTATACAGAATTAGCCCAATTACAATAGGAAATACCTATCAACTAGAAATAGGTTTTCCATTTCGTTATTATCGGCAATTTCAGGTCAGTGGAAATCCCTACTTAAATTCCAGTTGGAATATACATCATCTTATCCTAGATTGCCTATTAACTTGGGTTGTCGTTACAGGTATTTATTTCAAAATAAAAAACAAAAATTCAGACGCCTCCCTTTCATTCTATACAGGGTGCCCTAACAAATAAATCTTACGTCCTCCTTTTCCTGCTATTGTTGCTCTCTCCCATACATAAGTAGTAGTGGTAGGTAATTTAGCCAATATTTCGTCCAGATCACTCAAAGTATAGGTTCGTGCATTAGAGACGGCACCATCCCATGCAATACATAGGGGAATAATTGGAATCAAATATGTAAATACGATCTGTTGCCAAGTCATTGGGCGAACTAAGGGAGTCAAGAAAAATACCATAATAAAAGAAAACGGAATCGCAGTCCACCAAAGAATAAATGGAGCACTATTGTCACTAATTTCATAGGCACAGAAAGGTTGATTGTTTTCTTGTGCATCTTTCAATATCGCCTCTACGGTAGCAGGTTTCATATGATGCAAACTACAAATCATTGTTCGCAAAGCATCTTGCTTAGTATCTACCTTAGTCACATCTACAGGAGTGGTCAAGTAACTTACTTGATTGCCTTCCACCTGATTAATTTTTTGTGCTGCAATCGTATTTGGATACAGATCTGACAAAGTCAGTGTCAAATCAGCATACCCATACTCTTCTTGTAATATTTTTTGTGTCGCCAACATAGGGCCTCCACTACCAGAACACATATCTAGGATTTTATCCTTTCTATTTTTCTGAAGACTTTTGTCCAGTACTTCAGCTAATGTAGCTGGTGTCCCCATTAATCCGTGCAATGCCGCTATATAACGGGTCATACATATTCTAATGAAATTGGGGAACCAAGGGTAATCTTCTAATTCAAATAAATGAATCCGTTTCATCTTATTCTATTTGGGTTGAGATAATAAAGCATAAATCGCAAAACTAGCTAGCCAGTGTCCACCTTCATAGTGACCATCTGTAATCGTTGGTAGTGAGTGAGCTATGTGTTTACTAGCGATTCTTTGTAAATGATGGTAGGCTGCATGGTTTTGAGCCAGTTGTGTCAAACACCAAGCACGACTAAAGTTTAAGCCATCTAGATGAACCAAATGACCATCTTCCCGATCAGTAACAATCCCTTCCTCCAAATCAAAGGTTTTCTCGGACAATTGAGGCAAAAAATCATTTAGCCAATCTTCAAATACTTCTTTAGACAATACTTTTCGCATGATATTAACTTCTTCCAAACAAGGAGATAAAAAATCAAAGCCATCGGGCTCCCAACTTAGCGGTCCATTTTTATCTTCCATAAAGAATCGCTTTGCTGTCTTTTCGATAACTGCTTTCAATTCCGTCTGCCCTAACACTTGAGCATAGTCATAAGCAAAGCTCATTCCGAAGGCCGTATTATTGTGTGTTCCAATCCTTAAAGGGTAATACAACTTGGGATAAAAGTCAATATAGTTTTGGACAATTACATCTGTCAATGGCTGTAGATTAGTTTCTAGTTCTCTTGCCAGTGGATCATCCCATTCATGCAACTCTAATGCTAACTGTAATAACCAAGCCCAACCATAAGTCCGTTCAAAAGATTGATTCTGAGGCTGTTTAAAATAGATGATTTCTTGCTCTATATTTTCCTTAGTAATGCGAGTCGCTAACTTAGTTCTAATTTCTGCTGCATTGTCTAATGCTGGATATTGCTTCAGTAAGGCAACTAAAGACCAATGACCATGTACAGCAGAATGCCAATCGAAACAACCATAAAAGGCAGGATGCAACTGACTAGGGGATTTTAAGTCTGCCGCACTGTTCAATACTTGATTCAACTTGTTGGGATATTCAGTCTCCATACATTCGAAAGGTAATTGAGCCAGACGATTAGCTTCCTTAATATCTAATTCAAAAACAGGTAGTGTTTCTTCCATTGATAAGTTATTTTCGTTTGTAATAGGCTCTTCTTGTGCTTCATTTTTGGTAGTAGTATCACAAGCCATCATCAACAAACACAAAGAAAATAAGGTTACAATATTTGATTTCATAATCAATGACATTTGTATTAGTTGATCTAAATAATCCGACTACTAAGGTAATCTATTTGTCCTTCTTTTACAAAAAAAAGGACTACCATATAATGGCAGCCCCTTTTCAATATATTTATAGCTATAAATGAGTCTGTTCTATGCTTCCAAATTAGGAATAACCAGTTTCTGATCAGGACGAATCTTGTTTGGATCGTCTAGAATATCTCTATTAGCATCAAAAATCTTAGGGTATTTAGACGCACTACCATAGTATTGCTTAGAAATTTTACCCAAAGTATCTCCCTTTGCCACTACATGTGTATGATAATTTGATTCATCTGCTACTGAAACCATTACTTCAATATCTGTTGGTGCATCGCCACCTACACGTTTGATTTCATTCCACAACAAATCTTTTTCATATGGAGTTTTAGCAACACCAGATACTTTTAGTGTTCCATTTTCTTCTTTTACATCTCCATTCTGAATCTCTAGTTTGGCTCCTAGGTCTAGTACACTTTGATACTTATTTGTTAACATGTTTTTTGAGTATTTAGATTTAATAAATTATGAATATGACTGCTATTAATACGGTAGTTTTTCTAACAGGTCACACCAATGAATAATAATACCATCTCCTACTTGCCTTTAGTCGGCACTTTCGTAATCAAAAGGAAGTACTTTAGAATCTTTGACAGATGATAATGTCATTAGCGTCTTCATGTGTTCAATTTCTTCTATCTTAGAAAGAGTTTTCAATAGAAGTCTTTCGTAACTTGGAATATCTTTACAAACTAAATGTAACAAAAAGTCGGCCTCCCCTGTAATGATATAACATTGGATAATTTCATCGATAGCATTAACTTTTGCAATAAAATTATCCAGTGCATTCTCTTTGTTCCATGCAAGAGAAACCAACAAAAAGGTTCGTACACTTAACCCTATAACTTGCGGATCAACTTGTGCATGATAACTTTTAATAATCCCTGAAGCTTCCAATTTTTTGACTCTTTCAAGGGTTGGGGCTGGGGATAAACCAATTTTTTTAGATAAATCTAGATTGGTTATTTTACTACTATCTTGTAGAATTTGTAAAATATTGAGATCAATTTTATCTAGCTTATGATTATTTGCTGACATAGTGTATTTTGGATTAGTGATTACTTTTGATATGATAAGTATAATGCCCCTCAAGAAGCAATTAGGTGATATATCGAACCTAATTTCAGACAGATACTACCCTGTTCTATTTTCATGAGGTATCAGGTTCTTTTTGTTTGTTAAATAGGCGATAAATATACAACAATAATTTTATTTATGTTTTTTTTGAGATAAAATACAAAATAAAATTTTGCAAGCATAGCTATTACACCTATATTACCAGTTAAGTGATGGTTTGAAAAAACTTGCCTATAATACCGTGTATTTAAGAAGGTGTTTAAAAAGTCTCTTCTAATATAAATGAAATATCAAAGAGACATTCGAAAATCTACTACCAATAAAATACTATGAAGTTGTTTAAAGTTTCTATTTATGCTTATAAACACTAAAACAACTTCTATCTACTAAATTAGCTATTAATAAAATGCGTTACGTCTTTTTACTTTTACTGAATATCCATTATTTCTCTATTTCAGCACAAACCGATAGTACCGCAAAAGCATCTAGTAATAGTTCTATTCGTTTTGGGTATCGTTTTCAAGTAGATTATAACCTCTATAGTTGGCACCAAAAACCGACTTCTATTTATAATGAAAAAAGTAGCTCTGGACAAGTCTTCAATATACTTCCTGGTATAGGTGGTGGGTTTTGGATAGGCGATGTCAAAAACTGGCTATTGTCTGTTGAGGGTAGCGTTCGATATCTCCCCTTCGAATTAGATGTGAATCAATATAAAGGATTAGGCTCTATCTCTTTTCCTATACAAGCCAATATTCACTTCCCTATAGCCAAACAACACAGCACTTGGGTCTTGCTACACTTAGGTGCTGGCATCCAATGGACAAAAACAGACTTATATGCCCGTCCTGATGCTTTTCGATCTTTTAATAATCCTTTTTATTATAATCTCTATGGTGAAATAGGACTTCACCTAGGAGGTGTCAGCAAACATCTGGACCATTTGAGAGAAGCTGAAATTTTCTTTCAATTTGGAGTCGGCCAAGATCACAGTCTACTGTTTAGTAGTGGACTAAAAGTTAGTTTCTGGAATCAACTGGGTAAATTGGGCAAATAAATATACGATCACTTCACTTTATGTATTACATCACACATCTATCAAAAAACTATGGAAGAAGAAATTATTGTAAAAGATTCTAATGGGAATCAATTATTCGCAGGAGACTCTGTGATGCCAGTAAAAGACTTAAAAGTAAAAGGAACCTCTACTACACTCAAAAGAGGAACCGTCATTAAAAATATACGTTTAACTGGTGATGAAGATGCGGTCGAATGTCGTGTCGGCAAAAAAACATTTGTACTAAAAACCTCTTTTCTAAAAAAGAAATAGCTTTCAATTATGCCTTCAATTAGTCAAAGTATTTACCATTTGAAATTAATATCTAAAAACGCCTTTCTACTTTTGGGGGTAGTTGTCCTGCTATACAGCTGTGGAGGGCAATCAACGGAAGTAAACTGCCAATATGATAATCCAGCTCCAGTATTTGCTAATATTCAGGGATTAGAAAATCATAATTTTGAAGCGACAGGACAAAGCAGCAAAGAATTTGTCTCTGTTCCTCCATTAGCTATGAATATTGAACTTTATCAATCTGGATGCAACTCGCTGGAACAAGAATTTCGATTTCTGCTCAATGGTACGATGCCAAAAGGAATGCCTCCTAGTGTTTGTGCTACAGAGTTAGCTAGTATTTTTTATTCTCTTTCGCAGCTAGATGCCAAGCTAATGAACTTTGGAGGATTTGCTCAGGCTTTTACGCAAACTAAAGATAAATTTAGATACAACGAAGCTGTTGCACTAACTGGATCTGATATTACAGCTAAAATTATTAAACAAGATCAACCAAAGAGTACGATATTAACAGTCATATTTTCAACACAAAAATAAACTGTTACTATCAAATTATAAATAAAACAGGCTTTTCCTCTTTAAAGAGAAAAAGCCTGTTTTATTTATATCTAAATTAGCTAGAGAACCAATCCTATCTTGCGAACAAAACCTGATGTTTCCATTCTAACTCTGTATACTTCTTCGAGAAGCTAATTTTTTGTTGCTCTGCACTAGTATAGTCTGTTGCTTCAGTACTCATGGCCAAAACAAAACCACCTTCTTCTTTTCTCCAGCTT
This sequence comes from uncultured Aureispira sp., assembly GCA_964404215.1. Classification (GTDB taxonomy): domain Bacteria; phylum Bacteroidota; class Bacteroidia; order Chitinophagales; family Saprospiraceae; genus Aureispira. The sequence continues at coordinate 7,544 of CAYOJF010000112.1, read as the reverse complement.
ATTTTTTCGTGCTGTCCTTCTTTATTATTCATCATAAAATCAACAAGCCAAGTACAATTCACCCATCCTTCACTAGAGACAGTAGCATCATGTATTTTCTCACTATCAAAACCTGCCACAAACTGCTCTCCTACAGGATTAATAACTTCACCATTGTAACTAAACTGGCCTAAATACTGAAACTTGTATGTTGCTAGTTTCTTACCTACTAAATCCACTAGACCTGTACTAGTAGCTGGTGTAGTGACTTCTTTCCACTCCAATATCAAATCTCCTTTAGGAATTTTAGCATCTAAGACAATCGCCGAATTAGCATTTTTCTGAAGCTGCTCAAATACATTGATGCTACCCGTACTAAGGACTTTTTGTGCTCCTAAGCGATTAGAAGAGAGTAATAATTGTTGCATAACAGGTTGTTTTAATGAAAATAATGAATCTAATATAGCTTTTTCGAGTAAAAAAAGCAACTCTATTTATAAAAATAGGTATATAAAGTGTTATTAATTTGTAGGAAGGCTATTTATCTTTAGTAGAAATCATGTTAGCGATTAAGGGTTTTCTGAACGATTCTTTTACTCAACTTCAATGCTGCCCAAGAACGTTCTGCTAAAGCAACTGTAGAGTTTTCTATTGTTCTCTCTTGGTAGTCTTTGGATATAAATCCTTTTTGTTTCTCTCGCTCTACAACTTTTGTTTGAATGAAAGTGTCTATCTTCCTGATCGCTTCTCTTGCTTCAGGTAAGTACTGCCAACAAAAATGAAACACATGTGGCATTTCTTCAAAAATATCTAACTCTACTTCTGTATTGGAAAAAGCTCCTTTGGTCGCAAATTGTACAGAGTCACTCAATAGAATTTCTCTAGTGCCTACATGAATCAATATTGGAGCTAAATCATTCAAATCTCCTTGCAATGGCGAAATAAAAGGATTAGTCAATGCCTCTTGGCTTCCTGCATACCACAATGCCCATTGTCTTGCATAATCTACATCCAATAAAGGGTCTTTTTCTGGATCACAAGTAGCAGAATCTCCTGTAACTGTCAAATCGGTCCAAGGTGATAAAACTACTGCTGACAGAGGTTGTTCCAGACCAAGTGATTTGAGTTTCAATAAAGTAGATAATACTAATCCTCCTCCTGCTGAATCTCCTACCAAAACAATATCTTCTGGAGCATAACCTTGTTTCTGAAGCCATTGATAAGACATTAAAGCATCTTCTAATGCAGCAGGATAAGGATATTCTGGAGCCAACCGATAATTGACCACAATATAAGGCATTCCTGTCTCTAAAGCTAATTTACCAGCTAGCCCTGCATGAGAAATTGCTGAACCAGTCACATATCCACCACCATGTAAATAAAGTGCTATTTTATGTTTATGCTTGGGGTGTAAAGGAGTAAATTTTGTCGCCTCTAAACCTTTAATCTGAAGTAGCTCTTTTTTTACCCTAAAAGGACATCGAACTCGACTAAAAATTTTTTCTTTTTCTGCCCGAAGAGTATCTATATCATCCATAAGTTTGACAGCTTTACTTTTTAGTTTCTGCATAAAAAATAAAACCAAACCAGACTGCACACTTGCCATATCAATAAATTTAAAGTAAAATCAATACTGATTTACTTAAGATTAGAGCTCACTTAAAGCTCCCCTCTCAATAGAGAACGCTCTTAAATTCCATCATTAAAAATGATCACAATTTGCTCCAATAAAAAGCCTATTCTGATAATGTGTTATGGGTGGGTAATGATTTAGTAACGCTAAGTTAACAATTCATTAGCACAAATGGAAACAAAAATAAATATACACAAAAGGTTATTGTGAAACCAATCACAATAACCTCTCTTATGCTCTATAGTACATGTAAGTATCCAGTCAAATTTAATGTATAAAAAATCAAGCGAAATTCTCCTAATTTCGCTTATCATTTATGCTGTCCTGATACTTATGTTCCTTCTGCTTACAGATTATAAGCATCTTTGGTCTACTTAGAAAATCGATCTCTGATATAATCATCTGTTAATCCAAAATATCCTGATGAATCTCTAACTACTCTAATCTTGATAGAGCACTTTTTATTAGTTTAGTGGGTGGATAATGAGTTCATAAATATCCATTTATTTGTATACAAATAAATGTTGACTCTCTTTTTTTTCGAAAAAAAAGAAAACCAACTTGAATACATCCCCACTTCTCCTCTACAATAACTCTTCTATTTCTGAATAGAAAAACCTAAGACAAGATCTACCCTATAGAATAATTTTTGGCATTATATTAGGATAATGGATGGTAGTATTTGTTTTTTTTGAAAAAAATATTACTTTCCTTGGGCATGAAAGCCTACCGATTTTCATCAATTACTATACAAACAAACTTCGTAAAAAACACTCAAACTTATACTAATGAATCAAATGATAAAAATAAGCTTTTTACTTTTTCTATTCTTTTGGGGTACTACGGTCTTAGTAGCTCAAAAAGGAGAAGAGAATCATACTGAATCTACCATCAACATGAAGTTTTATCATATTAAAACAACTGTTGATTTAGAAAATCCTGTTATTCAAGGGCAGGTTTATTTAGAGTTTTTAGCCCAAAAAGAAACAGTCAAAGAAATAGAACTAGACCTCCATCAAGCGTTTGAAATCAGTAAGATTGATGGAGCTGCTTCATTCGAACATGAGAATAATAAAATTAAAATTATCCTAGCTAAAGAGTTGGTAAAAGAAGCTCTGGGAAAACTAACCTTGTATTATTCGGGGGAAGCCCCCAATGAAAAAGCAGACAATGGAATTAAGCGAGGGCTAGTGCGAAGCACACATGGTAAAAAAGATAACCCTATTATTGCCTCGGTGTGCTTTCCTAATGGAGCTGCTCTTTGGTTTCCATGCAAAGAAAGTTTTTATGACAAAGCAGACTCAGTTTATATAGATATTACGATAGAAGATAAAAAAGTAGAAGAAATTTATCTAGATCCGAGATCTAAAAAAGAAGTCTCTTCTCAAATCCCTGTCATTGCCGTTTCGAATGGAGTTCTAGAAAATATTCAAAAAAATGATGACGGCACTCGCACTTTCCAGTGGAGACACCGACACAGAATTGCTCCACACCATGTACTGATTGCTATTTCAGATTTCATGAAAGTAGAAAAAGAATTTAAAGGCCGTGGATATACCTACCCTATCAATTTTTATATTTTTCCCGAAAAATTCAAGTCCGCGAATGCGATGTTCAATAGAGCTCCAGAAATCATGACTTGTTTGACCAATACTTTTGGTGAATATCCTTACAAAGATGAAGGCTTTTCAATTACCATGACTGGAATTCCATTGGGTCTAGATGGTATGCCCACTCAAACCAATGTAATGCTAGAAGACATGAAAAGTACTCATATGTATCGCCTAGTACACCAAGCAGCAAGCATGTGGTTTGGTAACCATATTTCACCTGCTACTATACAAGATGCTTGGATCACAGAAGCATTAGCTGCCTACGCCGAAGCTATGTGGCAAGAATACAAGCGTGGACTAACTGTTTATCAGATTATCTTGGATCAAAAGGAATATTTTGATGGGGGTAAACTATTTATAGAAAAAGAAGAAGATTACTCAAAAGAACGATTCAATAAAAAAGGGATGTATGTATTGCATATGCTTCGTGGCATTATGGAAGATGCTTATTTCTTTGAATCCCTCAAAGCAATTACTGCCAGAAAACGTATTCGCGGTAAGGACGCCAATACTTATCTTAGTACTAAACGCCTAAAGGAAATTTGTGAATATTATGCCAGCGAGAATTATGATGTAGATTACGATTACTTTTTTGATCAATGGGTTTACGGCGAATACTATCCAGAATTTAAAGTAAAATACAGCCTACAAAGAGGTAATTTGGTCATTGACATGGCTCAAAATCAGCGAGAAACAACACCTGGCTTTTTTAGAATGCCTATCAAACTAGCCTTAGTAGAAAATAATGGAAATATAAAGAAAGAAAAAATTGAAGCTAGCAAATTAGAGCAACAAATTTCTCTTGAAGTTTCTTCTGATTTCAAAGAATTGGAATTTGACCCATCTAATTGGGTATTTAAAGACCTTAAATATCTTTGTAAAGTGACTAATGATAAATTTGAACTTTCAGATTTCAATATTGAACCTAGCAATCACCGAAGAAAAGTAACCGTTACTTTCAATGCCGAAAAGAAACAGGATCTTGTTATTGAACTCATTCAAGTAGCTGATGGTGTAATGTTATTAGAAGACAAAGTAATCTCGACACAAGATGTCAAAAAACATCAAGGAAAATTTGAGCAGAGTTTCAAAATCCCTTTAAGTTACAAAGAGAGAGGAGCTTTCAAACTGATTGTTCGTGGTAAAGGAGAAGAATACACTAAGGTACTCCGTCTAAAACAAATCAAAGAAATGTTCTAAATCTGCGAAAACCGATAGAAATCTACAGAGAGGCAATCATTAATGAAAAATGATTGCCTCTTTTTATTCCTATTACTATCAAAGCTATTAGAACCGACTCTTATCTCTCACATCTACAACCATTACCAAACAAAATCGTAGAATAAAATAAGAATAACTACTTTTTGAACAGATTAAAGATAAAACCAAATTCTTAGCGGGCTAAGACGAGGATTTTAGATGAAAATATGGACAAAAATAGACTTGTTTTAGTGAGAGAACATTTGTTGTATTACTTATAAGCCCCATCCCTATTAATTTCACGTTCATTTTTATATCTTTAGAGGAGATTAAATTTTCATAATTTCACATTAAACCCAATCAAATATGTTATCGACCAAATGCTTGTTCTTATTTTTATTCTTTGGTATAAGTAGTGCTCTAATCGCTCAAACAAAAGCAGTAACAGAGGAAGGCGAAGAAGTTATTTTATATAATGACGGTACATGGAAAACACTCAATAAAGAAAACCTTAAAGAGAGTGTTATCAAAAATAATCCAAAAAAATACAAACGTTCTAAAGATGCAAACTTCAATCTAAAGAGCCAAAACACGGATATGGTTTTCGCCCTTAATACTCAAGAATGGAAATTCTCAAAAGCAACTAACAACGAAGATGCAGAGTATGAATTCAGTTATAAAGATGGAGACCTGTATGGAATGGCTATTACGGAAAAAATAGCTATCCCAATGGAAACACTCAAAGAAATAGCGGTTGAAAACGCTAGAGATATAGCTCCAGACCTCACACTGGTCACCCAAGAGTATCGAACCGTCAATGGACTAAAAGTATTGCATACAGAAATGCATGGCACTATGAAAGGAATCAAATTTGCCTACTTTGGTTACTATTACTCTGGTGAACAAGGCTCGGTACAGTTTGTTGTATTTACTTCACAAGACTTAATGAAAGAATATAAAGGAGCAGCAGAGAAATTTTTAAATGGACTGATGACTTCTAAAAAATAAAACATACTATGTCAAATACTAAATACCCACACCTATTAGCTCCCCTAGACTTAGGATTCACTACACTCAAAAATAGAGTATTGATGGGGTCTATGCATACTGGTTTGGAAGAAGGAAAACCAGAAAAACTAGCTAAATACTTTGTCGAACGTGCTAAAGGAGATGTTGGACTAATAGTAACAGGTGGTATTTCGCCGAATAGAGCAGGAGTTGTAAAACCTGGCTCTGCTACCCTAATGAAAAAAAGCCAAGTAAAAGAGCATAAAATCGTCACTGATGCTGTACATGAAGCAGGTGGGAAAATTTGTATGCAAATCCTACATGCTGGACGATATGCCTATGTACCATGGGCTGTAGCTCCTTCTACTTCCAAAGCACCTATTGCTATGTTCAAAGCTTGGGGACTTCCTGGTTTTATGGTAAAATGGACTATTGATGACTATGCTAACTGTGCTTCCTTAGCACAAAAAGCTGGTTATGATGGGATCGAAATAATGGGATCTGAAGGTTATTTGATCAATCAATTTATTGCAAAGAGAACCAATAAAAGAACTGACCAATGGGGCGGTAGCTATGAAAATAGAATTCGTTTTCCATTGGAAATTGTTCGTAAGACTAGAGAGAAAGTTGGCAAGAATTTTATTATTATTTTCCGCCTATCTATGCTAGATTTGGTAGAAGAAGGTTCTACTTGGGAAGAAATTGTTCTTCTAGCCAAAGAGCTCGAAAAAGCTGGCGTAACTATCATTAATACAGGTATTGGCTGGCATGAGGCACGTGTTCCTACTATTTCTACCCGTGTCCCTAGAGCTGCCTTTTCTTGGGTAACCGAAAACCTAAAATCAGAAGTCAATATCCCACTAATCACTACCAATAGAATCAATATGCCACAAGTGGCGGAAGATATCTTAGCCGCAGGTAAAGCTGATATGGTGTCGATGGCACGTCCGTTTCTTGCTGATCCTGAAATTGTAAAGAAAACAATGGAAGGTAGAGAAGATGAAATCAATACTTGTATTGCCTGTAATCAAGCTTGTCTAGATCATGTATTTTCTCGTAAGCCTGTCTCCTGTTTGGTCAATCCTAGAGCTGGACACGAAACAGAATTGAACTACATTCCAACTACAAATCCTAAAAAAATTGCTGTCGTAGGTGCTGGACCAGCAGGTCTTTCTGCTGCTACTATCGCCGCTCAAAGAGGGCATCAAGTAACGCTATTTGATGCTAGTTCTGAAATAGGAGGGCAATTCAATATGGCGAAACAAGTCCCTGGCAAAGAAGAATTCTATGAAACAATTCGATACTTTGGAAAACAAATTGAATTGACTGGAGTTGATTTGCGTTTACAAACCAAAGTCGGGCTAGAAGACCTACAAAGTGGCTATGATGAAGTTATTTTAGCTACTGGTGTCAATCCTAGAGTCATTCGACTAGAAGGAGAAGATCACCCTAAAGCACTCACCTATATAGAAGTACTACGAGATAAAAAACCTGTTGGAAATAAAGTAGCCATCATAGGAGCTGGTGGTATTGGATTTGATGTCGCAGAATATCTATCACATGATGGAATAGCTCCTAGCACAGATGTCAAAACTTATATGGATGAATGGGGAGTAGATATGAGCCTAGAAAATAGGTCTGGATTAGCAGATAAGCCGATCATCCCCCCCTCTCCTAGAGAAATATTCCTACTACAACGTAAGAAAACAAAAGTTGGTGGTGGTCTAGGAAAAACAACTGGATTTGGGCATCGTGCTTCTCTCAAAAAGAAAAAAGTAGCTATGCTAAATGGCTGTAGCTATACCAAAATAGACGAAAAAGGATTACATCTTACGATTGATGACCAGCCTACTGTACTGGAAGTAGACAATGTGATCATTTGTGCAGGACAAGTTCCTTTCAAAGAACTCTACGAGCCACTCGAAAAAGCAGGCGTAAACGTCCATCTAATAGGTGGGGCTGATGAAGCACGCGAACTTGATGCCAAACGTGCTATCAATCAAGGAGCTCGACTAGCAGCTAAATTGTAAGTAGAACACATATTTGCATTTATTACTTAAGAGCATGTTTAAAAATTAACTTCAAGCTGCAAATGCTTGATTTAGAATTTA
>CAYOJF010000111.1:14444-16804 GCA_964404215.1 uncultured Aureispira sp. | reverse complement strand
TTTTTAACAACTTCAGTACCCACCAAAATCTATCCTAGGTACATCTATATGAAAGTAACCCTAGAATTGTTTCCCCAACAATCTATCCAAGAACTGGTCTATTTATATATCTATATATTGCTAGGCAAGAAGGCTTCTTTTACTGTATCTGCCCCAAAATACAACTTCCCTAAGGATATATCTCAACTTTTAGCATAGATATGCTACTAAATATTCTTACTTTTTTTATTATTTTTACTCGCTAATGTAAATCTCCACCTTTAGACACAAAACCCAAGTGCCTGATTTGCAGGAGATTAAACCACCCTTTAGTAAAATGGCATAGCTTTTGGAATTATGAATACAAACAATCATTGAGACTTATAAAACAGATATAGAAATTATGTTGATAAACGGAAAAAAAATCATGTGGAAACTGGGTGCTAGTTTCGCAATGCTAATGGCAACTACTACAGTAGTAGACGCTCAGTGTAACTCTTGGGAATCTTACCCTAGTGGAGTACAGTCAGCCAAAGAACAACACGTTATTTATACAGACTTGTATAAATCAAAAAAATATAAAGAAGCTTTTCCAATTTGGAAAGATTTATTTACACATGTTCAGACTCCTAAGGAAGCAAAATCACGTCATTTCCAACATGGAATACAGATGTACAAAGAATTTGCCTCAGCAGAGCAAGACGCTGCCAAAAAGAAAGAATATACCGCCGAAATGGTGAAGTTATACGATCAAATGGCAGAATGTTTAGGTGAAAATGCACTGGATAGAGCCTACGAAGCTTCTTATCTCTACTACTTAAGAGGAGATGCCAATCAAGTAGTTAACCTGTTTGAAAAATCAATCAAACTAGGAGATAAAAAAACACCAAGTATGGTGTTTGCTCCAATCGCTCAATTGACGGTGTATTTGTTCAAATACAACCAAAGTCAGCCAGAGGAAAAGAGAAATCCTAAATATACCGCAGAATATATGCGTAATCTGTACGATCAACTCAAAGGATTAGCAGAATACAATATTGAAAACAACAAAAAAGAAGCCGCTCAATACCAAACAGGTTGGGATGCTATCGTAAAAGAATATGACAAAATCGGTGGTACCATCTGGGGGTGTGAATTTTATACTGATAAACTGAAGCCGTCATTTGAAGCAGAGCCAAACAACATGGAGCAAAATGCTGAAATATTGGCAACACTAAAGAAAAAGTGCGGGGTAGATAATGACTTGTATAAAGAAGTATTTGCAATATATGGTCCTTGGAAAGAGGAAAAAGATTTGAAAGAAGCAGAAGAACTATTTGGAACTTACTGTAACCTCGAAAAAGGTAATGTAAGAATGAAGCAATCGCAGAAAGCGAAAAAAGCAGGCAATGCAGACGAGGCAGAAAGATTAGCGAAAGAAGCATTTGAGTGGTACGAAAAGTCACTAAACGATCCTATTACAGAAGATTGTAAAACAACTACAGAGGAAAAAGGAGAATTAGCTTATAAAATTGCTTACCGCAAATATAAAGCAGGTTCTTATAGCTCTGCTCGTAGCTTCTGCTACAAAGCAGCAGAACTCAAAAAAGGATGGGGCGAACCTTATATGCTGATTGGCACCATGTACGCTTCTAGTGGAAAAAGATGTTCGGGCGGAAAAGGAACTGGATTTGAAGCACAAGTAGTCGCTTGGCCAGCAATGGATATGTGGCAAAAAGCAAAAAGTGTTGATCCTAGTGTAGCCGCTAAAGCCAATTCACAAATTGCTCGATACAAAAAATATTTGCCAACTAAAGGAGATTTATTCCAAAGAGGATTGAAACCAGGTGGCACTTACAAAGTTGGGTGTTGGATAGGTGCTAGTACCACTATCCGTGCTGGTGGAGAATAATAATATAGTAGCATCAGAAATCCGCTACTCAAAAAAGTATTATGATTAGTTTTTGGAGAGGTGTATTCCTGTGGTGGGAATACGCCTTTTTTTATTATTTTTGTCCTCTGTAAGCAGAAGTGATATGCTCTTATTAAAATCCCAACCAATTATTTTTTATAAAACATAGATAGATGATATTCAACAAATTATTCACTCCCTTTGTAATAGGATTGTTAATCCTATCAGGATGTAAGGGAACTAATAGAATCATTACGGTCGACTATATCGAAGAAGAACGTACGCTTGATACTATTTCGGTAACCGCCTCTCGTCTCAAATACGATAGACCCGTCTACAACGCTAGTGAAAAACGTGTCCATGATTTGATACATACCAAACTTGATGTCTCTTTTGACTGGGAACGTCAATATCTTAATGGAAAGGCTATCCTAGAACTTAAGCCTATCTTTTCGCCTTCTGATCTACTTCGATTGGATGCCAAAGGATT
>CAYOJF010000111.1:0-14344 GCA_964404215.1 uncultured Aureispira sp. | reverse complement strand
AACAAACCAAGACAAATCTGGACACAAGGAGAGACAGAATCTAGTTCTTGTTGGTTTCCTACTATCGACCGTCCTAACGAGCGTTGTACGCAAGAAATATTTATGACCGTAGAGGACAATTTCAAAACACTCTCCAATGGTATCCTACAGAGTTCGCTCAAAAACTCAGATGGTACTCGTACCGACTATTGGGTAATGGATTTACCACATGCTCCTTATCTATTTATGATGGCAGTAGGTGAATTTTCGATTACGATTGATGAGTGGAATGGCAAACTGCTGGAGTATTATGTAGAACCTAAATATAAGGCAGATGCGAAAAATATCTACAAAAACACCAAACCAATGCTTACTTTCTTTTCGGAGAAACTAGGGGTCCCTTACCCTTGGGCTAAGTATTCTCAAGTAGTCGTTAGAGATTATGTTTCTGGTGCTATGGAGAATACTACAGCTGTTATTTTTGGTGACTTCGTCCAAATGACTACCCGTGAATTGATTGATCGTGGGGATTTGAATGAATCTATCGTAGCTCATGAAATGATGCACCATTGGTTTGGTGATTTAGTAACCTGCGAAAGTTGGGCTAATCTTCCTCTCAATGAATCATTCGCCAACTATAGTGAATACCTTTGGTTTGAGCACAAATACGGTAGAGATGCTGCTGATTATATCCGTAAGAACGAGATAGAAGGCTATATGAACCAAGCCGTAGCGAACAAAGATATGCACCCTCTTATCTATTATGGATACGACGACAAGGAAGATATGTTTGATGCTCATAGCTACAACAAAGGAGGAACTATCCTACATATGTTACGTTATTATCTTGGAGATGATATATTCTTTGCTTCACTCAAAAAATACCTTCAAGACAATCAATACACAGCAGCAGAAGTACATGATTTACGCCTAGCATTCGAGGAAGTGAGTGGCGAAGATTTGAACTGGTTTTTCAATCAGTGGTTCTTTACTGCAGGGCACCCAAATTTAGAAATCACCAAAGAATACGACGCTCCTAGCCGTACCATCAAAGTAACCGTACAGCAAACACAAGACGTCAAGAAAAGTACGGTATTCAAACTACCATTTGCGATTGATGTTTCGCTCAACAACAAAACACAACGTCATAATGTAATAATGACGAAGCAAAAACAAACTTTCTCTTTCTATGTAGGTGGAGAACCTGATTGGGTAGGTGTAGATGCCGAACGTCTGATCTTAGGCAAACGTAAATACAAACAAACCAAAGAAGAATTAATTAATCAATTCCGTTTGTCAAAGCGTTTCCAAAACCGTTATGAAGCTCTAAAAGAACTACGTTACAATCAGAAAGGAAACCCTGACGTTACCTTATTGTTTGAGGATGCCATGAAAGATCCTTTTTGGGCGATTAGAGAAATGGCCATTGATATGATCAATATTGATAAAGCAGATGAAGTATTAATCAATAAAATGATCGATATAGCTAAAAATGACCCTCGTTCACAAGTTCGTCGTGCTGCTATGGAACGTATTGGCGGGTTAGAAGATCCTAAATATCTAGATGTTTGCAAAAATGCCATCAGTACCGAACAATCGTATATAGTTATTTCAGCAGCACTCTATGCCATTAGTCGTACTGATGCCAACGAAGGAATCAAGTATGCTGAACTACTAAAAAATACGGATAACGTATCTATCTTATTAGGGGTTGCCAATATTTTCGAAAAAACAAAGCAACAAAAGTACCTTTCTTTCTACAAACAAAACTGGGATAAAACGACTAACTACGCTCGTTTTTCTTTCCTAGGTAGCTACGCTAATTTATTGAAGGGAATCAATGATGAAGCCTTGATTGTAAAAGAAATGAATAACTTAAAACAAATCGCAACTAGTAAAAACACCTCTCAGTGGGGACGCTATGCTTCTGCTAGTGCGGTCAAAAAATTACGTGATCAATACTTTAATCAATCGGAAGTACAATACAATGCTATTGTTGAAAAAATCAAAGGACTCAAAAATCAAAATAAAGCAGCGGCACTAGAAGCACTAGACAAAATGCAAGCAGACAAAAGTGCTACTAACTACCAAAATACAGTTAAGGAAGTCAAAGCCCTTCAGGGTGGTGCTGTAGAGAGCATCTTGAATATGGTCGATGATTTTAACAAACCTACTCTTTATGATACGCTCAATAGCTATATCAGAGACATCAAAAAATGGGAGAAAGACGAAACACTTGCAAAATTATATAAACCTTGGTAGAACAATTTTCGCCATTTTCATCTTTAGTAAGTAGACTTTTATTCCTAGAATAATGGTTTGACGAACCTAAAGAAAACAAGCTAAAAGAAGCTGTCTAATTTAGGCAGCTTCTTTTTTTTTACCATATCAACACACCTCTCGAAATACATCTATGCAAAGTGCAGCAACACGTCGTCGAAAAGCCTATTGGGTAGCCACTAAAGTGGGTATGAGTTATTTATGGCTTAGTTTTTTGCGTCGAATTAGGGGACAAGAATACTGGGACAAGCATATCAAAAACTATAATCTCAAAAACGCTACTCGCATCAAAAATGCTATGCTAGAGCTACAGGGATTATTCATCAAATTTGGACAACTGATCTCTATTCTCTCCAATGCTTTGCCCAAAGAATTCAGAGCTCCACTAGAAGAATTACAGGATAATGTACCAGCCGACTCTTTTGCTGAAATGCAAAAAGCCATGAGAGAAGAACTTGGTAGAGACCCTACCGAAATATTCTCCTTCATTGATCCAAAACCTTTAGCCGCTGCCTCCATCGGACAAGTCCATCGTGCTAAAATTGGGACACAAGAAGTAATCATCAAAATACAGCACCCCAACATAGATGAATTGATTCGTATTGATCTAGTCATAATCAAGCGAATCGTACAGCTATTTGCTCGATTTTTCAAAATCAATGGGGCCAATCATCTCTACACGCAAGTAGAACAAATGATGGCGGAAGAGTTAGACTATGAGCAAGAAGCTCAGTCGATGAAGATTATCAAAGAAAATTTGCTGAGCGAACCTCGATTTTATATTCCTAAAGTATATGATGAGTACACTTCTCGTAAGATGATTGTACAGGAATTTTGTGCCGGAGCCAAAATCAGTGATTTAGCTCAAATGGATAGTTGGGGTGTTGACAAAGAAGAAGTCGCTGAAATCATCATTAATGGATTTTGTCACATGATTATGACCGATGGTTTCTATCATGCCGATCCTCATCCAGGCAATCTACTCATCAACGAATATGGTCAGATCATTCTATTAGATTTTGGTGCTGTTGCTAAACTCTCTAATGAAATGCGTAGTGGGATACCCAAACTTATTCGTGCTACTCTTCAACAAGATGCAGAAGAAATGGTTATTATACTTCGCCAGTTAGGCTTTATTGCTAATAATGGAGACGCTGCCCGAATCGCAGAAAAACTGATTGATAATCTACAAGACTTTGTTCATAATGAATTGAAACTGGAGAATCTTAATTTCCAGGAAATAACCACCGATCAATTACAGCAAGCTTTTGCTCTGATTAATATCAAAGAAATCACCCAGATTGCCCAAATTCCTAAAGAATGGGTACTACTAAACAGAGCCGTAGTGTTAGTCAGTGGTATTTCATTTCTACTTGCCCCAGAAATGAATCCTGTCAATATAGTCAAGCCTTACCTCCAAAAGGAACTATTAGGTCAAGCAGGTGGAGCCGCACAAAATTTAGCTGGAGATGTAGTGGGGCAAATTCAAGCGGCACTGACGCTTCCCAAACAGGTACAAAAGACACTCAAACGGCTCAATAAAGGAAAAATAGAAATAGAAATTCGCTCTTTAGAAAAAGAACTTAAAGGCATTCACAAAGTCGGTAAACAGTTTGTTTGGTTAGCCTTTTTTGTTGCTTCTATCTACTTTTACCTTCATATCAGTGAACTCGGTAATCATCCTTTTTTGTTGGTATTTTTTCAAGTAATTGGAGTATTCTCTTTCTTGGGATTTGTATGGAATATTACTAGACGGTAAAAAGGAACTATTCCTCTTCAAAATCAATTTCCAAACGACCTAAATATTTTTTTGTATCGTACAATTAATTTACGATATTACTTAGAGTCTAAAAATTCTATAATTTTTCTTTGTTATATTTTTATTTAAACTCTACCTACTATTTATTGTAGGGCCATATTTACTCAACTATGACTTGTACTCGCCTTTTGACACTAATTCTTTTTCTTTATTCCCTTCCGTCTTATAGCCAGCTTTTTAATGGACAAAGAGATACCATTACAACGCTTAATACATACCCTGGTATTACTTATCCTATTGACATTGATAATGATGGTGATGATGATATAGTTTTTAGCTCTGACACTCTCCTGTGGTATGAAAATTTAGGAAATTTAATTTTTGCACCTCCTAATATAATTGATACAAAAGTCAACAATTTCAATATTAAAATTGAAGATATAAATAATGATGCATATAATGATATTTTAACAATCAATAGAGCTGATTCTACTCTAAGTCTTTACATCAATTTAGGAAATGGAAATTTTTCTGGACAACAGATCTTAGCAAAACAAGGTTCCTGGTTCTATGCTCACCTGACAATAGTAGACTTAGATAATGATGGGAGAAAAGATATTTTATGGACTGATGAATTTGATATTATATATATTAAAAATCTAGGAAATACTACCTTTTCAACAGAAAAAAAAATTATTGCTAACCGTTTGTATAGACCAGCAATGTATGCAAAAGACTTAGATAATGACGGAGATAACGACATTATTACAGCAGAAGCCAATACAGTCAAGCTATATAAGAATATTGGTATTGACAGTTTCTCTGCACCTATAACTCTTCCTAATACTATCAATAATATTAGATCACTATATATTGAAGACTTAAATAATGATGGCTTAAATGATATACTCTATGGAAGTAATGGTGCAGAAAGAGGATGGTATAAAAATTTAGGAATCGATTCTTTTTCTACAAAAAAGCCATTCATACATACTGGCGTACAGCGTACTCATCAAGTATATACTAGTGATTTAGATAGAGATGGTGATATAGATTTCATACTAACAGGCTCGTCCGCATTTACAAATAGAGGGGGAATTTCATGGCATGAAAATCTAGGAAACGATAGTTTTTCTATTGATAAAGTGATTTCGATCCAAACTATGGGATATCAAAGTTTTCGAGGTTATACTACTGACTTAGATAATGATGGTGATGATGATATTCTTTCTGTAGTTAGTAGTACATCTTCTACATCTTCCATAGTTTGGTATGAAAATTTACACCAAGGGGCTGTAAAGGGACAATGCTTCCACGATATTAACCAAAACTGTCAAATAGACACGGCTGAACAGATCTTATCAAATAGAATATTTATTATTAATCCAGGAGGATATGTTGCTATTACAGATAGCAATGGTGTTTGGAGTATAGATTCCTTAGCAGCAGGCACTTATACTATACAAATAGATACTTCTCTAAATTGGATTCCTAGTTGTTCTTTTACAGATACATTTACTGTTTTATCACCCTATACACTTACGAGAATACCTCCAATTGGATTTATACCAACTAATTCTTGTTCAGCTCCGACAGTCTCTATTCACACACCGTTTCTACGTCCAGGTTTTTCTAATCAAAGAGTTTATGTACAAGCCTGCAATAAAGCTACGGCAACAGACATAATAGACAGTGCTTACATTATTATTACACTTGATTCAGCTCTAAGTGTTACTGCTAGTTCATTTCCATATACTCACTTAGGTGGGCAACAATATAGAGTTAATCTGAATTCAATGTATCCGAATGACTGTACTAATCTATGGTTTGACTGCACCTTAAGTTCAAATACGCCTCTAGGCAAATCGCTTTGTCTTCAAGCAGAACTCTATCCATTAGATACTTGTATTTTGGATACTACACCCAATTATTACCCAATAAATACTATTAATCCTTGTAACAGCTCTTATAACAACTCTCATCTTATTATAAAGGGTGAATGTATAGGAGATAGTATTCAATTTACTATCTATAACCGAGGTGATAATATGAGTTGCACCACTCCTGTAAGAACATTCACAGATGGAGTTTTTTCAGCATTAGATTCAATACAGTTACTGGGTGGTGATTCTATTGTATTCACGAAATATGGTCAGAATGGTAAAACGATAAGAATGGAAGTTTATCAACATCCTCTCCATTTAGGCAATTCCTTCCCAAATGCTACAATAGAGCGTTGTGGCAATAATATATCAAATTGGACACCTAATTTAGTTAATATCTTACCTCAAGATGATTATAACCCAAATGTAGATATTTCCTGTGTTGTAGTTAGAGGCAGTTATGACCCCAATGACAAAAGAGGTTTTCCCCTTGGTACAGGTTCTCTAAATAACATATTACCTAATCAAGATTTAGAATATGTAATTAGATTTCAAAATACAGGTACTGATACTGCATTTACAGTTGTTATAAGAGATACACTATCCTCAGAATTTGACATTTTTTCCATTACTCCAGGTGTTTCTAGCCATAATTATCAATTCAGAATCTATGGAAATAGAATTTTAGAATGGACTTTTAATAATATCATGTTGCCAGATAGCAATGTAAATGAACCTGAATCAAATGGATTTGTAACCTTCACTATTAAACAGAATAGTAACCTTCAAAATGGCCTGACATTAATGAATTCAGCTGGAATATATTTTGATTTCAATGCTCCAATCATTACTAATACAAGCCTTCATACTATCAATGAAATACAACCATTAGTGATTACCTCTTTATTCAAAACCACTTATAATAACACATTTGATATTAATATATACCCCAACCCTACTAAATCACTCATACACCTTCAACTAGGCAATAATCAGCTGTCAATAATTACCATATTCAATACTATTGGTAAAGTCATCTTAAATAGAAGTGTATCTAGTAACTATAGTAGTATTAATATAGAAAATTTACCCTCTGGAGTATATTTAATAGAAATTCAACAGGGGGCACAAAAAGTTGTAAAAAAAATCATCAAAAAATAACCAATAAAAGTGGCTTGCCCCTCTAAAGGACAAGTCACTTTTAGTTCTCTTCAAAATCAATTTCCAACTGGATTCCATATTTGCTATTCTCTAGTTCTTTTTTGAGATTAGAAGCCGTCAAGCCAATCAGTCGGATTTTCTCAAAATCGTTTTGGTTATCTAATAATAACTGTTGAGCAATTTGCTGAATTTCAGTCTTATCTGTAATAAAATAAGCAGTCGTTTCAGAGCGGGTCAAAATTTGAAAATCATGTGTTTTGAGTTTAAGCGTCAATGTACGTCCAAAGTTATCCGCCTTCACTAATCTTTCATAAAGTTTATCCACTATATTCGACAACAAAGGTTGAATCTGTAGTAAGATTCCCAAGTCTTCTGATAGCGTTCGCTCCACTCCTATTGATTTCCGGACACGACTAGGACGGACAGGACGTTTATCCAAGCCTCGCACAATATTGTAATAATACAAGCCTGCTTTACCAAAGTTTTGAGCTAATGTTAGCTTGTCCCATTTTTTGAGTTCTTTACCTTTGGTAATACCAAATTGTACCATCTTCTTAGCTGTTACTTTTCCTACCCCAAAAAACTTTTGTATCGGCAAATCCTCTAAAAACTGTTCTGCTTCTATGGGGGGAACCACCGTAATTCCATCAGGTTTATTCATATCAGAGGCAACCTTTGCTATGAATTTGCAATAAGATACCCCTGCCGAACAAGTCAATTGAGTTCGCTCATATACCTTCGCTCTAATCTCTTCAGCTATCTGTGTAGCCGATAATATACCAAACTTATTTTCTGTTACGTCCAAAAAAGCTTCATCCAATGAAAGTGGCTCAATCAAGTCAGTGTACTCTTCAAATATGGCTCTAATCTGCTGAGACACCTCCTTATAAGCATCGAATCGAGCAGGTACAAAAAGTAAGGTGGGACACAAATCCCTCGCCTGAAAACTAGGCATCGCAGACCGTACACCATATGCCCTTGCCTCATAGCTAGCCGTAGCTACAATTCCCCTTCGTCCATCTCCTCCTACCGCCAAAGGTTTGCCACGTAGGTCGGGATTATCCCGCTGTTCGACAGCAGCATAAAAGGCATCCATATCAATATGGATAATCTTTCTATTGGCTAGTTCTGGTGGTATCAATGGATTGAGAAATTAGAGGTAAAATAAAAAATAGCCTTCAACAAAGTGCTAAAGGCTATTCTTAAAAACAAGCATTTGCTTGTTATAGTTTACATTTTTAGTAGCAATAATCGTTTGCTTCAATCAATGGCTTAGCGATTGCTCTGCGAGCATCACGTACATTGACACTCTTATATTTAGCATAACGCTTCACACCCATCAACATCATACGCAATGGCTCTCCTTCTACGAAAGAGTTCAGTGCGTCTTTAGCGTTTTTAGCGATTCTGTCTACAGCATCATTGATCGTTACCTCCAACATATGTGTTGGGACCACTACATCACCACCATTCTCAGCGATTTTGCGAACACGTAGCAACAATGACTCTGCCGTAAAGACATCAATCATAATATCAGCGATATTCATAGTAATTTGCTGCTCATGCTTAAGGTTCAATTTGCCATCCATCTGAGATTTCGCTGCTGCACCTGCTACAATCAACATAATTTTTTTCAAGTTCTTAACCGTGTCAATTTCTACACCATAAGCTCCTTCCGTTTTCTCGCCTGAAGGCATAGAAGTCAACTCTTTCTGTACTGCCCAAGCTGGACCAGTAATATCAATGTGTCCTTTTGCAGCACGTTTCAGTGTCATTGCTACCGAAAGAAGGCGATTAATTTCGTTTGTTCCTTCAAAGATACGATTGATACGAGCATCACGGTATTGACGAGCAGCTGCATATTCTTCAGAGAATCCATTACCACCATGAATCTGTACCGTCTCATCTACTACATAATCTAGCATATCAGAACCCAATACTTTCAAGATAGAGCACTCTACTGCATATTCTTCTGCTGCTTCTAGCTTCGCTTCTGCGTAAGTTGAACCGTTCGCTAGTAGAGATTGAGTTTTGTCTTGTAGTAACTGAGAAGTTCTATACAAAGCAGACTCTGTTGCATACATACGAATCGCTTGCTCAGCAATTTTGTATTGAATAGCACCAAAATTAGCGATAGAAGTACCAAACTGCTTACGCTCGTTAGCATAACGAATTCCTTCTTGGAAATTACGTTTACCAGCTCCCAATGCCATCAAACCTAATTTGAAACGACCTACATTCAATACATTGAATGCAATTAAGTGTCCTTTTCCTATTTCACCTAATACTGCTGATTTGTGTACTTTTGTATTTTCGAAGAATACTTGACGAGTAGAAGACCCTTTGATTCCTAGTTTGTCTTCCTCTGCTCCTAATGTCAAGCCATTCGCTCCTTTCTCAATCAAGAAACCAGTAAATTTATCGCCATCTACTTGAGCAAATACAATAAATACATCTGCAAATCCAGAGTTAGTGATCCACATTTTTTGACCCGTGATCAAATAGTGTTCTCCATCCTCTGTCAAGATAGCTTTTGTTTTCGCTGCCAAAGCATCAGAACCTGAACTTGGCTCTGTCAAACAATAAGAGGCTACCAATTGTCCTGTACATAGACCTGGTAAGTATTTTTGCTTTTGCTCTTCTGTTCCATAGTAGAAAATTGGTAACATACCAATTCCTGTATGAGCGGCTACTGATACAGAAAATGTACCTGCACGTCCAATCTCTTCTACGATAATTGTATTTGTATTTGTATCCATTGACATTCCACCATACGCTTCTGGTATGTGAGATCCCAACAGTCCTAATTCTCCTGCTACCTGCAATTTAGCTTTAGATAAGCCTTCTTTTTGCTTTTCTAGGTCATTATACACTGGTTCGATTTCATTATTAACGAAATCACGCACCATGTGACGTATCATTTCATGCTCTTCATTCGTATCCTCTGGGGTAAAAATATCCTTAGGATTAGACTCCTTAACCAAGAACTCACTTCCTTTCAGTACCTCGTTTGTCGTTACTTCTGCCATAATATTTAGTAAATTTTTAAGTGTTGTTTTCGTTAAACTATTCTAACAAACATAGTTTAAAATTAAGTATAAAACCTAAGAAAGAGATTTCGCCCGAAGACGAAATCTCTTTCTTTTATATCACAACAACCCCAAATAAGAATTGTTTGAACACAAATATAACAAATTTTTCAATTCCATCAAAAAAAATACCGTTTCAGGAACAGGGCAGTTTCCGAAACGGTATTTCACTTACTTACTGGTTAGCACAGCTACTTACTGCAGGCTAATATGATGTTCGCTGATCATCTTGCGAATATTAATCAAAGCGTAACGCATTCTGCCCAAGGCAGTATTGATACTCACATTAGTGAGTTCTGCAATTTCTTTGAAACTTAATTCGGCATAATGACGCAATAGGATAACTTCTTTCTGTTCAGAAGGTAACGCCTCTACGAGTTGTCTTACCTTTTGATAAGTTTGATTTTTAATGATATGACGCTCTTGATTATCATCTGAAGCAGATATCATATTAAAGATATCAAAATCATCGGTAGGAGTGATTACTTTACGGCGCTTGTTCTTTCTGAAATAGTCAACACAGAGATTGTAGGATATACGCAAAGCCCACTGAATGAACTTGCCTTCTTCGTTATATCTTCCTGATCGGAACGTATCAATTATTTTGATAAATGTTTCCTGAAAAATATCATTTGCCAGATCGGTATCTTTGACAAACATATAAATGGAAGTATAGATTCGGTTTTTGTGACGCGTCAATAATGTTTGAAACGCATATTCATCTCCACGCAGATAAGTGCGTATGAGGTCTCTGTCAGAACAAGACTTTTTACTACTTTGCATAATACTTAGGATTTACTTACTTAACTTACTTATTAAAAATGCTTAGGGAGTAAAAGTCGGACAATAGGCAATTATTTTTTTGTTAATTATTTTTTTTTGATTCAATGCTTTGCCATTTATAATCAATAACCTTGTATTTTTGTTATCATCATTTCCATCGTGTGGAGAATGTTGATGCTTGATTATAAGAGGCTGCTATCTACCACGTTGTTACATAGTAAGATACAAAGGTAATAAAAATTGAATAGATATTAATATTTTATTTTTCTTTGGTAGCGGAATAGCAATAAAAGTTTGCTAGGATACTTATTTTTCTTTACTTTATTTTTTTTGTAAAACTAATTTACGCTTTTTGTTTTAATAAGGTTACACAATGTCTAAAAAAAAATCAATTTTCATAAAGGGTGCTCGTGGCAATAATCTACAAAATGTAGACGTTTCTATACCATACAATCAAATGATTGTTGTCACAGGAGTATCAGGTTCAGGAAAATCATCACTCACTATGGATACCCTCTATGCAGAGGGTCAAAGAAGATATGTCGAAAGTCTTTCTTCTTATGCTCGACAATTCCTGATGCGGATGAAAAAACCAGATGTTGATACGATACAAGGCCTTTGCCCTGCTATTGCTATAGAACAAAAAGTCGGCACCAAAAATGCCCGTTCTACTGTCGGTACCCTTACCGAAATATATGACTATCTGCGAGTAATGTTTGCCCGTATTGGCAAGACCTATTCGCCTATATCTAATCAAGAAGTCAAAAAGCATACCATTTCTGATGTAGTGGATTATATTAAATCATTAGAAGAGAAAAAAAAGTTGCTTTTAATTACGCCAATCCGTATTCACGAAGAACAAGATTTGGCTAAATACCTAGATATTATTCTACAGAAAGGCTACACTAGACTGATGGTAGATGGTAAGATGGAAAAAGTAGAGGCATTGCTCGAAAGAGTAGATGAAATCACCAACCCCAACGAGCAAATACAACTCCTAGTGGACCGTTTTGTTGTTACCAAAGATGATGAGGATAATGACAAGCGTGTTGCCGATTCTATACAAATTGCATTTCAGGAAGGGTATGGCATTGCCATCCTGCAAGATACGGATGGTAATTCGGTAGAATTCAATAACAAATTTGAAATTGATGGGATTCTATTTGAGGAGCCCACTCCTCAGTTATTCAACTTCAATAGCTCTTTTGGAGCCTGTCCTACTTGTGAAGGCTATGGTAAGGTATTGGGAATTGATGAAGATAAAGTCATCCCAGACAAAAGTAAATCTATTTTTGAGGAAGCTATCGTATGCTGGCGAGGACAAAAAATAGGCAAATGGCGTCAAGATTTCCTCAATGTCGCTCACAAGTACGATTTCCCTGTCCATGAACCTTACAAGAAACTAACTGAAGAACAAAAACAACTGCTCTGGGAAGGAGGAGAAGACTTTGGTGGTATCAATCAGTTTTTTGAAGAGCTAGAAGCTAAGTCTTACAAAATACAAAACCGAGTCTTATTAGCTCGCTATAGAGGCAAAACCAATTGCCACAGCTGTAAAGGAACTCGTCTTCGCAAAGAAGCCTTGTATGTATTGATTGATGGTAAAAATATTGGCGACTTAATTGAGTTGCCGATTGACCAGCTCAAACAGTTTTTTGATGGTATCAATATTTCTGACACTGATTATGAAATTGCGAGTCGCCTAATCTTAGAAATCACCACTCGTCTAGACTTTATGTTAGATGTAGGGCTCAATTACTTGACCATTAATCGTGTTTCTGCCACGCTCTCTGGAGGAGAAATACAACGTATTCATTTGACCAGAACATTAGGAAGTAATCTGACCAGCTCTTTATATATATTGGATGAGCCAAGTATTGGGCTACACCCTAAAGATACAGCACGCTTAGTAGATGTACTCAAAGCACTCCGTGATCTAGGTAATACAGTGGTGGTGGTAGAACACGAAGAAGATATTATTGCCAATGCTGATTATTTGATTGATGTTGGTCCTGCTGCGGGGGTTCATGGAGGGCATATTGTCTTTGCTGGTCCTTATGAGGAAATTCATGAGACTGCTGCGGATAGCTTGACGGCAAAATATATGAGTGGCAAAATGGCTATTCCAGTCCCCTCTATTCGTAGATCATTCACCAAAAGTATACAACTAAAAGGTGCTCGACAGCATAATCTACAAGATATAGATGTCACCTTCCCACTCAATGTATTCAGTGTGGTAACTGGTGTATCAGGTAGTGGCAAGACAACCCTTATCAAAAAAATACTCTACCCACTGATGATGATCAGAATGGGAGAAGCAACGAAAGAAAAACCTGGTGCTCATGATAGTCTAGAAGGAGACTGGAAATCGATCCATAAAGTAGAGATGGTCAGCCAAAAACCAATCGGTAAATCTTCTCGTTCCAATCCTGTTACCTACGTCAAAGCCTATGACGATATTCGCAAGTTGTTTTCTAAACAACAAGCATCCAAAATCAAAGGATTCAAACCAAAGCATTTTTCTTTCAATGTAGAAGGTGGACGCTGTGAAAACTGTAAAGGTGATGGAGAAGTAGTCGTAAGTATGCAATTTTTGGCAGATGTACGTCTGACTTGCGAAGAATGCAATGGGTTACGTTTCAAAAAGGAAGTACTGGATGTACTCTACAATGGAAAAAGTATTTATGATGTCCTCAATCTATCTGTAGAAGAGGCGATGGAGTTTTTCGCAGACAATGACGATATTATTCGTAGAATCAAACCATTAAATGATGTTGGATTGGGTTATATTGCTCTTGGACAACCTTCGAGCACACTTAGTGGAGGAGAAGCACAACGGGTCAAGTTGGCTTCTTTCTTAGCTCACGAAACTTCTAGAGATAAAATTCTATTCATCTTTGATGAACCTACTACTGGATTACACTTCCATGATATACAGAAGTTATTAGACGCTTTCAATGCTCTAGTAGAAGTGGGACATACCGTCATTGTAATCGAACATAATCTAGATGTTATCAAATCAGCAGATTATGTCATTGATCTAGGGCCTGAAGGCGGTATCAATGGTGGACAACTTCTATTCCAAGGAACGCCAGAAGACCTTACTAAAGTAGAAGCTTCTCATACGGGTCAGTATCTTAAAGAAAAATTATAGGCATCCTATTGGGAAAACCTATAAAAATAATTTATTTTTGTCGCACTATACTATAATTTAGTAAGGCAAAAACGGGATGTAGCTCAGTTGGTAGAGTACACGTCTGGGGGGCGTGAAGTCGCTGGTTCAAGTCCAGTCATCCCGACATTCGATAGATAAAGGGTTTCAGCTAAATGGCTGAAATCCTTTTTTTTTGTCTGGTTAAGTAGTTAAGTGAAAAGAATACGGTATATAGATCCAAATTGTTGAATACACC
>CAYOJF010000110.1:0-16941 GCA_964404215.1 uncultured Aureispira sp. | reverse complement strand
CTGTGTTTTTATCTATATTTATTTCTGCCCTATTACTTAAGTCCTCTAAACCATCAAAAAAGCCCTTGTAACAGAGTTACAAGGGCTTTTTAATATGTGTGTATCGCAATTATTACTTACACTCTGTAAATTCAATATTATCAAAGTTCTGTACTTTGTTAAATTTGACCAATCTAGCAACATACATATTCGCTGCTTTCTTGTATTTCAAATCAGACAATTTAACTTCCTGATACATTGGTAATTTTTTGGTTGTATTTTGTATGTATACTACAATATCACCAGCATTATCAAAATCTCTGATAGCATATTCTTTTTCTCTTACTTTACCTTTACGAGTTGCGTTTTTAGCTAGGTAAACTTCACCTGTTGCTTTGTTTCCTACAAATACTTTTGAGTTCTTCAACAAACGAACTTTCAAGATATATTTGTCTGCTGCTTTCTGAGGAGCAGCATCTTTCCATTCTGTCAATTTGTATAGACCCGAAGCAACTACATCATAAACAATGTAATCACAGTTTGCTTCTCCCACACATGGCGTAGGATCTACTTTCTCTGACTCCCACATCACGTATTTGTCTCCACCAAAACGCTTACCTGGTAATAATACAGGATTGTCCATATTACCCGCTTCTTTTTTATCTACATAGATACGAGTCATATTGTTTCTATTTGGCTGTAAGCTAGAAGATACAATAATATTCTTTTTAGGATTAACCACACTGTAACGAATAGGGAACCAATCATCAGTAGTAATCCCATACTGGAACTGCTCACATACCCCTAAATCTAAGTTAAAGTTCAAATCATCCTTAACTGTTACATCATCATAACTAGCGTAAGTACCTGGAGCAAATTCTGCCACAGTGTTCAAATTACTAGCCTTGATGTTTTCTTTAGTAAGGTCTGGTGCATCTGTTCCTGAGAATGGATCTGGGTTACAATCCTCTTCACATTTGCGAGGTTTAGCACAAGCACAATATCCGTCCAACATCCAATCTAAATTGTAAGTTTTACAAGCTCCTTCTTCAGACAACACACATGGTTTTCCTGTACTTTTCCATACAATACTTCCTCCTTGATCTTCTCCTGTGTAAAAAGTATATCCTGGCTTATCTTCATTGACAATTGGCAATTTGATTTTCAAATTTTTCTTTGCCGTCATATCTGTTCCTGCCATAGATGCTTTGAAGTACATAACACTATTGAAGTATAGTTTACGTCCCTCTGTATCCATAATCTCCAAGTTATTTGATTTCATATCAGAAGCACTTTCAAATGACTTCAAAGTGAAGTTCATTTTTTTGTTCTTAGCTGGAGCAAATGACTTTTTCTCAATAAATACTTCTGCACAAGATTCTTTGATTAAAGTATCAATATCATCATCTTCGAGATAAAACAAAACATGTACACGACGGTTCTCTGGTCTGGTATCATATTTCTGAATTTTTTCTCCATAGAAAAACAACTCTGAACGATCTTGATACTCACCTAGTGTCTGGATGAACTCAAACGCAGATTGAGCACGTCTTTCTGACAAGCCCATGTTATAATTATCTGATCCTATATCACAAGTAAAACCAGTTACACGCATTTTGAGTAGGCGTTCTTTATAACGCTCAAAATTAGCCATGATAGAGTCCTTGCTATCTTTTTTTAGTGTAGCTCTATCCAAGTCAAAAAACACTTCCATACTATCCTTAATAGCATCTTCTTGTGCAAAAGTAAGGTTAGTAAATAATAGTGCGAGCACACAGCTCAATAGTAATTTCTTCATTTGATGTGTATTTATTTTTTTTTAAATATATGGCTTGTAAGTTATTACATGTAGCAAAATCTACTTGTAAAACTCCACAAAAGTAGTAATTCTAGAGAAGTTATTCAAAAAAAGAGCCTGCTAGTGTCTCCTACATGCAAGCTCTTTTTAATATTTAATCTATCAAGATACTAAAACTTAATATTGATATTCAATGCTGGCATGATTGGCAATTGATTGATTCGTTTGTATTCTATCCTATCAAAATAGAAAATATTCTCTCGGTTGTAGGTATTGGTAACCGACGCTGCTATTGTCATTTTGATGTGTTTCACTAAGTCAATCGTATATTTGAATGATAAATCTAAACGATGGTAATAAGGTAACCTTCCTTGATTAATTTCGTTTTCATATATTACGCCCAGATTAGTATTGGGTTCATTATTATCTGTAAGATAATTAGTATTAATACCATCTTGGAAAGTTTGGTTAGCATAGAATCCCTGTGTTCGTGTAAAAGGAAATCCTGAACCTAGATTCCAACGTACTCCTACTTCAAAAGGGTACTCTGTTGGCTTGATTACCTTCCCCCCTCTATCCGATGGTTTCTCTTTTCCAATACGGAACTGGTACGAACCAACAAAATTAACATTGTGTCTTCTATCAAAATGTGCAAAGAAGGTCTGTTCACCATCATCACGTGTTACATAACCTAGTGAATAAGCTGCATATAAATACAATTGATCTTTTTCATAAGTTCCAGAGAAATCTATTCCATAAGCAGCCCCAACTTCAGCTATAAAGTTTTTATCACTGGTCTCAGCTGTTCTATTACGATTCAGTGCTACAATCTGTGGGAACCATTTATAGTAAGGCTCTAAGTTGAAAGTCAAATTACGTCCTGCATCTATCTCAAATCCTGCTATAGCATGGATAGAAGTTTGCAACTTAGTGGTTGTTTTGAGGTAATTACCATCATCTAAGCGGAAAACACCATCATCTGGTCCACCCAAGAACCCAACAAATAAATTCACAATATCTCTCTCGTCAACAGAACTAATCAAATTCTGAGAATATAACCCACCAGCAGCTTTGAAACGCAACCAATCTGTAATGTTCCATTTCAACCCTAACCTTGGTTCGATTCTTACTTCTCCTAATGACGCATACGCTTGCATACGTATACTTGGCTCTATCACAACTGGACCAAAACGTCCTTTGAAGTGTGCAAATAATCCTGCCTCTGTATTGTTCTGAGGGCTATCTCCTCCCTGTGTGATAGAAACATCTTGTGTAGTAGAATACTGAAATTGTGTAGACATGGTGTTAAGAGCAACACCAAAAGTCAATACGCGTGATTTGGGCAAATAGTAAGTGAAATTCATATTACCATTAAAGCTTCCCACATCACTCTGGCGAACTTTACTAGAATTTCCTTCCTCCAAAAAATTAGCCGAATAGGTTGAATAAGCCAATGCTCCATTCATTACAAACTTAGCTTTACCTGGTACTATTTTGAAGTCCAGCCCGGTTCCCCATGCATCCCAATCATAACTGGCTAAATCTTCAAATCGAACTCTATCCGTATGATAGAATCCAAAAGCATTGACAAAGCTACCATTGCCACCAGAATAAGATATTTTAGCATGTCCATCAGTAAAGTTGTATGGCAATACCCCTTGCTCATTAGCATAGCTGTATAATGCACGAGACGATTCATTTAAGTAAGAGTGCTTGATGGTAGCCAAAAAAGAAAGACTAGATCCTGTTTCTTCATTTAGTTTGATAATAGGACCTTCAATCAATCCTTTGACTACAAATGGATTTACATTCAACATACCTGCCAAACGTTTTTTATTTCCTGCCCTTGTTTTGATATCAATGACTGCGGAAGATCGCCCTCCATACTTAGCACTAAATCCCCCCGTATAAACATCTGCTGTACGAATAATTTCTGTTTCAAAAACAGAGAAAAAACCAATAGAGTGAAAAGCATTGAAAAGGGTCATACCATCTAACAAAATCAAATTTTGCACAGGAGCACCTCCCCTAATGTAGAGTTGTCCTCCTTGATCACCAGTAGATACGACCCCAGGTAATACTTGCAAGTATTGAGCAAAATCTGCTTCTCCACCAGCAGCAGGTATTTTCTTAATATCTTTAGGTGTAATTCGAACTACTGAAATTTTGACATCATTGCGAGCAGCTTCTCTATCTGCTCTTACCTCAACTCCAATCCCCACATCTGTACTAGACTCCTCCATTCGTACATTAGTAGCTACCAAATTTGATTTCACAACAATAGGAATTGCTACTGAATCATAACCCAAATAACGAGCAACTAAAACATACTCGCCAGCTGGCACCCCTGCAATTGTATAAAATCCTTCTATATCTGTAGCCGCCCCGTAAGACGTTCCCTCCAAAAACAAGGTTGCTCCGATAATGGGTTCTCCACTCTCTTTATCAGAAACAGATCCTCTAACTCCCCCTTTTTGAGCATGTACAATATGACTCACCAATAGTAATGATACTATGGTCAGCATCTGAATATAGTCTTTCATAATTTTTTTAAATAAACAGGTTTATTAATAGTAGTCGATTAGGTGTTTTCTGTATCCTCAAGAATGAACCAATAACGACATAAAAACTAAGAGTTGGGGAACTCAAAATCCTTAAGAAAGCCCAATTTAGCCTTTTTTAGCCTTTATTGAGAACAATAAAGGGACTAATTTCTCAAAGCCTTTCATATGCCACTCCCCTGCTGCTAATTCCACCATATTCGGAAAACAATTGTAATGTGTGTAGGGAAATTCGTGTACATATTCCAATTGTAAGCCAGCCTGAATAAGTGCTGTAATTACTTCGCCTAATGGGTAGTTCCAAAAATATTCTACTCCTGATAACTCAGAAGACATATCGGCATACGTTCCTTCGCTTTTTTCTCGCATAGGTTCTTTATTCAGAAAATAAGGAAAAGCAACATTCATATCTCCTGTTTCGAACTCAAACATCATCCAACTTGGATGATGCTCTACAATATAAAAAGTCCCGCCTGGTTTTAAATATCGAGCTACAATTCGAGCCCACTCTTCTATATTACCCAACCAACATAACACTCCATAAGAAGTATAAATAATATCAAATTGCTCATCCAAGACTTCTGTAAGATCATATATATTGGATGCAATGAATCTGGCGGGTATATTTTCTTCTGTACTTATCTCTTGAGCTAATGCAATAGCCTCTTCTGAAAAGTCAACTCCAGTGACTTTGGCTCCTTTTCTTGCCCAAGAAAGTGTATCTAAACCAAAATGACATTGAAGATGTAATAAGGATTTCCCTTCTACCTCTGTTAACTCCTCTAGCTCTGTTGCTTGGAGACTTGTCTTACCTGCTCTAAACCCAGCTACATCATAAAAACTAGATGCTTTGTGCACAGGGGTTTTTGCATTCCATAATTTCTTATTTGCTTCATAATAATCTTGCTCTTTCATCGTCCAGATAGTTTTATATGTGACAAAAACAACCGGTTGCAGTCTAAAAAAGACCGCATATTCAACTGAGTTGCTTTTGTTTAATAGTTATTCGTTAGTATGTTTCAAAATTAATTATCTTTGCCCTATTAACCAAAATACACGATAAGGACTACCTATGAATACAATATTTACTTATAAAAATATCTCTTTTATTTTATGCAGTTTGATACTGCTATCTCTAATTTTTAGTAGTTGCGATCCGACCAAACGCAGTCAGAATGGAAATGGATTAGATCCCATCTCTAGCAATAACACCACCGCACCAACTACAAAAGATACAACCAAGGCTCCTGTAGCAGTAGTTCCAGTACCTCCTCGTATAGATACCCTTCGGTGGTGTGATACACTACAGCAAAATCCAAATACACTAGTGGTCGTTTGTTTTGAAAAAATAGGAACAGGTTCCATCAAAGCAGATACAGTAGATGTTATCCAAGTTATTGACGATACCATGATAGCAGAAGAAACTACTTACTTGGATTCGACTATCAATAAAAAGGCAGCGTATAAAGTAGCGATCATTATGCCCTTCCGTAGTAAAAATTTCAATCCTTCGCCTAGTAAAGAAATCCCTGGATATTCACTCAAAGCGATAGAGTTTTATGAAGGGGTCAAAATTGCCCTAGATAGTCTAGAAAAGGAAGGGGTACGTTTATTTGTAGATGTTTATGACTCTATGGGTGACACGAGTGTAGTGAAGCAATTACTTGAAAAACCAAGTATGAAAGAGATGGATTTAATTGTGGGTCCTATCCGTAGTAATACGCTTTCTATAGTAGCAGAATTTGCTAAGCAAAATCAAACCCCACTTGTTTCTCCTTTCAATAATCGTACAGACCTAACGGCCAACAACCCTTATTACCTCCAAGTTAATCCTTCTTTTGAAGTACATAGCAAAACGATTATCAACAATATCTACAATATCAAACAGAAAGATCGTTACAGACAACTTGACAAACAAGTGCTACTATTGAGTGAAAGAAAAGATTCTTCTAGTATTTATCAACTCCAAAAGGACTTTGGAGTCTATACCAACACCTATGATACGCTACTTCCTCAATACATGAATAGCAATGCCAATATCAAGATAAATTTTATCCGCCCTTTTCTTAATCGTTCCAAACTAAATATCATTGTTATTCCTTCTACCAACGAAGAGTTTGTATATAACTCTTTACGAGAATTACAATCATTGGTGGATAAACTAGAACCAGCTAAAGGTTACCAAATTGCAGTAGTGGGTAGAGATAGATGGAAATACTACAGCCGTATTGGTTTTGAATACTACGAATCCTTGCATCTACATTTTACATCAGAAGCATTCATTTCTAAAAAAACCAATGATAACATCCGCTTCTATAATGGGTATAAAAACACCTATGGAATCGCTCCTAGAGAGTTTGGTTATGTCGGATTTGATGTCATGCTCTACTTTGGTCGTATGCTACACGAATATGGCACCAACTTCCCTGCATACCTGATGCAAAAACCTTCAGAGAGAAGACACACTTCTTTTCAGTTAAGACCGGTATACTCTACATCAGCTCCTTTAGATGCATCTATGCCTGCTCCTACTCCTATGATTAGAGGGTTCGAAAATCAATATTTAAACTTCTTGAAATTCGAGGACTATACCGTACAAAAAGCAAACTAAATGTTACTGAAAAAGAGCCTGTGGTTTTTATTGAGTTGGGGTACCCTTTTGGGTATCAATCTAAGCTGTCAATCTGAAATAGATTCAGCGGTATCTCCCCCACCTCAAATCCCTACTGCATTAATAGAAGAAGGAAATAATTTAGAGCGTAATATATTCGTTGAAAAAGGTAATACCAATTCTGTCGATACCAATAAATTCACTTGGGTCTTGGATAGTAGTTTTTACACTCAGCCTGATGTGCTCTTACGCAAGTTAGATTCAATCTACCAACTGCCTTACCAAAACAATGAATTGGTGGCTCGAAAGAGCTATATTCTAGATGGCCTAGAGCAATTGGTCTACTTCCTAGCAGTGAAGACCACTACCGCGATCAAACCTAAATGTGCTATCTCTAAGAAGAATACTTATTTCTTATTTGACCAAAAAGGGCAACTGCTCTGGAAAAAACAGCTCATAGAGGCTGATCTGCTTCCTATGCTAAAAGATTCTGTGGCAACACTAATGACGGTAGAAATCAATTGTGAAGGAGAAGGAAAACATCACCTCTATCAGTACCAAAATGGAGAATTCATTGATGTGCTCAATGCCCTTTCTTCACAAGTAGATAAGACATTTGATGCTAACCCCAAAGGCGGCATGTTTTATCGAAATCAACTTCAATATTCCATCTTAGATGTCAATGAAGATGGTGCGTTAGATTTTGTACTCAAAGGTAGATGGTTGGTATTGGAAAACGAAAAAGGTAGACAATATACTCCTCAATACCCCTATAAAATCAATCCTATTGAGTATGCATATTGCTACATTCCCGCTAAGGAATCCTTTTTATTGGAAAAATAATACTAAATTGTATAGACAATAACCGCACTTACCTCACCATATTAACACCATTCCCAATGGAAATTTTATTTTTTTTAGGCCTGTTTGCTATTTTGGCATCTTGGATAGCTGCATTGACTCAATATAATAAAGCTAATAGATTGAGCGAAGGGTTCGGAAGTCTAGCCAAGTGTTTAGGAATCTGTCTAATTATTTTCTTTCTAGGAATTGGGATTGGGTATCTCAATATGGGAACAGGCACCTATGCAGGATTGGTAGTAGTAGCTTTTGGTTTAGGTGCACTAGGAATAGATGCTTTTATTCTATTACTTTGGGGAATCGTAGCTTACCAAAATGCCAAACAACTCATCAAGAAAATTACTATACCTAGTGATGACCTTCTAGATGACTTTATTGCCTAAACGTTTTTCATGTTCTTGATTGCTATATTTACACTAATACTCGCTTTTCTAGCTTGGTTAATTATACTCTACCTATCTTTCAAAAGAAATCGACTAGGAGAAAGTCTTAGAGAGTTTTTTGCATGTCTCCTACGATGTTGTATAGTAGGTCTGCTTGCGACTCCTTTTATTTTCCTAGCTCATTATATAGCAATTATCAATAATACCATACCTTACTTCTTTTTATTTGCAGGTTCATTTATGGCATTGCTCTGGGCGGGTACTGCCTATGAGACTATTGCAAGCAAACAGAAAAAGCCAATAAAAGATGATACTATTTTAGACAACGAATTGACTTAGAGCATGTGGACTGTTCTATCTTTTTAATTTTTAAACATATTCTTACATCTCTCCTATGTCAGAACTCCTAATTTCCGTTGCAATAGTTGCTGCATTAATCGCTGCATTAGCTATATGGATTTATACTTTTATTTATTATTACCAAATTAAAAAAATAAATGTCTGGATGGAAGAGTTCTTCAAATGCCTTGGTCTCTGTTCAATTATTCTCATTATTGTAATATTCACAGGAACTCTATTGGCAGAATATCTAAGTACAGGACACGGATATGGAAATATAGGATTGGCTCCCATATTATTTGGAGCATTAGCCTTAGGGATAGATGGTGTTGTCGCATTCGTATGGGGGATTATTTTCTATCAAAAGAAAAAAACAACTAAAAGGTAACCTCATCCTAGATAACAAATCTACTGAATCATGTGGCTCATTCTATCTTTTCTTACACTACTATTAATATTATTTTGGAGCATAGCACTCTATCGATTCTATCAACGAAAAAGTCTCCCAAAAGGGCTACAGCAGTTAGCTGCTTGTCTAATAAGAGTGTTCGGTATTTTTGTGCTTTCAGGGGTCATATTTAGCACGATTGGCTTTGTCTTCCTTCCTCAAAAAGGAGCTTCTTATGGAGCCTTGTTATCCCTAGGCGTCAGTATTCCTATGAGTATAATTTTAGCATTACTCTGGGCAATTGCTGCCTATGAAAAAGCAGGTCCACTTTCAGTCTCTGATCTCCCCCAAAAGATGAACAATACCAATAATCAAGATATCCTATTAGATGACGAATTAACACTCTAAATAGCTCCCTATATATGCCTACGGATCTTATTATTGTTCATACGATTGTGACCATAATCTACATGGGTTGGAACCTTATTCTTTATCTTTACTACTATTATGCGACCTTCTGGAAGGTATGTATTTGGTTCATCACATCCCTAGCAATAGGATTTCTTGGCTTCTTTTTCACCTTTATGTTCACAGGCTTACTCAGTAGTGGTTCCTTTGTTAATGATTTTTGTGTAACTTCGTTTTGGATAGGAGGCGTTACAGTTGTTGTCTTCCTTTTTATAGCGTCATCAATTATCGCCCTAAGACATCATTCAGCCCTGAACAAAAGTGAAGAGATTTTAGATGATAGTTTTCTCTAATATAGACTAAGAGCATGAAAAAGGCACTAATCATTTTATTAAAAATTGTAGGCTACCCTATCCTTGGATTCATTCTTTTTATACTCCTATACTTGCTGGCTGGCTGGGGACTATCCAATAGTAGTACGGCTCCAAAAGCAGTTACCTGTTATGAATGTCAAACCATCTATATTGCCTCGAATGGTGTCCATCTAGACATTGTATTGCCTGTAGAGTTATTAGACACCTTCTTGTACCAGCATCTTCACCAAAAAGGCAATTATTTAGCTTTTGGTTGGGGAGACGAAGGATTTTATTTACATACCAAGACATGGGACGATGTTAAGTTCAACAATGTCTTTAAAGCTGCCTTTCTGCCTAGTCCTACCCTCATGCACGTCACTCATTACGGGTACCCATCTTCTCTCTGGACACCTATCGAACTTTGCCCCGAACAGTTACAACAGATACAATATTTTATCCGTCAATCTTTCCGAGAAGACAGTGATTGTTCTTTCTTTGAATTGACTAATCAAGGCTATTCCTCTATAGATTATTTTTACGAAGCAGAGGGTAGTTATAGCTGCTTTTACACTTGCAATGTTTGGGTCAACCAAGCTCTAAAAAAAGGACAGGTCAAAACTGCAATTTGGTCTCCTTCTATACATGGTGTTCTATCTCATCAGTAAGTTTTTTTTGTTGAATTGTTGGTCTACCAATTGTGAGTGGTTAGTTTTTGTTGAATTGTTTGTTGTTGATTTGTTGATTTCCCAATTGTGAGTGGTTAGTTTTGTTGAATTGTTGGTTGTTGAATTGTTGATTTGCCCAATTGTGGGTGGTTAGTTTTTTGAATTAAAATGAAAATCTAAAAGTCTAACCTCTAACTATCTAACTTCTGATACCTTCTATCTACTTCAAAACCTTGCTACCTGCTACTTCATACTTGCTACTAATTTCCACCCTAAAACAAAAAATCTAACCTCTAACCGTCTTACTTCTAATCATCTATATTCCTCCCCAAACTACTTCTTCTCTGCTATTCTCAATAAATCTCCAAAAACGCCCCTTGCTGTCACCTCTGCTCCTGCACCTGCTCCCTGAATTACAATTGGATTATCTCCATAAGATTTGGTATAAATTTCGAAAATGGAATCAGAGCCTTTCACCTGCCCTAGCGAACTTTTCTTTGGCACAGAAACTAAATCTACCTCTAGAATACCTTTATTTTGTTCCAAATCCCCATGCAAGTCGCCAACATATCTCAAAACATGGTTTTCTTCCTGATCTGCCTTGATGGCATCATAATAAGGATTCAATTCCTCTAGGCGGGTCAAAAAATCAGCCGTCGCACCACCACGCAGTCCTTCAGGAATTAGATTCTTGATCTTAATCTCTGAAAATTCATTTTCTAGATCCAACTCGCGAGCTAGAATTAAAAGTTTACGAGCAACATCATTTCCACACAAATCTTCCCTAGGATCAGGCTCTGTAAAACCTTGTTCAATCGCCTCATTTAGTATCTCACTAAAAGGCTGATTGAGGACAGAAAAGTGATTGAAAATATAACTCAATGACCCTG
The DNA here is from genome assembly GCA_964404215.1 of uncultured Aureispira sp. Lineage (GTDB taxonomy): Bacteria > Bacteroidota > Bacteroidia > Chitinophagales > Saprospiraceae > Aureispira. The sequence goes on along the minus strand of CAYOJF010000110.1, from coordinate 5,702 downwards.
AAAAAACCCCTCGTATACGAGTAATATTTTCGCCAGAATCATGCAACAATTTTATGGTATCTATCAAAGGTAAACCAGCCCCTACATTGGTTTCATACAAATACTGTTTACGATACTGTTTGAGTGTAGTACGTAGATCCTGGTAAGAAGCATAAGATTGAGTATTTGCGATCTTATTGGATGAAATCAAATCAAATCCATTTTCTACTAAAGTAGTATAATCCTTCACAAAATCAGTACTAGCAGTATTATCAATCGCAATCAAGTTTTCGAAATGATTCGCCTTGGCAAAGGCAATTACTTGTTGAATTCCATTCTTATTTTCAGTTGCATTTTCGTAAGCTGTTTTCCAGTCCTCATTGATCCCATTTTTAGTCAACAATACTTTCTGTGTCCCAACAATAGCAAAGACATTTAACTTAATTTCTTTTCGCTGTTGGATCTGGTCTTTAGAATTCAAGATTTGTGTCAATAAAGTGCCTCCTACGGTTCCCTTGCCAAAGATGGCAATATTAATATTTTTAGCGACACCAAAGATCTGAGAATGAATACTATTTACGGCTTTGTGCAGATCTTTTTCTGCCACAACAACACTAATATTGTTTCCATGAATAGTATTATTCAGTAGCAGTATATCAATATCATTGTTGATCAATGCTTGATAAGCAGTAGAAAAGCCTTTTATATTTTGTCCAATCACGGTAATTACCGCAATATTTTCAATAGCATCTATTGTATTGACATCTCTATTTTTGATCTCTTCACTAAACTCTGCTTCCAATACTTGAATGGCTTTGTCAGCATCTTTTTGGTCTATCACAAACCCCACACTACGCTCTGAAGAACCTTGCGAAATTACTCCAATATTAATATTATGAACATGCAAAGCTCCAAAAATACGGGCATCTACTCCTACCTTTCCCAATAGTCCTTTTCCAGCAATATTAATCATACAAACAGACTGTTGTACGGCGACTGATTTGATCGTTCTGTTATTCGTATATTGACTAATATAAGTTCCCTGACCTTCAGGGCTAAATGTATTCAGAATACGAAGAGGAATATTCCGTTCCATTAGCGGAATAATAGAACGTGCATGCAAAATAGAAGCCCCAAAGCTTGCTAGTTCATTGGCTTCTTGATAATTCAACTTATCAATAATCCGTGCATCTTTTACCTGATCTGGGTTGGCGGTATGAATTCCATTGACATGGGTATAACTAAGCACTTCATCTGCCTCCAAGTACTTAGCAAGCAATGCCGTAGAATAATTACTCCCGTTCCTCCCCAAAGTAGTCGTTACTCCTACTTCATTTGCAGCGATAAATCCTGTTACAATCGGCAAATAATTTAAGGGTGCTTGTTTGAAGAAAACAATTGTTTTTGCTTCAGAAATTTTGTCCTGTACTTGAGTATCTCCAAACTGGCTATCAGTCGTCAAAAACTGTCGGCTATCAATCGCTCTACTTGTAATCCCCCTACTATTCAGTATAGCTGATATGGTTTTGGTAGACATCAATTCTCCTTGAGCCACCAATAAATCCTTAACCTTCAAGCTATAGTCTTGAAGCAACTTTACCCCTTCTAGTGTATTCTCAATCAATTTGAATTCTGTCTGCAAATCAACTTCCTCAAAAGGATCTTTTTGATAGCGTTTCAGAGATTCTAAGTCGGCTGAATAATCTAATCCTTGTTGTGCTTTTTGCAATAACTCAATCAGCTGGTTAGTCGTGTTTCCTCTAGCAGAAAGTACAATAATAGTAGCGATTTTTCGGTTTCCACGTCCCTTTACTTTATCTTCTATTATGGACAATGCCTGTTCAATTCCTTTTCCGTTTGCCAGCGATTTACCGCCAAATTTGATGATCTGCATAATGTATTGCTTTATTTAAAATAGGGTTTGAGAAATGTCGTTAATTGTTTGTATTCTATCAAAAATGCATCATGTCCGTGAACCGATGTCACTTCGTAATAAGCTGTTTTTTGACCTAGCTTTTGTAATAATTCATGTGTGAATTTCATGTCTTCCTTCACAAAAAATAAATCCGTATCAATGGCAATTTGTATAATGGTTGATTTTAGCGACTTAAGTACCTTTTCAATATTTTTTTGTTTATTAATATCAATCGTTGATAAGAGGTGATTCATCATCAAGTAGGCTTTTTTATTAAACCGTTGAGCCAGTTTAGTACCATGATGTTCCAACCAACTATTTACATTATACTCCCTTGTATCGGATACTGTAGTCCGACCAAATTTTTGTTGTAATGAAACAGGTGTTCTGTAAAAAAGCATCGCCATCTTCCGTGCATCTTCCAATGGTTGTGTCGAATTACGTAGTAAACATTCCTGTATGTAATTGTGCCCTATCACCCAATCAGAAGCTTGCCAATGAGCCGCTATTGGGATGATATATTTTGCCAAATTAGGTTGCCTAACAGCTATTTCCCATGCTAGTCCACCTCCCAATGACCCTCCTATGATTGCGTGTAATTTTTCGATGGCCAAGGCTGCCAGAATTTTTAAGATAATAATCGCCATATCCTCTAAAATAAAAGCTCGATAATTATCAATCAAAAATCCATTCTGTCCATTTCCTACCAAATCAAAGGCAATGATAGTGTATTTTTGGGTATCAATCAATTTTTTAGCCCCCACTAATCCTCCCCACCAATCCAATACATTAGAATTCCCTGTTAAGGCGTGATTTATTAGTACTACAGGAGCGTCCCCTAACCGAACTCCTACTATCTGATAAGAGACAGGAATACGAGAATAAAAAACTCCCTGAGTAGTCATGTAATCAGCTATAAAGAACTCTTTTTGCACAATAATAAGATGAAGTAAAAACAGCTAGAAAACGAAACTTCTGTCAGCGATAGTAACGCCTCTAGCTGTAATGAAATAAAACCAAAAAACACTTAAAAACTTAACACAACAATTTAGACATACTCTTAGACAGTTTCTAGGACATTAACTTTAGTGAGTGCTTGTGTAATATCTTTTTTCAAATCTTCTATATCTTCTAAACCTACAGAAAGACGAATCAAATCTTGTGTCACTCCTGTCGAGCGTTGTTGCTCTTCGTTTAGTTGTTGGTGAGTAGTACTCGCTGGGTGAATAATCAGTGATTTAGTATCTCCAATATTCGCCAACAAGGAGAAAAGCTCCGTCACATCTGTAAAAGACTTCGCAGCCTCATATCCTCCTTTCAAACCAAAAGTAAGCACTCCACTTTGTCCTTTTTTAAGATACTTCTCTGCGAGTCCATTATATTTACTACTAGTTAATCCAGGATAGTTCACCCATGCTATTTCTTCTTGCTGCTCCAACCATTGAGCTAACGATAATGCATTTTTAGAGTGTTGCTGAATGCGAACCTCTAATGTTTCGAGTCCTTGTATCACCTGAAACGCATTGTATGGACTCAATGCACCTCCAAAATCACGTAGCCCTTCTACCCTCAACTTGATAATAAAGGCTAACTCTCCTACTGCTTCACTATACACCAGCCCATGATACCCTTTCGATGGTTCTGTAAATTCTGGGAATTTACCGCTTGTCCAATCAAAATTACCGGCATCAATTACGACACCACCTAGCGAAGTCCCCTGTCCACCTATATATTTAGTCAAAGAATGAATCACAATATTAGCTCCGTGTTCAATAGGGTTAAGTAGTGCTGGAGTCGCTACTGTATTATCTACAATTAGTGGAATATTATTAGCTTTCGCAATCGTAGCGATGGCTTCTATATCCAGTACATCAAGCTTAGGATTTCCTAAAGATTCGATATAAATAGCTTTGGTATTAGGGCGAATAGCTGCTTGAAAATTACTGGGTAAGTCTGCATTGACAAATGCCGTTTCAATTTCCAAACGTGGTAGTGTAACATTGAGCAAATTATAAGTTCCTCCATACAAGCTACTAGAAGAAACAATATGATCTCCTGCTTTGAACAAGGTCAAAAATGTAGTAGCAATAGCAGAGGTTCCTGAAGCAAATACGGCCGCTCCTACTCCACCTTCTATAGACGCCAAACGCTGTTCGAGAATATCATTGGTAGGATTGTTTAGGCGAGTATAAATATACCCCAGTTCTTTTAGTCCAAATAGATTGGCTGCATGATCTGTGTCATCAAACACATAAGAAGTCGTCTGATAAATCGGTACCGCTCTAGTATTAGCAGTGTTTTGAGTATCATGACCAGCATGTAATGCTTTAGTAGTATTGCTTAGATTTGACATCGTAATTTTTGTTTGAAATGAAAAAATGAAAAAAAAAGTCCCTTTGACATGTGCTATGCCAAAGGGACTTTGTAGATATAGAGATATAATTAATTTATTATTCTATCCGTCGTATTCCTTTTGATTCTGGCAATAGCTGGGCTGGGTATGTGCAACAACACATACAACAACAAGTCATAAGAGACCAACAACTATTTGCTTTATTTTGAATCATTTTTTATTTAGTATTTTGCTATAATTCTCAAAAGGTGTGCTTACCTTTAGAGAGTGCCCATTTGTGGAATAAACTATTCCGTTTGGGTGTTACAAACATAGAGAAACTTTTTTCAGAAAAAAATACTTTTTGCTTTTTTTAACAAAAAAATTATGCCCTTATTTCAAAAAAACCTCTCTCTCTTTATTCTAAAACCTAACAATCACCTGCATTACTAAAAACACTCTAAACCACTATAAAACCTAACTAAAACAGTACATAACCTGCTCTAAAATTACTACAAAACTTGTATTAATCAACCATAATTACACCTATGAAATTTTATATCAAAAAAAAGTTATCTATTAGTTTTATTTTTGCCATTCTACTATTTAGTGCTTGTAATAGCACCAATAAAATCCAAAAAAAAGAGCTTTATCAACTTGAAAAACTCGAAGATTTACTGACTAAAATTCGGTTAGATGCCAAAATGCCTGCTATGGCTGCTGCTGTTATTAGTAGCAATGAAATTAAAGAGATTGCAGTATCTGGGGTACGTCAAATTTATAAAAAAGAGAAAGTGCAACTAGATGATCGGTTTCATTTGGGCTCTAACACCAAAGCCATCACTGCTCACTGGGCAGCAGGTTTAGTAGAGAGCGGTCAAATTAATTGGGATACCAAAATGCTAGAAATTTTCCCTCATTGGAAAGATGATGCTCTGAAGACCTATCATAATATTACCCTCTCTGATCTACTCTGCCATAGAGCCAAAATACAACCATTTATGAGTGCCTATGATTTGGTCAAAATCCCTTCTTTCCCTGGCGATGGCATTGATAAAAGAAGGGCTTTCGCTAAATGGCTTGTCAAACAAAACCCTGCTAAGCTAGGAAACAAAGAAGGCTATGAATATTCAAATGCAGGTTACTCAATTGCTACCGCTATGCTAGAGAAAGTTAGTGGCATCGCTTGGGAAGATGCTATTATCAATGAGGTCTTGTTGCCGATGGGATGTAATCCAGTCATTGGCTGGCCAACAGATGTCAACCCAGATCAACCTTTTGGGCATTATTCAATAACTCCTTTAGATTCTAATCTTAGAGCCGTCACCAAAACTAATATGTACGAATTGCCTGAACTCTTAGATCCTGCAGGAGATATTAGTTTATCTATTACTGATTATGCCAAGTTTGTACAAGCTCACCTTCAAGGAATTAGAGGAAAAGATAATCACCTCAAAGCATCTACCTATGACTATA